>JACQJP010000050.1 GCA_016204975.1 Elusimicrobiota bacterium
AGGGGAGCTCTCGAACCCCTGACCGGTTATCAAAGGAAAGGGTCGGCGCGGGTCGTTGCCCGAAGGGCGCGCCGAGCCTGGGGTTCGACCCCCCTCAGGTCCACGGTCTGACAGCAGGGAAGATCGAACCCAAAAATCCAAACATGTCTTCGGTCGCTTTGGTGACGGGAGCCTGCGGGTTTGTGGGCTCCCACATGGTGGAGCTCCTGTTGGAAAAGGGCTGCCGAGTCCTCGCCACAGATCACCCCGCCGCCGATCCCTCGGCTTTACCCTCGCCGGCAGAATTCATTCCGGCGGACCTCACCCAACCGGAAAGCCTACGGCCCATCCTGAGCCGATCTTTCCAGAAGGTATTTCACATCGCAGCCATCTTCGACTACAGCGCCCCCTGGAGAAAACTCTGGGAGGTCAACTGCCTAGGCACCGAAAACCTCTTGAGACAGTTGACGGTGAAAAAGGGGGAGCTTCAAAGCATCGTGGTGTGGAGTTCCGGAAGCATCTATGGAAACAACTTCCGCAAAGAGGCCCTCAAAGAGACGGAACCCCCCGCCCCCAAAAATAACTACGAACGCTCCAAACTCCTCCAGGAGGAAATCGCCCTGGCCTTCTGCCAAAGGGAAAAACTGCCCATCGCCGTCATCCGCCCCTCCGCGATATACGGACCCCGCAGCCGCTACGGGCTCGCCGTGCCTGTCTTCCTGATGCGGAAAGGCCTTTTAAAAATGATTCCTGGAGACGGCCAGGCCATTGGAGGATATATTCACGTGCGGGATGTAGCCGGGGCCGCGGAATTCTTAAGCAACCAAAAAGAGGCGGTCGGCCAAGTCTATAACCTGACGGATGACAATACCACCACCATTGAAAACAGCTTTTTTCATGTGGCCAAGACCTTGGGGGTGCGTCTCTACCCCATCCACATTCCCATGCCGTTGATTCGAGCCGCAGCCTGGCTGGATCAAACCGTCTGCCGCCTCCTGGGTAAAAGACCGACCCTGGAACCGGATTTTGTGGAATACCTTTCCCAGGATTTCTGGATGGACAACGCAAAGCTCAAGGCCCTAGGCTACCGCTTCGAGTTTCCGGACTTTAAGGTGGGTCTGGAGCAAACCATCCGGTGGTACCGGGAAAACCGATGGCTTTGAGCGATGCCTCCGCCCTTCACGCCAGTTTCCTCCTAGATACCTTCCTGCTGCTTCCCGCCTCCGGGTTCCTGATCGCCTACCTGACCCGCAACCGCCCGGACAAGGCTCCCGCTCTGGGAGGACTGACCCTCCTGGCCTTCTGGGCAATCGCCGGGGGACTCTATTTTGACCTCTGGAACTTCCCCTTTCTGTCCGAGGCCGGGCAAGGCAACCATTTCATGTGGAACTCCGGCATCGAGCTTCTGGGGCTGTCGCCCCGGTGGCCCGCCCAACCGACCTATGCCGCCTTCTGGAGCCCGGCAAACCTTGCGGCGCTCATTTTATTTTTGGTGGCTTACCCCTCCGCCCTGGCTCTGGGGTACCGATGGGGAAATAGAAAATGGCACAGGGTATGATCCTGGAGATTCCCCCCGTGACCGCCGGGGACATTACAATTAAAGCGCAACAGGCGCGGGAGGCCCAAGGAGCATGGAAAAGGCGGCCCCTGGAGGAGCGCCTCCGGGCCCTACGACTTTTCTGGAGGAAGATTGAGGAAAACCGGACGGAGCTTTTGCGGACGCTGCATGGCGACACCGGAAAGCCGCGAGATGAGATGGAAAATATGGAGCTGGCCGGGGCCGAGGCCATCTTCAAGTACTTTACCCGAAACGCGCGGAGCATCCTGGCGGACCGGGCGGCTCCCACGCCCTGGATTTTGCTCAATAAGCGCGCCTTCATTCACTACGTCCCCCGGGGCATCATCGTCCTCATCACCCCCTGGAACGTGCCCTTCTTGATTCCCTTTGGGGATACCCTTCCCGCCCTGATCGCCGGAAACGCAGTGATGCTGAAGCCCTCCAGCAGAACGCCGCACACCGCCCTTTTCCTGGAAAGCCTCATCCGCCAGGTTCCGCAAATTCCCGAAAATCTCTTTCAAGTGATCCCCGCAAAGGGTTCGGAAGGGGAAGGCCTCCTCGAGGAGGCGGACATGGTGTTGTTCACGGGCTCGGTGGCTACCGGCCGCAGGGTCTACCAAAAAGCGGCGGAGAGGAAAATTCCCTGCGTCCTGGAGCTGGGGGGAAAACATCCCTTCCTGGTGTTTAGGGACGCCCCGCTTAAGCGCGCTGCAAAAGCCGCCGTCTGGGGAGCCTTCGCCAACTGCGGACAGCTCTGCATCGGGGTGGAGCGTGTCTTTGTAGCCAAAGAGATCTACGGGGAGTTTGCGAGCGAAGCGGCTCTCCAGATGAGCGCTTTGCGGCAGGGAGTGGATCTGCACCAAACCCTGGATTTGGGAAGAATGATATTCCCCGGGCAGTTGGAAACGGTCCTGAGCCACCTTCAGGACGCCCAGGCCAAAGGGGCGCGAGTCATCGGAGGGCGCCTGGTGGATGCAGGTCAAGGGCTCCTGCGCCCGGCCTTGATTCTGGATGCGGACCTCTCCATGCGCGTCATGCAGGAGGAAACCTTCGGACCCGTGCTGGCCGCAATGCCCGTGGAAAACGAGGAAGAAGCCGTCTCCTTAGCCAACGCCCTGCCCCTGGGGCTGGCCGCCAGCGTTTGGACGAAAGACTTGGAAAAGGGAGAGGCCATAGCCAAAAGGATCGAGGCGGGCACCGTCTGTGTCAACGATGTCCTGACCCATTACGCCGTGGCGGGGCTTCCCTTTGGAGGGGTCAAGCAAAGCGGCCTGGGGCGCCGCCACAGCGAAGAGGGATTGCGGATGTTTTGCCAGGAGCAGGCGCTCTTTATCCACGAGTGGCCGAAAAATCTTCCGGACCTGTGGTGGTTTCCCTATAGGTCCTGGAAGAGCCGCTGGACCAGGTGGCTCTCCAAGCTGAGTTGATGGCTCGACTCACCTCGATCCTGAACGAATGGATCCATGACATCGAAGAGGCCCGGTGCCTCTTCTACCAAACCTGGGGGCAAAATCTCATCGTCTCTCTGAGCGACGCTGAGCGCAGGCGATGGATCGGGGTGTTGGGAAAGCATGGACCCCACTTCCCCATCTTCGGCAGCAGCTTTGAAAACATTCTCCTCTACTGCCCACAGGAGCGTCTGGCCTACGGCCTGATTCAGGAACAAATCCCCGAACTCTCCCTCCACTTCAGAGAGCGCAGCCTCCGCGCGGAATTTACGGGCCGCCTGGTGACCTATACCCCTCAACCTCAAGGAAGCGACCCCGGGACCTCCTGTCAACTGCGCTTGGCCTTTTCCACAAAACCGATGGGCAAGCAAAAAAAATTTTTGAAGCGCTTGCTCCCGGGAAACTCCAGGTTTGTGCCGGGCGCCGCTTTCGACAACCAATGGCTCTCCGGCGCAACACAAGAAAATTGGATCCTCCTGGGCCGGCAGCGCCTGAGTTTCCAGCCCCAACTCTCTTACGGCCACCTGGAAAACTCCCGGTGGAGCCTTTTGACCCCACGGCATTGGCACGCGCCCTTCCACTACCTGGGGCTCCTGGGACCCTCACTCAGCTTCCACTATGAGTGGAATCTTCTGCCCTGGACCGGGAAGCACCCATTGGAAAAAGCGATCAGCAAAATCAAATCCAAGATCCGCGAGAAAAAAACCTTCAGCGCAAACCCTGCCGCTGCGCCGGCACCCTTCGCAGGGCTCCGGGTACCGGCCGGGGAGCCAGAGGCTCCCAGCGTGCCGGCACCCATGCCGCATCCTCAATGGAATATCCAAGAGCCTCAGATCCTGCTGACCTTTCCCTGGAACCTGGGAGGCTACATCTTCAAAAGACAGCTGGTATCCAGGAGGGACGCCGAGAACCAGGTGTGGTACGGCATCCAGGAAACCTTTGAGCACCCCACCCTGCCCCATTGAGCACGCAGATCCATCACCCGGCAGAAAAAATTTGCTAGGATAGACTCAAGATGACCAAAAAAACCGTCGCCCAGATCAGCATTCCGGTGCAGGACCGTCCCGGTACTCTTCGCCAGGTGCTGCGCACCCTATCCAACGAGAGCATCAACCTCCTGGCCGTTTCAGCGGAAGGAAACGGGGATGTCTGCTTCGTTCGTCTGATTACCGATCAAGAGGAGAAGGCCCTTCAGGTGCTGGACAAGGCCGGACTCCCCTTCTTCGTCAAACGCGTGTTCTTGGCGGAGCTTCCGGATAAGCCCGGCGCTCTGCACCGGCTGACGGACCAGCTGGCCAAAGAGGGGGTCAACATCCTGCAGATATACGGCACCTCCCACAACGAAGGACAATGCCGGATAGTCCTCTCCTTCCAAGACGACGACGAGGCCAACGCCCAAAAAGCGCTAGAACGATACTCCTCCAAGTCCTAGTGCCCTCCGCGAGCAAGGGCGCGACCGAGGCGGGCGTAGTTCAATGGTAGAACGGCTCGTTGCCAACGAGTAAACGTGGGTTCGATTCCCATCGCCCGCTGTTTTAAAGATGGCTCTAAAAATTTTTGGAGCGGTACCCAAGTGGTCCAAGGGGGCAGTCTGCAAAACTGCTATTCGCCGGTTCGAATCCGGCCCGCTCCTGGGTCTTCTCGCCCCGATTAAGATCGGGTCCCTGTGCCTTCTCGCTTCCTCGCCCGTCGCGGCGTTTGAGCCGCTCCTGGCAAGCTCCGCCATCGCTCAGGGCGAGACTCTGCGGATCTTGGTGGACAAGGTCCCGGAAAAAGCAAAAGTCATTGCGGAGCTGGACGGCAAAAAAATCCCCTTCTATCCCCTTTCCCCAGGCACCCAAAGGGCCTTGGTAGGGATCGGCCCGAACCGAGCCCCACAACCTACTCCTCTCACCATCCGTTGGAAGCGTCCTTTCCGGCCGGATCGAAAGAAAACCCTCCCCCTCCAGGTCCTGGCCGTTTCCTGGCCGCAAAGCAGCATCTTCATGCCTCCCAGGAAGATGGGCCTTCTAGATGATGCGCGGCGCAAGCAAGGCCGGCAGCGCTTGGCTGAGGTTCTGAAGACAGAAACCCCCCAACAGAACTGGACGGGAAAATTCCTCCGGCCCGCCCGGGGGAAAATCCGGAGCAGCTTCGGAAAACAAAGGACCCTTCAGACCACAGGTCAAGAGCGGGACTGGGGGCAACACCGCGGGGTGGACATCGCCGCTCCCAAAAACACCCTGGTGCGTGCTTCCAACCGGGGCCAAGTGATTGCGGCGGAACCTTTTGTTCTGGAAGGCCGCCTCATCGCCCTCAACCACGGCCAGGGGATTCTCAGCCTCTACATGCACCTAGCCGAATTCCTTGTCAAGCCCGGGGAGGTAGTGGAAAAAGGGGCTCCCATCGGCCGAATCGGCTCCGAGGGGTTTTCCACAGGATCCCACCTGCATTGGGCAATCTACGTCCATGGGGTTCCCGTGAACCCCCTCTCTTGGGAAAAAAGCGAATTCTAGACGTTCCCTTGACCCCCCCTCCCTTTCGTGTTATCCTTGATTCAGCGCTTGTTTTTAAGCCCGGTTGGCGCAGTTGGTTAGCGCGCTTCCTTGACATGGAAGAGGTCGTAGGTTCGAATCCTACACCGGGCATTTAGATGCCTCAAAGAGACCCGCAATCTAAGAAAATCGCTCCCGGCGATTCAGACTACCTGGAAAGGCTGCGCCATTCCTGCGCCCATGTGATGGCGCAGGCCGTTCAGGAATTATTTCCCGGAACCAAGCTGGGCATCGGCCCAACCATCGAAAACGGCTTCTATTATGATTTCGACACCCAACACCCCTTTACCCTTGAGGACTTGCCGAGAATAGAGGCCCGGATGCGGGAGATCGCCCATGGAAAACATCCCTTTATCCGCTCGGAAAAAAACAAACAAGAAGCCATCGAGTATTATAAAAGGAAGGAGGAAAAATTCAAAATCGAGATCATCCAAGAAATTCCGGAGGAAAAGGTCAGCTTCTACCAGCAGAATGGATTCACTGACCTTTGCCGCGGCCCCCATATGACCTCCACGGAGGAAATCCGGCACTTCAAACTTCTCTCCATCTCCGGGGCCTATTGGAGGGGAAACGAGAAAAATCCGATGTTGCAACGAATCTACGGCACCGCCTTTGCCGCCGAATCAGAGCTAAAAACGCACCTGGAACGCCTGGGGGAGGCCAAAAAAAGAGACCACAGAAAATTGGGCAAAGAACTGGACCTGTTCAGCATCCAGGAAAAGGCGGGGCCCGGGCTCATCTTCTGGCATCCCAAAGGGGCTCTCATTAGAAAAATCATTGAGGACTGGCTACGGGACGAAACCCTGCGACGAGGCTACTGCTTCGCATTCACGCCGCACCTGGCCCAACGCCAGCTCTGGGAGACATCGGGACATACTTCCTTTTATAAGGACAATATGTTCGCTCCCATTGAGGTGGACGCGGCACATTACCTTCTCAGACCCATGAACTGTCCCTTCCACATCCTGATCTATCAAGACACCTTGCGCAGCTACCGGGAGCTCCCCCTGCGGCTGGCGGAGTTGGGGACGGTATATCGCTACGAACGCTCCGGGGTGCTCCACGGGCTTTTACGCGTGCGAGGGTTCACCCAGGATGACGCCCACATCTTCTGCACCCCCCAACAGATCAAGGCGGAGGTGGACGGCTGCCTGGATTTTGCCCTCCAGGTCTTTCAAACCTTCGGATTTACCCAATCCCAGGTGGACCTCTCCACCTGGGATGAAAAAAACCCTGGAAAATACTCCGGAAATGCGCAAGACTGGGAAAGAACCTCTGAAATCCTCAGGAGCGTGCTTGAGGCGCGCGGGATCGCCTTCCGGGAAAGGAGGGGGGAAGCGGCCTTCTACGGACCCAAAATTGATCTCCAGCTCATTGACGCCATCGGAAGGAGCTGGCAGCTCTCGACGATTCAGCTGGACTTCAACCTGCCGGAAAAATTCCGACTGGAGTATGTTTCCGAAAGCGGATTGAGAGAAAGGCCTTGGATGATCCATCGGGCGCTTCTGGGTTCCCTGGAGCGCTTCTTCGGCATCTTAATCGAGCACCATGCCGGCGCCTTTCCCACGTGGCTGGCTCCCGTCCAGGCCAAGCTCTTGACCATCACCGACGCCCAGATTCCCTACGGCAAGGAGATTCTGAAAAAATTGCAGGAGGGCGGCGTGCGGACGGAAGGCGATTTTCGAGGGGAAAAGATAGGCCTGAAAATCCGGGAGGCCACTCTTCAAAAAATTCCTTATCTGATGATCGTAGGGAAAAAGGAGCAGGACGCTAAAACCCTAACGCTGCGAGCCAGAAAGGGGGAGGATCTGGGCTCCCTGACGCCGGAACAGCTCATTCAAAAAATCAAAGAGGAGCTTCCTCACAAAGGACCCGAGCCAATCGACCGGAGGGGGTGAGGTCGCAAGATGAGGGCAAAAAAGAGCGGTCCGCTTTTCCTGTTCCCGGCGCTTCTGCTGGGGGTGCCTTGCGTCCAGGCAGGATTTTTCTTCTACTTCTTCAGCGGCTCCAAGTCGCCATCCTCCACCTCCGTGCCCAAGACGCCGTCCTCCAGGGCCTCGACTCAAGAAAAAAAACAGCTCTACGAAACCGCCGTGCGGCTTTACCGGGAATCCGCCTCGGATAAAACCGCAAGCCTGGAAACCTTCCGGAAATTCCTGAAGGAACAGCCCGATAGCTCCCTGGTCCCCGATACGCTCTTTACGGTGGGGGAAATCTACTTCGAGCAGGCCCTGGAGGCCCTGAGACGCGAGCGAAGCCCCCAGAGGCAAAGCCCCTGGGACTCCCCCGAGCAACTGCTGGCGCTGGCACAGGAGCGCAAGAAAGCGGAGGAAGAAGGCCAGGCTCCCCGAATCCTTTTTGAGAAGGCCCGGGAGGCCTACCAGAAGGTCGCCAAAATAGAGGCCAGCGGACTGGCGGATTCTGCGCTCTACCGCATTGCAGAGATCCATTACAACCAAAAGGAATGGGACCTGGCCATCGAGCATTTTTTAAAACTGCAACAGCACTGGCCAAAAAGCTATCTGGTGCCGGATAGCCTTTTGAGCATCGCCCAAACCCACCTAGCCCAGGAACAGTTCACCCCCGCGGAAACCCAGCTGACGCTCCTGGAGCAAGCCTACCCGGCCTACGCAGAGGACCCCCAACGCCTCTACGCCCAGGCGTTGATTGACCTTCGGCGCGGCAACCACCAAAAGGCGGAGGCGGGGTTCTCAAAACTCCAGACGCCGGAGGCCCTCTACTACCTGGGAAAAACGCAAATGGTGATGGGCCTTCCTTTGCAGGCGGTCATCTCCTTTAAGAAATTTTTGAATCAGCACCCCCGCCACCCCCTGACCGAAGAGGTGGATTTTCTAACGGCCGAGGCCTACCTCATGGCCAACGACTTTGACGGGGCGATCACCCACTACCGCCGCTTCCTGGATAAATACCCCGCCTCCTCCTTGAAAGTGGCGGCTCACTTTCGAATCGGAAGCTCCTACTTCCGCAAGGAACGCTACCTGGATGCCCGAGGCGGTTTCGCCTACATCCTGACCCACTTCGATCAGGATTCCTTTGCGCCTTTGGCGCAGTACCTCACCGGCGAGTCCTACCTAAACCCTCAAAAGTACCGGGAGGCCATCTTCGCCTATGGGGACCTGACCAAAAAATACCCCGCCGACTCCATTGCCCCCAACGGCATCTACAAGCTCGCCTGGTCCCACCTGCAGCTTCAAAACTATCCCCAAGCCGAACAGACCTGTCAAAGCTTCCTCAGTCTCTATCCCAACCATCCCTTGGCAAAAAATATCTACCTGATTTTAGGCAACAGCCTCCACCACCAAAACCGCCATGAGGCCGCGGCAGAAGCCTACCAGAAAATTTTGGATATCGCCCCGGGCACCGAGATTGCGGAGTTGGCTTTTCTTCTCATCTATCGCGCCCAGTACACCGTCCAAAACTACGACTCCATGATCACCGCCTACCACTATCTTCTCAACCGCTTTCCCCCCACCGACTCCCCCTTCCGAGGACTCAGCTACCTCTATGGCGCCGAGGCTTATCTCAGAAAGGGACTCTTCGAACAAGGCCGGTCGGTCTATGAACTGATCCTAAGGACCTACCCTGCCGGAGAGGCCGCGCTCCACGCGCGGGACGGGCTGGCCTGGAGCTATTTTCTGACGGGAGAGGATGAGCGAGCCGCCCAAGAAAGGGAAAAGCTCAAATCCATGATCCGCTCCGCCAAAAAACCCCCGCCCTCCCTGGAAAAACTCAACGCCTACGAAACCGCCAACACCCTGTTCAACCGGAAACAGTATGAGCAAGCCTTACCCCTCTATGAAAAATTTCTGAAAGAAAACCCGGACCTTGCCCAAGCGCCGCAGGCGCAGTTTCGGGCCGCACTCTCTCTATACCATCTGCGCTACTATACAGACGCCATCGAGGCTTGGAAAAAGCTGGTGCAAAGCTATCCCCACGCCGCTCAAGCGGAGGAAGCCGCCTACAAAATTGCCGATACCTATTTCCGGGCCCAAAAATATGACGCTGCAATCTCCGAATATCAAAAAATTCCGGAAACCTACCCCCGGAGCCAGGAGCTGAGCCTGGCCTCGCTGCGGATCCTGCAGGCCCATTACAACGCCGGGAAGGACGGCCAGGCAGTGGACCAGGCCCAGGCGCTTTTTCAAAAATTCTCCCAGGATCCCCGCGCCATGGAGGCTCTGGATTTGTTGGAAGCGGTTTTTGACCGAAACCCCAAGTTGGACCCCGGGCAAGTTCTAGGAACCGTGGTGCAAGCCTATCCTTCCAGTTCCCTCGCCGCCTCGGCGCAGTTTCGCCTGGCAAAAATTCTATTCGGGCAAAAGAAATATAAGGAGAGCATCCAGGCCTTCCAAAAATTCTCTGAAAACTATGCCGACCATCCTCAACTGCCGCAGGCCCAGTTCCAGATGGCGGAGGCCTACTTTGAATCCAAACTCTACGAAGAGGCCGTCCCGGTTTATGAGCGTTTCCTGGCCAATTTTCCCAATGCCGAGGAGGTGCCGGTGGCCCTGTTCCACTTGGCCAATACCTATTACACCCTCAAGCAGTATGATCTCGCCGCCTCCAACTACGAAACCCTGGCAAAAAAATATCCCGACTCCCCCTTTGTGAAGGCCGCCGCCTTCAATCAGGCCCTCTCCTACAAAGCGATGGGCAACCTGGACTTGGCCCAGCTCGCCTACCAGGAGTACATCGCAAACTACCCAAAAGAAGAGAATGCCCAGGCGCTTCTGTGGGAAGTGTTTCAAATCCAAAAGGAAAAAGGGCAGTACGGGGAGGCCGCAAAAACCCTGCAAAAGCTCGAGGCGGAAACCCTTAAAGACCCCCAGGCTCGCCTGGAGATCCTCTACCGCTACGCGGAGGTGGCCTTGGCCCAGGGGGAGCCGGCCCGGGCCCTCCAACACTATGAGGAGCTCCGGAGCCTCAAACCTGCCGCCAACCCCTTCCGCCTGCAGGCCCTGGTGCACCTGGCGGAGGCCTACGAGCAGGAAAAAAGGTGGAAGGAGGCCATCGCGGTCTATGAAGACCTGGGGCGCAACGCAACCAATCCTCAAATCTCCAAAACCGCCCTGGAGCGGGCAAAGGCCTTGCAAAGCGCCTCCCACCCAACGCCTCCGAAGACACCCGCCGCCAAACAGACCACGGAGGATCTTGGCTCGCCATGAGACTGTTCAGCCTCCTGTTGTGCTTCTGGAGCTTCTGGCCGGTACCCTCCTTCGCCGAAGAGGCGGGGGCCCGGGTCCTGTTTTCCCCAAACGGAGACGGCATCAAGGACCTGGCCATCTTCCGGCTCTCGATCTCCGAACCTGAAAACATTGCCCGTTGGGGATTCCAAATCCGCAACAGCGAGGGGAGGCTGATCAAGGACTTCGAGGGCACCGGCAAGCCTCCGGAAATACTCCAGTGGGACGGAAAAGACAATACCAACCGCCTCATCCCGGATGGAGACTACACCTACACCTTCAGCGCCGCCACCCTG
The DNA here is from genome assembly GCA_016204975.1 of Elusimicrobiota bacterium. GTDB lineage: Bacteria > Elusimicrobiota > Elusimicrobia > JACQJP01 > JACQJP01 > JACQJP01. The sequence continues at coordinate 11,020 of JACQJP010000050.1, forward strand.
GCCGGAAACCCCCTCTCCCTGCCCCCGCAATCCCTCATTTGTGACCGCAAGCTCCCCCGCGTGGAGATCCTGGCCGACCCCACCATCTTCTCCCCTAATGGAGACGGGGTCAAAGACGAGGTACGCTTCCATATCAGCGTGGAGGACGCCAGCGGCATCCACAGTTGGCTTCTAAAAATCACCAACGGAGCAGACCAAACCGTCCGAGCCTTTGGAAAGGAAGGAAACCCGCCCTCCGAAATCACCTGGGACGGACGCACCCAGCTGGGGGAGGAGGCCGAAAGCTTGGAATACTCCTTCGTCCTGGTCGCCCGAGATCTAGCCGGCAACACACACTCCAGCTCCCCCCAATCCATCCGGCTGGACCGCGAAATTCCCTTGACCGACGTGAACGTCCAACCCAAAATCTTCTCTCCCAACGCCGACGGCGTGCAAGATTCCGCCACCTTTAAGATAGAGTTCTCCTCCCAGAAACCTCTGGAAAGCTGGAAGCTGATCGTCGCCGACTCCAAGGGACGCACCGTGCGCAGCTTTGAGGGCATGGGGGACCCCCCCTCCCAAATCCATTGGAACGGAGAATCCATTTCGGGAAACATCGCTCCGGACGGGGAATACAGCTTTTTCTTCCGCAGCCGGGACCAAGCCGGCAATACCGGAACGAGCCTCCCCAAAACTCTGCACCTGGACACCAAGGCCCCGGAGACGGAGATTAAGCTGGCGCCGGATCTGCTCTCGCCGAACGCAGACGGCATCGGAGACAGCGGGATATTTTCCATCCGCTTTCGGGATCCCAGCCCCATCCGGTCCTACCTTCTGGAGATCAAAAACGACGTGGGGGTGACCGTCAAAAGCTTCTCTGGGAAAACCCCGCCTGCGGAGCAGATACAGTGGAACGTGGGCGATGATTCCGGAAAGACCGTCCATGACGGGGTCTATACCTATCAGTTCCAGATCGAGGATGTGGCCGGCAACACTTTCCGAATCGCCCCCTCCGCATTGAAGGTGGACACCACCCCGCCCAGGATTGCGCTCTCCGCCTTACCTCTCCTCATCTCCCCCAATGGGGACGGGGTCAACGACGAAACCCTCTTCCAGATTCAAATGCAGGACGCCTCCGAGATCGCCCGCTGGGAGATTTCCATCCGGCCGGAGTCTGCGACGGAGCCGGTCTACACCTTCTCCGGCATCGGCACCCCCCTGCCCACCCACCTTTGGAACGGCCTCTCCCAAACCAAGAAACCCCTGCCGGACGGCATCTACCTCTTCCGGGCAACCGCCGTAGACAGCGCCCAAAATGCAGCCTCCTCCCCGGTCCAAAAGCTCACCCTGGGGGCCACCCCTCCCCACTTGGAGATTGGGACTGATCCTCCCATCTTTTCTCCCAACGCCGACGGTTTTAAAGACGAGACAGGCTTTCAAATCCGAGTTCGCTCCTTCAATCCCATCCAGGAATGGGAACTTCAGATCCAGGATCCGGAAAAACTCCCTCTGCGCAATTTTCATGCCAACGGGGAACCCCCGAAAAAAATCATCTGGCGAGGGGAAGACGACAGCAAGCGCCCCCTGCCGGATCGCGTCTATGAGTATTCTCTGACCGTCAAAGACGCAGCGGGCAACCGAAGCCAGTCTCAGAAGCAGACCATCCAGATAGATACCTCCCCGCCGCTCCTTTTCCTCTCGATCGCTCCGGAGAATTTTTCGCCCAATAAAGACGGAAAGGTGGATTCCACCGTCTTCACCCTGGGTTATCGAGACGCCTCCCCGGGAGCCTCCTGGGAGGTCGTTCTCCATGACGAGGGAAAAAAACAAGTCCGGCGCTGGGAGGGACAGGGCGAGCCTCCGGCTTCCATTCGATGGGAAGGGCTTTCGGATAAAAAAGACCCCGTGGCCGACGGCCTCTACACCCTGCGCTTCTGGGCGCAGGATGTGGTGGGCAACCGCACGCTTGCCCCGGACCAAATCGTCAAACTGGACATCACCCCTCCGGAAACCAAACTCTCCGCCAACCCGGAGCTTTTCTCGCCCAAAGGAGAAGGATCCCTGGGATATACCCACCTAGGCCTCTGGTACCGAGACGCCTCCGACATCTCCCACTGGAAGGTGGAAATTCAAAACGCCAAAAGGGAATTGGTGCGCACCCTGGAGGGAGGGGGGAAACCTCCGGATAGCCTCCGCTGGGACGGGAAGGATGAGAAAAGCAACATCCTTCCGGATGGAAAATATCTCCTGACCTTGCACGCAGAGGACACCATCGGCAATCGCGGTGCAAGCCCGGCGGCCCAGGTAAGCCTGGACACCTCCAAACCGGTGGTGGCGATCTCGCCCAAAGAGGAATCCATCCCCTCCCTGGCGCCTCCGCCGCTGGCCGCCTCCGCCTCCCAAGACCGGATCGTCATCAGCCTGGCCGCAGAAGTCCTATTTGACGTCGGGAAAGCGGACGTCAAAACCGAGGCGGCCTCGATGATCCAAGGGGCCGCCCACATCATCCGCAAATACCCCGGCCGACGCATCAAGATCGAGGGGCATACCGATGACCGTCCCATCCATACCCGGGAGTTTCCTTCCAACCAAGAACTTTCACTGGCCCGGGCCGGAGCGGTCCGGGACCACCTGGTGGAAAAGGCGGGGATTCCAAAGGGACGTTTCGCCGTCTTCGGCTACGGAGCCGCCCAGCCGATTGCGGACAACGCCACGCAAGAGGGACGGCAAAAAAACCGTCGAGTAGAGATTATCATTGAAAAGTAAGAAGCTGGACTTTTGCAAAGATATTGAGAAGGGGAATGGCCGGGGGATTGCCTGGAGAAAACCGTGGTTTGGCCGGCACGGGCATACAGCCGGCCAAATTGCCGGAGCGAGCCTCGCAAATGGCGAGCGCTTTTCGAAAGGTAACCCCCGGACAGGACCCCAATTCTATTTTGCAAAAGTCCAGCAAGGAGAATAGGACGATGCCTGAAATCAATTACTTGGAGATCCTCAAAACCAGCTTTACCCTGGTGATCCTTGTCTTCTGTTCCATCCTTTCCTTGACCTTCACTTTGGAAAGGTGGCTTTACTTCCGCAGAATCCGCACCGATACGGAAAACTTTCTTCAACGCATCCGCCAATTGCTCGAGCACAACCAGATGACGGAGGCTCTGGCCCTCTGCGACAAGGTAGAGGGACCCATTTCTGTCGTGGCCAAAACCGCCCTTTTAAACCGTCAAAAATCCAAGGGGGAGGTGCTGGATCTTTTAGGCGCCGTGCGCCTGGAGGAGCGGGTCAAGATGGAGCGTTTCTTGGGCATCCTGGGCACCCTGGGAAACACAGCCCCCTTCATCGGGCTTTTCGGGACAGTGGTGGGAATCATCAAGGCTTTCCATGACCTGGCCCTCTCAGGATCCGGAGGACCGGCGGTCGTGGCAGCCGGAATCGCGGAGGCCCTGGTGGCCACCGCCGCAGGGCTGGCGGTGGCCATCCCGGCGGTCATCGTCTACAACTACTTCATGCGCAAGGTCAAGGTGATCTCCGTGGCGATGGAGGCGGCCAGCATGCGGCTCCTCGCCTACTTAAAAATGGCATAGGGCCCAATGAATTTTTTTAGAAGCCTGCTTATAGATTCCTCTTTTCAACTGCGCTTCATCTGCATCCTGACCTTTTTGTGCTTGGCGGAGAGCCTCCTGGTGGGACCCGCCCTGTCCAAAATCATCGCCATCGCAGGAAATTGGGAAAACCCCGCGCAGATGCAGGACTTCTTCCTCTACCTCATTCTCTTTCTGATCGCAACCCTCAGCTTCAACTGCCTCATCGGGCTCTTCTGGTCCCACCAGATGATCTACCCTACTCGAACCCTGGAGAAAAGCATCCGGGCCCTGCAGGAGGGCCGCTTTCCCGACGACCTTCCCCTGCAGGCGCCGCATGGCTTTGAAAATCTCATCCGGAGCTTCAACGAGTTGAGCCACACCCTGCAAACTCTTATCCTGCGGGACCGCCGCTTCGCCAAAGAAGCTTCTCAGATCCTGCAGGGCTGCCTCCAGAATCTCCCTACGGCCCCGGAGTCGGAAATCCTGCGCAAAAAAATACGGCAGGCGGAGAGTTTGCTCTCCATCGTCAATTCCCATTTTGACCGCGAATCCAAAGGACCCGAACCAAATAAAGGGGCAAGGGCCATGACCGGGGGCTTGGAGATTTAACCGTGGCCACCATACTGGTCGTAGATGATGACGAAGGAGTCCGGGAGTTCCTGGAAATAGCCCTCCAAAACCTGGGGCATCGCGCCGTGCTGACCGAAAACAGCGCCCAAGCCCAGCAGTGGCTTCAAGAGCATACCCCGGACCTAATTCTGATGGACCTGATGATGCCGGGCCTCAACGGCCTGGAGCTGGGCCTTTGGGTGCACGCGCAACCCAAGACCCGATCCGTTCCCATCATCCAGATCAGCGCGCTGGATGACACCCCTACCCAGCAGGACAGCCTTCAGGGAGGAGCCTTTGATTACCTCACCAAGCCGATTCAACCGGAGATATTAAAAAGCAAGCTGGAGCGGGCTCTGGCCTGGAAAAATGGTTAAAGCCCTCAGTCAAGGATGAACAAATCCTCCGACGCCTCGGACGATCCCATTACCGACATCAACGTCACCCCCTTGGTGGACGTATCCTTGGTGCTGGTCATCATTTTCATGGCGGTGGCCCCCTTCATCCTGCAGGCGGGGATCACCGTGCTGCGCTCCAGCCCCAGCGTGACCCTGGCCAAAAAGGCAGCCTCCGAAAATGTTCAGATCCGATTGACGCAAAAGGGGAAGCTCACAGTGAACCAGCAGCCCACCTCTTGGGAAAATCTTTCTTCCGCCATCCAAAAGGCTTTGAGGGACAGCCGGGATAAAATGGTGATCCTGACCGCGGACGATAAAAATCGAGTGGAGGAGGTGGTCAAAATTTTGGACACCTCCAAACAGGTTGGGGCGGCCAAGCTGGCCATCATGAACCAACCATAACACAGCCATGCAAGCTCACGATTCCGAAGAGGCGATCACCGGCATCAATGTCACTCCCCTGGTGGACGTCTGCCTGGTGCTGGTGATCATTTTTATGGTCACCACCCCCCTGCTGAACCAACCCTCCCTCTCGATCGTTCTGCCCAAAGCCCACACCCAGGAGGGGGAGGAGCGAGAAAACACCACCCTCACCTTGACCGCGGACGGCAGAGTGGCCCTCAACGAAAAAATTGTGGAGGACCGTAAAGAACTGAAAGGGTTGTTGTGTTATCAAATCGGGCAGACCAGCGAGCGGCACGTGGTTCTCCGCGCAGACCTCTCGGCCCTGCACGGAACGCTGGTGGAGATGATGGGCCTGGCGAAAATCTGCCAGGCCAAGTCGCTCACCATCGCCACGGAACCCCTGCGGCAATGACCGCTGCCATCGCGATAGAGAGGCGGCTCTCCGCATCCCTGCTGACCTCGCTGGGCCTGCACGCAGCGTTGCTGGGACTGTATGTCATCCATAAAATCAAGCAGCAAAAACTGGAGTCCACCGTCTTGACGGATGTGGAACTCTTAGAGCCGGTCGTCCCGGCGGCCTTCGTCCACGGGACGCCCGCGCAGAGAGCCCCCCAGAGCCCGTGGGAGTTTCTGAAGATGGCCCTGCCGCAAATCCGCAAAACCGCTCCCATGGAACAAGAGGTAGAAACCCAAAAGTCGGAAACCAAACTGATGGAACCGGAGAAACTGACGGAAGCCGAAAAGCCCCTGCTGCGAAAATCTTCGGAAATCGATCTGAAGCTCAAACGGGAGGCAGCGCCCAAACAACTGGAAGAGGCCCTGGCCTCCTCCGCGGCCCTCCCGGAAAAGATACAGACGGCCGCTCCCATGGAACCGATCTCCCTGGAAGAGGTGGGCGCCCAGCGCGCCCCCAAAGCAATGGTAGAGCAAGCCCTGGAGTTTGAAAAAAAAGGATACTCCCGCCCCACCCAAATCGCGGAGGGGACGGCTCCGTCCCTTCCCACCCAAGTCCCCAAGGCTCCCGCCGCTCCCTTGAGTCTTGCTCCAGAAGCGCGGGGGGGCCCTCCCCAAAAACCCCCCACCCTTCCACCCCAGCTTCCCTTGGGATACAGCCGGGGCGCCGGAGGCGCCTTACAATCCCCCGTGCGACCCCCTCCCGCGGTTGAGAAGACACAGATACTGCCGCGTGAGGAGGCCGCGCCGGAAAGCGCCCTGAGAGGCGAAAGAAAAAAAAGCGTGGAGATCACCGGCCCCCTCTCCCAAAGAAAGATCGTGAAGGCCTTCGTACCCAAATTCCCGGAATGGGCCAAAAAAGAGGGGATCCTCGAGGCGGAGGTTCTGATTCGTTTTTTCGTGTCGCCGGAGGGAACGGTGTTGAAGGAAGCCCGCATCGAACGCACCTCCGGGCACGGCAAGCTGGATGCACTGGCCCTGGAAACTCTGCGGCAATGGAGGTTTGCTCCCTTAGGCCCCGAGGAAGCTGCGCAAAACCAATGGGGATTCATCACCTTTCGGTTCCTACTGGAGTAAGTTAAAGCTCATGGCACCATCTGTGTGGCGTAGGCAGTATTACGTCAACCCTCAGATCCAGTTTCGCTTCGCCCTCTGGCTGATCCTGATCGTCGCGGTGGAGTCTCTGTTGGTCAGCTGGGGATTGCTGCGCCTGTTTCACGTGGCCTCGGAATGGCAGAGAGCGAACCTGCCTCTCTTTTTCTTCAAACTGCTCTTCTTCACCATCGTACCGATGGTCGCCATCAACTTTCTGATCGCCATCCTCCTCTCCCACCGCATCGCTGGGCCGCTGCGCCGCCTCCAGCATGCCATGGAGGAAATCTGTGTGGGACAGAGTCCCTCACCGGTCACCCTGCGCTCCTCGGATCTCTTGCAGGATTTTGCCGCCGACTTCAACCTCATGCTTTCCGTCCTACAAGAAAAAAGAGAGGGCCTGCGCCGCACACTCGGGGAACTCAGAGGGACTTTGGAGGCCACACGGGCCCACGTGCCGGAAGTTCAGCAAATCTTAACCCAACTCAAAAAACTGGAGAAAGACTATGGCGATTAAAAAATCCTACCTTCTGCTGAGCGGACTGCTGCTCTTAAGCGCTGCGGCCCTCACCCAGGAGCAAGCCGGTAAGTTGACGGACGTGGTCATTGTGGGCAAAGAAACCAGGAGGCTCACCAGCGAAAAACCTTCTCTCCAGTTGGAGATCGACGAAAACGCCGCCATCCGAGACTCCATCCCCACCGACCCCTCCGTCCTTTTGACCAAACCTCCCTCGTTGTTGCTCTGGAAGCAGACCCACCCGGAATTCCTGAGAAACTCCAGGGTCATCCAACCTCATCGGATTGCCTCCGCCCTGGCTCCGCAAATTGAATTTGAGCCCCTCAAACACTACCGGGAGATGTCGGCTAAAAATCCATATAGCGGCCGAAAGCCACCCTCTCTTTGGAGCCTGACCGTAGCCGACCGCAACGGACGAATGTTTCAGCGATTCGAAGGCACGGGAGAACCTCCGGAGCAAATCGCCTGGAACGGCAGAAATGACAACGGAGAATGGATTGAGCCGGGACGCACCTACTCCACGGTTCTGATGTATTTAGATGACCGGGGCAGCGCCCATACCGAAGTGGGAAAAACCATAGAGTTCTCCGGGGTGATCCACCAGACAGAGGAGGGACTGACGGTGGGGCTGGACTCCAAAATTCTCTTTGGAACCTCCAAAGACAAAATGGAGGTGGAGGATCCCGAGGGGGTTCGGCTGCTGCGTGCCGCCGCAGACCTCCTCAAGCGCCGGTACTACCAGTTTCCCCTCATGGTGGAGGTCCGCGCAAAGGACTCCCAGACCGCGCAGGCCCAGGCGGAATCCATTCGGAAATACCTGGCCGACCAGTTGAAGATGCTCCCGCAAAACATCCCCCTCACTACCCATTCCGCACCCTCTTCCCAACAAAACTCCCGGATCTTAGTGAGGAACCAATAGAAAAGGCATGAGGTCCCGGAGAGGCGGGGTTGACTCGTCGAGAAAAAAGTTAGTACAGTACCCCTGAGGGGAGGGAGAAGGCTATCAAATCTGAAAAACGCTACTACCGCGCCAACCAGCAAATCCGAGCTTCCACGGTCCGTCTGATTGATTCCGACGGACAGCAATTGGGAATCAAGCCGGTTGCGGAGGCCCAGGACCTAGCCAACTCGAAAGGACTGGACCTGGTGGAAATCGCCCCCCAGGCAAACCCTCCGGTATGCAAAATCGTTGATTTCAATAAGTTCCGTTACGAGCAGGAAAGAAAACAGCGGGAAACCAAGAAAAAGGTCAAGGCGGGACTTCTCAAGGAGATCCGCATGAGACCTCATATCGCCACGCACGATTTGGAGATCAAGGCCAAGCACATCGAGGAATTTCTGGCACAAAATGAAAAGGTTCGAATTACCGTGGTTTTTCGCGGAAGAGAAAACCGCCACAAAGAGGTGGGGGTGAAACTGTTGGAGAAAGTGCAGGAGCGCCTGGTCTCCACTTCTGCGGTGGAGAAGCCTCCCCAGGCCGACGGCAACCGAATGTCCATGACGCTCATCCCAAAAAAATAGACCATGCCGAAGATGAAATCTCACAGCGGAGCCAAGGACAGGTTCCGAAAGACAAAAAGGGGGCGCTGGACCCATAAAAAGGCAGGACTGCGGCATCTGATGACCGGCATGAGCTCCAAGACCGGACGCCACCTGCGAAAGGCGAGCTTTCTGCGGCCTGCGGAAACAAAAATCTTAAACCGCCTTTTGCCCTATGCCTAGAGTCACAACGGCGGTCGCCACCCGTCATAGAAAGAAGAAGTTCTTCCGTATTGCCAAGGGATACTATTCCGACAAGAGCCACCGCTGGCGCATGGCGCGACAGCAGGTGGAAAAGTCTCTGCGCCACAGCTACGTGGGGCGCAAGGACAAAAAAGGTAACTTCCGCAGAATCTGGATCGCCCGCATCAACGCCGCGGCGAGAGAAAATGGACTCTCCTACAGCCGGTTGATTCGGGGCATCCAGAAAGCCAAGATTACGCTTAACCGAAAGATGCTGGCGGAGATGGCGGTGCGCGATCCCTCCTCATTCCAACACCTAGCCTCCATCGCCAAATCTCACTCGTGAACCATTTCAGTGGCCGCCTCCCAAAAAAACTGGAAAGCTCGGCTGGCCAGTCTTGAGAAAACCGCCGCCGCCTCCCTCGCCCGGGCGGATGTCGCTCCAAAATTAGAAAAACTGCAGGTGCGGTGGCTGGGCCGAAAAGGTCTTTTGACCCAGCTCCTCAAGGAGCTGTCCCGGATGAGCCTGGCCGACCGGCGCACGCTGGGCCCGCTGGCCCACCGCCTCAAAACAGATCTCACCCAACAGATCGAGGAGAGGAAAAAGCGGCTCAGGCGCGAGAGCCTCCAAAAGAAGCTGCAGGATATTTCCCTGGATTCCTCCCTGCCAGGGGTTCCTTGCGCCGTAGGCTCGCTGCATCCCATCACCCAGGTGGAACGAGAAATCGTGGGCGTCCTTTCCCGCTTGGGATTTTCCGTGGCCCAGGGCCCCATCCTCGAAACCGACGAGTACAACTTTCAAGCCTTGAACATCCCGCCGGACCATCCGGCCAGGGACCTCCAGGACACCTTCTATCTCGCCGATCATCCCCAACTCCTACTGCGGACACACACCTCTCCGGTGCAAATCAGGATGCTCCGGGCCCACCGCCCGCCCCTGCGAATCGCAGCCCCCGGACGCGTCTTCCGGCATGAAGCGACGGACGCCTCCCATGGAGCGGTCTTTCATCAGGTGGAGGGACTTTATGTGGACCGGCGCGTCTGCCTGGCGGACTTAAAATCCACCCTGGCATACCTGTTCCGGGAGCTTCTGGGTCCATCGACCCTCTTGCGTTTTCGGCCCTCCTACTTTCCTTTCACGGAGCCTTCCGCCGAGCTGGATGTGGGGTGCCTGCTCTGCGGTGGTCAGGGATGCAGCGTCTGTAAAAAGTCCGGCTGGCTGGAGATGTTGGGAGCCGGCATGGTGCATCCCAAGGTCTTTGAACAGGCGGGCTACTCCGGCTCGGAGTGGTCCGGGTTCGCTTTCGGCATGTCCGTGGAACGCCTGGCCATGCTGAAGCTGCGCATCCCGGACATCCGGCTTTTGTACGAAAACGACATGAGATTCCTGGAGCAATTTTAATGGTTAAAGCTCCCATAATGCTTATAACCATTTCCTCGGGATAAACCCTCGGTCATGCGCTTCTCCTACCTGTGGCTTAAGGAGTTTCTGCCGGAGCTTTCGCAGACTCCGGAGGAGCTTGCCGAACCCCTGCTGTGGCTGGGATTTGAGCTGAGCCATACGATTCCACAAAGGCCCGACCATGACTCGCAGGTGATCGTGGCTCAAATCGAAGCCGTCGAAAAACACCCCCAGGCGGACCGACTGTCGCTGTGCCGCGTCACAGATGGGCAGAGAAGCTACTCCATCGTCTGCGGCGCCGAAAACCTTTCGGTGGGCCAAAAGGTACCCCTGGCCCGCATAGGCGCCAAAATCGCCCAAAACCGAAAAATTGAAAAGGTGAAGATCCGGGGAATCTTCTCGGAAGGGATGCTCTGTTCTGGAAAAGAGCTGGCGCACAACGAGGATTCCTCCGGCATCTGGATTCTCCCTTCCGACACCCCCCTGGGGAGTCCCCTGGAACGGCTCCTGCCCCCCCCGGATACCGCCCTGGAGGTAGAAATTCCTCCCAACCGTCCGGACTGTCTCTCACACCTGGGCCTGGCCCGTGAACTCGCCGTCAAGCTCCGGCTGCGGCTCCAACTGCCCGAGGCGAAGGACCCGATCTTAATTCGGGAAGCCCCGAACCCTCCCGGCACACCTTTTCCGGTTGAAATTGAAAACAGCTCCGATTGTCCGCGCTACCTGGCCATCGCCCTCCCCCAAGCGATCCCCCGCGCTTTCCCGGATGGGATGCGCCGGCGTCTAGAGACCTGCGGGCTCAGGTCTATCCACCCCATCGTAGACCTTACCCAATACGTCCTGCTGGAGCTGGGACACCCCACCCATGCCTTTGACCTAGACTGCATCCAGGAAAAGATCGTGGTTCGCAGGGCCGCACCCCATGAAACCCTAAAGGCCCTCGATGGCCAACTCCATCGCCTTAGCCCGGAATGCCTGGTCATTGCGGACGCCCGCAGGCCCCTGGCCCTGGCCGGAATCCTGGGAGGCGAGGACTCCGGGGTCGCCGAAAAAACAAGAAACGTTCTCTTGGAATGTGCCACCTTCCGTCCCTCCCTCATCCGCAGGACCGCCAAAAGCCTGAGGCTCCAGACGCAGGCCTCCCTGCGCTTTGAAAAGGGGATTGCGCCCGAAAACGTTTCCTGGGCCGCCCGGCGCCTCATCGATCTTCTGACGCAGGAGATCGGCATTCGCGAACGAGCCATCACAGACCGCTATCCCGCCCCGCCCGCACGACCCGTCCTAGAGATCTCCCTGGAAGCCTTGGGCCAACGCCTGGGTCTGCCGGAACTCGCGCGCGAGGAGACGGAAAGAATCCTGAAGCCCTGCTCCGAAAACCTGGAGAAAACGACGGAGGGCTGGCGCCTGACCCCCATTCCCCAACGACCGGACCTCCAGGGCCCCTGGAGCATCGAACAGGAACTGGCCCGGCACTTGGGATACGACCGGATTCCGGAGCGAGAGCTCTGCTATGCTCCCAGCATCCTCCCTGAGCCCCCGGCATTCTCTCTGGAACAAGACCTCAAAGACCTCCTGCAGCACCTGGGTTGGACCGAAGTCTGCAACTACGACTTCACCAACGAGAGGGAGCTTGGAAACCTCCGGTGGGACCTGGAGGCTAGTCCGGCCGTCCGCCTCGCCAACCCCCTCTCCTCCGAGGTCAGCCTCCTGCGCCCCACGCATCTTCCCGGACTGTTAAGAAACGTCCAGACCAACCTCCGCCAGGGAAGGGAAGCCCTTCAAATCTTTGAGGTTGGAACCACCTACCATCTCCAAAAAAACAATCCTTCCGAAACCAGGAGCCTGGCGGCCATCTGCCGGGGGGAGATCCCGTCCAAATCCCACTGGCAAAAAAGCAAGGCCCATTCCCCGGACTTTTTTGATCTAAAGGGCTGGATCGAAAAATTGCTTATTGAAACCCGCAAAAAACTCTCCCTCCACCGCCGCAGCCCCAGCACCCTATGTTTCTTACATCCGGTGCTTTCCGAAGACCGTCTCACCCCTCAAGGACCCGAACTGAATAAAGAAGTCCTGGTGTCCTTCGGACAGATCCATCCCCTGGTCTGCGAGGCCTGGGGCTTGGGACAGACCCCGCTTTGGTTTTTGGAGCTGGACTTGGATCGCCTGACCCACACCTGCGCCGGTCCCCCCCGGTACCGGCCGCTCGCCAAATACCCGGCCTCCCAACGCGACTTCTCGGTTCTAGTATCCAAAGAGCACACCTGGAGCCTGGCCCTGGAGGCCTTGCAAACACTCAGCCATCCCCTGATTCGGCAGATGGAGCTCCTGGACGTCTTCGAAGGTGTGGGGCTCCCGAGGGGCCGCAAGAGCTGGACGATGCGCTTCACCTTCGCCAGTCCGGAAAAAACCCTCCAGGAGCAGGAAATTCTGGAGATCCAAGCCCAAATCCTCAAGGTCCTGGAAAACAGGCTGGGAGCTGTGCTCAGGAGCTGACAAGACGATGCGCGCCACACTCAAACTCTTAGAGGAAAACATTCAGGAGGCCGCCCGGCAGCTGCGCAAGCTGCGCCTGGAAAAACGCAATCTGGAGATGGAAAACAACCTCCTGCAGCAGGAGAATGCCAAAGCCAGACAAGTCCTTTCCCACTATCATCAGCTCCAAGAGGAGCGCAAGAAAATTGCGGAAAAACTGAATCGCGTCTATACGAAACTGGAGAAACTATGATCGGGGAAAAAATACCGGTTCAAATCTATAACCGTTCCGTTGAGATCGATGCGGAGGGCCTGACCCCCCTGGAGGTCAACGCCTTGGCCAACTACGTCACCGAAAAGATGAAAGAGATTGAGGCCCAGACCAAAATCGTGGACAGCGGCAAGCTGGCCATGCTGGCCGCCATCAATATCGCCGATGAGTTGTTCAACCTCAAAAAGCAAAAGGAGACCTACAGCCATCTCGATGAAAAAAAGCTGGAGGAATTTCTGAATACCCTACAGTCCGCCCTAAAGGAAGCATAGGACGTGCAAGACTTATTTGATTTCTCCAAAAACCGGACCCCCTCCCATATCCCTGCCCCCCTTGCCCGACGCCTGAGCCCGCAGAGGTTGGAGGATTTTGTGGGGCAAAGGCAGCTCTTTTCCCCCGGCTGTCCCCTGCGCCGGGCCGTGGAGACCGGCGACCTGGACTCCGCCGTCTTCTTCGGCCCTCCGGGGAGCGGAAAAAGCGCCCTGGCGCGGCTCATCATTCAGGGGACCCGCGCGCAGGCGCAATACCTCAATGCGGTCGGCATAGGGGTGGCCGAGATTCGAAAAATCATTCAAGCGGCACAGCTGCGCAGAACCGCCCAAGCCCGGGGAACGCTGCTCATCATAGATGAAATTCATCACTTCAACCGCTCCCAGCAGGACATCCTGCTGCCCAGCGTGGAGGAGGGAGTCCTCCAGTTCATCGGAATCACCACCGAAAATCCGCATTTTTATCTAAACGCCGCCCTCCTTTCCCGCTTGACGATCTATGAATTCCTCCCGTTGGAACAAGAGGACTTAGAAAAGATACTGGAGCGCGCCCTGGCACAAAAAATCAAACTCCACCCCCAAGCCCGGGCCCATCTGCTGCGATACGCCGACGGAGACGCCCGGAGGCTTCTCAACGCCTTGGAGATCGCGCTCCAAACAGCCGCCCCGGGACCGGACGCAAAAACGATCGAGCTGAAAGCCATGGAGGAAGCCTGCCAGAAGCGGAGCGTGCGCTACGACAAGACCTCCGATGAACACTACGACCACATCTCCGCCTTCATCAAATCCATGAGGGGATCCGATCCGGACGCAGCCGTCTACTGGATGGCCAAGATGCTGGAGGCGGGAGAAGATCCCCGCTTTATCGCCCGCCGAATCCTCATCTGCGCCTCGGAGGATGTGGGCAACGCCGACCCCCAAGCCCTGGGGGTGGCTGCAGCGGCGTTTCAGGCGGTGGAGCTGGTGGGAATGCCGGAGGCCAGAATCCCTCTGGCCCAGGCCGCTCTCTACGTGGCCTGCGCTCCAAAATCCAACGCCAGCTACCTAGCCGTGGAAGGCGCCATCCAAGAAGTCCGCAGCGGCCCCCGCCGAGAGGTTCCCAGACACCTGCGGGACGCCAACCTGGACGCCAAAAGCCGAAGGCACGGGGAAGGGTATCTGTACCCGCACGACTTCCCCGGCCACTTCGTCTCCCAGGAGTACCTTCCAGACCCCCGGCCCTTCTACCATCCGACTGACGAAGGTTTTGAAAAAACCCTTCAGGAACGGCTGGCGCGCCGGCGAGCGCTGCGAGCCCGGCCAATATCCGGAGCTCCGTGACCCCGCCGGCTCTGAAAAAGAGGGCAGATCAGATACTGGTGGAGCGCGGCCTGGCACAAAGCCGAAAGACCGCCCAGGCTCTCATTCTGGCCGGAAGGGTCATCCGTCCCCTCTCCCCGGTCCCCTTAAAACCGGGCTCCCTGATTCCAGAAGACTCCCCCCTGGATGTCTCCATGGCCGAGACCTACGTCTCCCGGGGAGGGGAAAAACTGCGCGCGGCTCTGGAGCATTTCCGGATATCAATTGCCGGCAAGGTCTGTTTGGACGTGGGAGCCTCCACGGGAGGATTCACCGACTGCCTGCTCCAGCACGGAGCGAAAAAGATCTATGCGGTGGATGTGGGCCACGGGCAGATGCATCCAAAAATTCGCAACTGCTCCCAGGTACGGCTTTTCGAGAAGACCAACGCCCGGTACCTGAAGCCCTCCCTCTTTCCAATTCCCCCGGAGCTGGCAGTCATAGATGTCTCTTTTATCTCCCTGCGCAAAGTTCTTCCGGCGGTCACCCAATGCCTATGCAAACCTGCGGAGCTGATCTGCCTCATCAAGCCGCAGTTTGAAGCAGAGCCCAAACAGATCCGCAAGGGGGTGCTGCGGGATGAGGCCATCCGGGAAAAAATTCTGAGGGCGCTGGAGGAGTTCGCCCCCTCCCTTTCCTTAGTAAGCCGGGGGACCATTCCCTCGCCGCTGAAAGGTCCCAAGGGCAACGTGGAAATCCTCTGGCATCTCCAACTTTGTTAAAATAGCGTGGGGCATGAACTTGAAAGTTGAAATATGAAAATCCGTATTCCGCTGAATTGGCTGAAGAAGGGAGTCAGAATCCGAATCGGTCCCAAGGCCGCCGGACCCGCCGCTTCAACCGCCTCCCCATCCGGACCGGCACCGTTAAGCCCCAGCGTGCAGGCGGCCATCACCCGGCGCGACGTCTCGGCCCTTCTGCAGGCTCTCCAGGAGGCCGATCCCTTCGTGCGAGCCATCTCGGCGGAGGTCCTGGGGCACCTTCAGGCCAAAGAGAGTCTGGATCCGCTGATCCAAGCCCTCAAGGATTTCTCTAAACACGTTCGGCAAAGGGCCGCGATCGCCCTGGGGCACCTGGGAGAGCGCAAAGCGGTCCCGGCCCTGATCCAATGCCTGGAGGACCCGGCCGAGGAGGTCCGGGTGACCGTCGCCGGGGTCTTAGGCCACTTAAGAGACCGCCTGGCCGTCCCCGCCCTCATCCAGACTTCCAACGACACCAGCCCTCTGATCCGCATGAAAGCCTGCATCTCCCTGGGAATCCTCCAGGACCCAGAGGCCATCCCCGCACTGTACCATCGCCTGGCCCATGACGAAAACGAGTTGGTGCGCAAATATGCCTGCGAGGCCCTGGCCTCCATCGGACGCCCCGCCATCGCGGCCCTTCTCGAGGCCCTCAAATACGAGAAGCTCCGCGCCCACGCCGCCCAGGCCCTCTCCAAAATCAAGTAGCCGACAAACACGACCACACGACCGCTGTACTTCCATCTTAAGAATTGGTACGTTGTCATTAGCGGTTCTTCCCTTGGTGCTTCGTTTTTCCCAACTCGATGCTAGCAAGTCCGGGGAATCGCCTTAACTCTTTTCAACTATGCTCGGGACATCCTCAGAATTTTGAACGCCCGTCTTACAGGCCCTCGGTGGACCCTTCTCATCGCTCTCTCAGGAGGGCTTATGGCCCTTTCCATAGAACCTCTGGAAGCAGCGCAAATGGAGGTTTCTCTAAGCCTAGGAGGACACAAATCCCAGTTTGAGGGAGCGGGTCCTGGAGACATCGTCTGGGAGTCCAAACCTACCCACAGCGCTCCTTTTCTATCCTTCACCTCTCTCTATAGACTTAAGCCCCATGGATCGGGGTGGGGAACCTCCTATCAGAACCTGCTGGGAAAGTTCGCCTCCGAAAGGATAGGCGGCACGAATCGAACCGATGAAAAACGCACAGAGACCCAAACCCTATCGCTCTATTTTCAAAAACCCATCCGCCCCTCCCTGGAGCTCTCCTGGGGAATCCAAGCAATCCTTCAAACCTACGAGTATAAAAACTTCGTTTTGAGCGGCACGGCCCTGCCCGGCCGCGAGAAGAGGTCTATGACCAGGCTGGGACCCCGGATGGGACTCAGGGGAACCTGGAGAATGCTCCCACAGGTCTCCCTTGACTCCCAGTTCCTATTCTCAGTTCTGGGGCCTCCCCACCGACCGAGCTTTCTGACGGAATTGGAGGGGGCCGCCTCCCTGCCCATAGGTTCGGACTGGAACATTGAGGCAGGCATAAAATTCTTCCTGCTGCAACTGGAAAGACACACCCTGGAAATGAACCCGGACGGGTTTGTATTCCAATGGAGACAAGGAACCACCGATGCCGCCATCCCATTTTTGCGGATCCAAAAGCGCTTTGAATTCTAGATTGGGAATCCTCCTTCTGTTTGGCTCCACCCCTGCCCTAGCCCTGCAGACCGAACTCCAATTGGGGTATGCCCCCTACGGCGAGGTGCGCTATAGAAGTTTCGGAAAAAATTCTCAACGCCTCTCGCAGTACAAAAACTACAATCAGAACAAAAGCCTCCGGGCGCGCCTGCTCCTTTCCTGGGAAGAAGAAAAAAGCCTGGAGTTGCGCCTCCTGGAAAGCGGGCGAAGTTTCGCCACGGAAAGAGTGGGGGACTACCAAACCGACCAAATGTCCC
This sequence comes from Elusimicrobiota bacterium, assembly GCA_016204975.1. GTDB lineage: Bacteria > Elusimicrobiota > Elusimicrobia > JACQJP01 > JACQJP01 > JACQJP01. The sequence goes on from JACQJP010000050.1 coordinate 28,205, forward strand.
AGAGCATGGAGAACCTCTCTCTGCTCTACTCCCAGCCCTTGGCCGAATGGCCCCTGAGATGGCTGGCAGGCGTGCAGTGGATCAAGGAGCAGTGGGAAAGAACCCGGTTCATCGTCCAGGGGAACTCCGTGGACTCGGCCCTGGACCTTTCCTCGGAAGGAAAACCCCAAGGGGGACTCCGGGAGGAGCTCTCCAATCTGGGGCTTCCCCTGGGAGCCCGGATGAGGTGGGGCCGAACCTTTTTTCTGGAAGGGGAAGCCCTCTGGGGATTTCTCCTCGATCCCAGCGACATATTTTTGGGCTCCGCCCCCTACTCCGGGTTCAGCTACGATTTGGAGATTGCCCTGGGATGGGAGTCTCCAAAATGGCGGATCAGCCTGGGGGCCCTGCGGCACTTCCACCACATGGCCTCCCCCGCCTCCAGCGAAGGCAAAAAACTAGAGGGGGGGACGCTGGCCCCTGAAGGAGTCTGGGTGGCCTGGCCCGAAAACGAGACTCTCTTTCAGGGAATTCTCCTTCAGGCCGCCTACCGGTTCTGAGAAAAAACTCGTCCATCCGGGTCCAAAGGTCCCAGATTGCCGTAGGTCCTTTTTTCCATTTTTTTTGCCCCCTTGGCCCATGCCCTCTTTGGCAGGGGCAGGCTATAATCTTCACACCAGTGAGGACCCGTTGCCGAAAGCAAAAACCAGGAGGAGATGAGTTCATGAGAAAACCATTCCTTGTGTTCGTCGGCCTCGCCTTTGCCTTAGCCTTTTCTTTTCAGCCCCAGTCTGCTAAGGCTCAGCGAGAGGAAATCGCCGATGTCATACTCCAGGCCAATCAAGCCGCTGACGCCGCGAAGGCCCAATGGGATGCCAAAACGTGGGAGGAATTAAAGCGAGACGCAGACTGGGAATTGAAGCAACTGAAGGCCATCGCAAGGGAATTGGAAAAACAGGCCAAATCGATCAAGCGGCTTCGGGAAAAAGCATCTTCCAATGACCCCGCCACCTATACGGACGGCCTGTTTCTCGCTTCGGGGAGTTTGTCCGATGAGCTCAACACCCTCAAACTTCTGACTCAAGTGGCCGAAGCCGAGATCCGCATTTCCAAAAACCTGAAGGACCCGAGGAAACTGGCCAAGGATATTGCCCTGACCCGGAAAATTCAAATAGGATCCGAGGACGCCTACGAGAGTTATAGGTACCTCTTGGAAGAGGTCCCCAAAGAGGACTTGAATCGGCAAGTGCTGCGCTATTTTGCCGCTTCCTTGGCGGCTTACAAACTTGAGGCGGAATCCACAATTCTGACCCTCTTGGAAGACGGGACGATCGAAGGGGTCTCCGTCAGATATTCCAACCTGCGCTCCGATTGGGCCATACAGGTGTATGTGCGATGGGTACCCCTGGAACAACAGGAAGAGCAGTCTAAGAAAACCGACGCCATTCCCTTCCCAGACTACGAGGGAGTTCCTGTGCAGATATGGGTTTCTGCGCCTTTGATCCCGGCATCTTCTGGATCGTCCGCCAATTCGGGGGCGTCCGCCAGCACCATCAAAGGCCGCCCCTGCAAAAGCTACTGGCCGGCCAGTATGGTTCCCAACGGGGGAAGCAATCCGGCCCACTCCTCCCACACCGAGATCTATCGCTGTCTGGACTTCAGCCGGTAGAGTGAGATTGTAAGAGCAGAGGCTCGTAAGCGATGCTGTGTCAAAGTCTGACAAGAATCCTGCTGATGGGGTGTGCAGTTTCCGTCTGCGGTGCGCAGACTCCCAGCCCAACGGCCCAAGCCGATTTCGGCGCGCTCCATCTGGCTCCTCTGGCTCAACAGGCTCAGGCCATCCAAGAATCTCAACAATCCCAAAGGGAATTTCTCCGCATCCTGCCGGGAACGCCTCCCAAGCTGGAGATCCCGAAAGAGTTTCTGGAAAAACCCTTTTTGTCCTCGGTCACTCTGATTAGAGGAACCGGAGAGAAAGGCCTTTACTCTTCCATTCCCTGGGAAAGGCGGGTGATGCTGTGGTACTTCCGTCTGGCGGGGGAGAAGCTGCACCTAGTTCAGAAAAATACCCTCTTTCGGGCCGAGGAAGGAAGCCCGGAAGAAAGAACCCTCCAGCAGTCCTTCAGCGACTCCATCCTGACCGTGGCGCCCCAGGCCAAAGATGTGGAAGAAAAGAAGGAGGGCGAAGAAAAGGCCGCCGAGGAAGAGCCGGAAAAAGAGGCAGGCCCCAGCGAAGCAGCGGAAACGACTCTCGATCCGGAGACATCCTCAGAGGATCAGGCTTATCGAGTCGAGATTGGGGAAATATTTTTGAAGGACCTCATCAACCTCCAAGCCCAACTCCAAACAGCCTATCCCTGGTCCAGTTTTCAGCTCGACTCGGAGGCCAGCTACATTGAGGAGGTGAAGAGCTTCGATAAAAACATAGAGATTCGCTCCCATTTGGTCTTCTCCAGCAGCCGGGAAAGCGACTCCGTCGCCCTGCCGGATTCCAGAAACATCTCCCTGGTGGTCCAGTTCAGCCTATCGCAACTCCCTCAAGATCCCTCCTTCCGGTCCAGACCCGCGGACGAACGCGTGGGGCATTTCCTGCATTTCTATCAAGACCTCTCGGCACCGGAGCTTCAGGCTCGCCTCGAGCCATACGCCTATTCCATCGGACGCTGGCACCTGGAAAAGAAGGTCCCTGGGGAGGCGCTCTCGGAGGCGGCAGACCCCATCGAGGTGTGGATTCAGGACAACATCCCGGAAAGATTCCGGGGACCCATCCGAAACGGCATCTTGGCCTGGAACGCGGCCTTTGAGGCTATCGGGCTCAAAAATGCCATCGTCATCCGGGAGGTAGCGGAACTTCCCGAAGAGGAGAGGATCCGTTTCGATCCCGCCGACGCCGGCTACGACATCGTGGTGAGCTGGTTTACAGGCGTGGGTGCGGACGCCGCCTTCGCCCAGGGCCCCATGCGGATCGTCCCCTTCACCGGCCAAATCTACAACGCGGCGGTCTTTTTCAGCGACGCCTTGGTCCGCGTGGTCGCTCCGCGAGAAAAGCTCGCCCCACAACCTGCGCCCACCTCTGCGGCCGGATTCTCCGAAACAGATTTTCTGGAGCAAGCCATCTCCCAGGCGGCCTTCGCTCTCTCGGTACTAAAGGCCAGAGGGGACCTGGCCCCCGAGGACGAAAAAAAATTCGTAGAGGAGTGGGTCACCTTCGTCGCCGCGCATGAGTTCGGACACACCCTGGGCCTGCGGCACAACTTCAAGGCCAGCCTCTATCCCGCCGAGGGATATATCTCCAACTCGGTCATGGACTACCTGCCTCCCCGGTTCGCTGCCCCCCAAAGCCCACAGGGAAGCTTCTGGCAGACGCAGGTGGGCCCCTACGACCGCTTTGCCATCGAGTATGCTTATAGACCTCTCCAAGGGCAAACTCCGGAGGAGCGCAAAAAAGAGTTGGCGGCCATCGCTTACAGAAGCTTCGCAAATCCTACCCTCTTGTACGGTACCGACGAGGATGCGGACGGCGCGGATCCCGAAGCGGCGCGCTGGGATCTAGGAGCCGATCCCGTAGCCTTCGCCGAGTCCCGATTCCGGTTGGCCGCAGAACTCCTCAGAAGAATCGAGGAAAAAGAACCCACCCCGGAGGAAGGCTATGCCTCTGTGCGCAGGGACTTTGAATTGGCCCTTTTCGAATACCGCCGAGCCCTCAACCCAATCCTGAGGTGGGTGGGGGGAACTCTGACCTCCAGAGACCGACCGCAAAAGGTGCCGGAACGCCTCCCCCTGGAACCCGCCTCTGCGACCCGGCAGAGGGAGGTCCTGGAGTTTTTGGCCCGGAATGTCTTTGAGACGCAGGCCTTTGAGCTCCCAGCCGGCCTTTTAAGGAGGCTCGGCCAGGAAAGGCTGGGCACCCTGGAGGAACCCTATCCCGCCGGCTCCCCCTATCCGTTGGCCGAGTGGCTGCTTTCCTTTCAAAAAACGGCGCTGCGCCAACTCCTGAGCCCAAACACGCTGGCTCAAATCCAGCGGAACCAGCTCCTTTCCGACCACCCCCGATGGGCTCTCGGACCGGAGGAGATTTTCGACTCGACGGAGAAGGCGATCTGGAGCGACCTGGACCTTAAGCGCTCCTCCCTCTCCATATCTCTATTTGAAAGAAACCTCCAGAGGGAGCACGTCAACACCCTGATTGCACTCTATGGCTCCTCCGCACCATCCGACGCCCTCGCCTTGGCCAGGGAGAGCCTCAGCCGCCTCGATGAAAAAATCGAGAAGGCCCTCAAGAACTCCCGCCCCGACCGAACAACCCGGGCGCACCTCGTGGAACTCCAAAACCTCATTCGGAAAGCTCTGGAAGGTGACGCCAGACCTCAAGGTTCCGGCCTAGTCCTGCGCCCCCTCTAGTTGACCATCCGGAATATATATAACCGGACTTTTGCAAAGATATTGAGAAGGGGACTGGCCGGGGATTGCCTGAAGAAAACCGTGTTTTGTCTGGCATACTGCATGCAGCCAGACAAAATGCCGGAGCGAGGCTGCGATGCCGAGCGTTTTTCGGAAGGCAACCCCGGACAGGACCCCCAACTCCTTTTTGCAAAAGTTCAGTATAATAGGAACCGTGTCCGCCGAAACGATCCCGTTTCAGGAAATAGAATCCAAATGGCAGAAGTTTTGGGAAGACCAGGGATTCTTTAGGGCCCCGCAGACTCCCCGTCCCGGAAAGAAATTCTACTGTCTGGTGATGTTTCCCTACCCTTCCGGAACCGCCCACATGGGACATTTTCGCAACTATACCCTGGCCGATGTCGCGGCCCGAAGGGCGCAGATGGAAGGCTATGACGTCCTGCATCCCATCGGGTGGGACGGGTTCGGGTTGCCGGCCGAAAATGCCGCCATCCAGCACAAGATTGATGCCGCCCAGTGGACCCGGGACAACATCTGCCGGATGCGGGAGCAGTTTAGAAGCTGGGGGCTCTCCTATGACTGGAGCCGGGAATTCGCCACCTGCGACCCCCGGTACTACCGCTGGAACCAGCAGTTTTTCATCCAAATGTTTCACAAGGGCCTGGCCTACCAAAAACACGCCCCGGTCAACTTCTGCCCAAAGTGCCAAACCGTCCTGGCCAACGAACAAGTAGGGGAAGCCGGGGAGTGCTGGAGATGCCAGGCGCCGGTCGTGCAAAAACATCTCCGGCAGTGGTTTTTGAAGCTCTCCCAATACGCGGAGGAGCTGCTCCGGGACATGCGGGAACTGGAGGGGGGCTGGTCCGCATACGTCCTCCAGATGCAGAGGAACTGGATTGGGAAATCGGAGGGGGCGGAAATCTACTTTGAAATTGCGGATTGCGAATCGCGAATCGCGGATTTTAAAATAGAAAACCCCGAAATCCGAAATCCGAAATTGACGATCTTTACCACCCGGCCGGACACCTTGTTTGGGGCGACCTTCATGGTTCTGGCCCCGGAACACCCCTGGGTGGAACCGCTCACTGTCCCCGATCAAAAGGCGAAGGTCCACAGCTATATGGAGCAAACCAAAAAGAAAAGCCTCCTCCAACGGACCCGGCAGGAAGGGGAAAAAGAAGGGGTTTTCACCGGCTCCTACGCCCTCCACCCCGCCACTCAGGAAAAGATTCCCCTGTGGGTTTCCGACTACGTCCTGATGGAATATGGAACGGGGGCCATCATGGCCGTCCCGGCCCACGACGCCAGGGACTTCGAATTTGCGAAAAAACACCGCCTGCCCATTCGCTACGTCATCTTCCCAAAAAACCGGAAAAACTCCGAAGAATCCGCCTACGAAGAAGAGGGAATCCTAAGGAATTCCGGGGCCTTCGATGGGCTTTCCAACCTGGAAGCAAAAGGAAAAATCGTGGAGCAGCTGGCCCGCCGGAAGCTCGCGCAACCAAAAATCCAATACCACCTGAAAGACTGGCTGATCTCCCGGCAACGGGCCTGGGGCACCCCCATCCCCATCCTGCACTGTCCGCAATGCGGGGCGGTCCCCGTCCCGCAAGAGCAACTTCCCGTGCAACTGCCCCCAAACATCCCCTACGGGGCCACGGGGGAATCTCCCTTGACCCGAGTGGAATCCTTCGTGAAGGCCTCTTGCCCAAAATGCCGGGGGGCGGCCAAACGAGAAACGGACACCATGGACACTTTCGTGGACTCCTCCTGGTACTACGCCAGGTATTGCGACCCAAAAAATGAGAAGGAGCCTTTTGATAAAAAAACCGCCCAGGCCTGGCTGCCGGTAGATCTCTATATCGGGGGGATCGAACATGCCTGCATGCACCTGATCTACGCGCGATTTTTCCATAAGGTGCTCCGGGACCTCGGTTGGGTGAACTCCCCGGAGCCCTTTCCCAAGCTCCTCAACCAAGGGATGGTGACCCTGGGGGGAACCGCGATGTCAAAATCCAAAGGCAACACGGTGGACCCCCAAGGGATGATTCGGAAATACGGCGCCGACACCCTGCGGCTATTCATTCTCTTTGCGGCGCCTCCGGAAAAAAACCTGGAGTGGTCCGAGGAAGGCGTGGAAGGATGCCTGCGGTTTTTGAACCGCATCTGGAGAAAGGTGCTCGATTTTTCCTCAACCCCGAAGGCGGCTGCGGCTCAGACTTCGGCGGCGGAGTCTCTGACGAAAAAAACGCATCGCACCATCGAGAAGGTCACCCAAGACCTCCGGCGTCTGAGTTTCAATACCGCCATCGCCTCCCTCATGGAGCTGACCAACAGCCTTTATGCCTACCAGGTCTGCGGCGATGAGACGTCCGGCCAAACCCTCAAAACCCTGGTGCGGCTTCTCTATCCTTTTGCCCCGCACGTCGCGGAGGAGATGTGGAGCAAGCTCGGTGAAACCCAAACCCTGGTCCTTTCCCCCTGGCCGCAGGCGAACCCCGCAAAACTCTCCGAAGCCGCCTGCACCCTGGCGGTGCAGGTCAACGGCCGCTTTCGAGATCGGGTTCAGATCCAAAAAGACGCCGATGCCCGCGAGGCGCAAAACGCGGCGCAGGACCGGCCGAAGATCCGCCGGCACCTGGGCTCTCAGAAGATATCCAAGGTCATCTTCGTTCCCAATAAACTCATCAACCTGATCACCGAAAACAACGCCTCAGCCGCAAAGGTCAAGGACTAAAAATAATGAAAACACCCAACCGCAAACTCCATGCCGAACCCTTCCTTCTGTTGGGGCTCCTCTGGGGCTGCAGCGGCGCAGACATCAAATACGCCCCCGCGCCGCAGCTGCTTCCCAGCCACATCCAGAAAATCGCCATCCGTCCCTTCGCCAACAAGACCCAACAGTTCGGATTGGAGGACAAGCTCACCCTCCGGGCGGTGGATGAATTCTTAAGGGACGGCCGCTACCCCGTCGTGCCGGAATCCAAAGCCGACGGAGTGGTCATCGGGGAAATCGCGCGCTACATTCTCACTCCCATCCAGTACGATGCCAACCTGGTGGCCACGGTGTATAAATTGCAGATTCTTCTAAATCTCAAATTCCTGGATTTGAGCACCCAGACCTACCTCTGGGAGGAGGAAAACCTGGAGGGCATCTTGAACTATCTCGCCCCCACCCTTCCCGGAGGGAAAACCGAGGAGGCCGCCCGGGAAGAGATTTGGGACATCCTGGCCCGGGACATCGTCAAACGCACCGTGGAAGGCTTCGGATCGGTGACCGGGGCCTCCAGGCGCCGCGTCAACCCCCAACAACTTCCCCCGCAAAAAAAAGAATGACTCATGCCCACACTCAAACCCGCCCAACTTTTTTCCCGCCTCCAACAAAAAAAGCTGGCCCTCTCCTACTTCTTTTGCGGCCAGGAGAGATTTCTCATCGGCCAGGCCGCAAAAAAAATCCAGCAGGCCCTGGGACTCGATAAGAAATCCGACGCGGATTCCTTCAGCATCCATTCCTTCCGCGCCTCGCAACAGAAGGCCCAGGAGGTCGTGGAGGCGGCCCTGAGCCCCTCCCTCCTGGGCGGGTGCACCCTTCTGTTGGCGGAGGAGGTCCAAAGATGGTCCGCCGCCGACAAGAAGCTCCTCGCGCACTATCTGGAGGATCCCTCCCCCACGACACATCTGGTGCTAATCTCTGAGGAACCCAAGGCGGACTTAAGGGACCCCGTGGCCGCGGCGGTCGCGGCCCTTGGAGAGCTGGTCATCTTCTGGCCCCTGAGCGATTCCGAGGCCCGGAGCTGGATCCGGGAAACCTTCTGTGCCGGAAAAAAGAGGCCCTCCGCTTCTGCGGTGGAGCTGCTCCTGAAGGAATGCGGGACGGACCTGGGAACCCTCGATCAGGAAATTGAAAAATTGGCCCTCTACCTGGGAAACCGTGCGGAGGTGCAGGCACAGGACGTCTGGGCCTCCCTGGGAACCTCCCGCGAGGTCAGCCTCTACGATTTTATCCGGACCCTGCAGGCCCAAGAGGCGCCACGCGCCCTGCAACAGCTGACGCAACTGACCCAAGGGCAGCTGGAACCGGTGCGGATTCTGTCTTCGGCAATCTTCCCCGCCATCCAAAAACAGCTCAAGGCCAAGCTCTGGCTCCAGCAGAAGATGGACCGGGAGGAGATTTTCAAACGCCTCAGACTGCACAAAATCTACGATCGCTCCTTCTTCGACCACCTCAAAAAACAAGACGTCGACCGCCTAAAGAAGAGCCTCACCCTCTGCCTCCAGACGGACGTCAAACTGAAAACCGGCGAGGGGACCCACTCGGCGCTCCATCTGTTGCAAGAGCTGATACTGCAAATTTGCGGAAGGATTAAATGGAACTAGCAACCACAGCTCGGACTTTCCTGGACAGGCGGGATATCTTCCGGGAGGCCGTGCGCCGGTGCACAAGCCCCTTGCGGGCGGCCCGATCCCAACTGGAAGCAAATTGAGGGAACAGCTCCTGAATCCGGGAGGCGTTCTTTTTCTCAATCTCCCGGAGAAGCTCCTTGGTGAGGCTTTTGATCTGCCTCGCTCTCCTTGAGTTGAGAGTCCTGTGGCGAAGAGACTGCCGGTGAGCCTTGAGAGCGCTGGTGTGACGCCCCGTTTTGAGCCTGGCCATTGGGTCCATCATTCAACTATATTATGTCCGACAGGTCAACGTCGCTGGTTCGATCCATCAACGCCTTCAGTTTAGCCACCGCTTTCTCCCGCATCCTGGGCTACTTTCGGGATGCCGCCGTCGCCTACTACTTCGGAGGAGGAGGCTTCACCGACGCCTACTACGCCGCCTTCCGCATCTCCAACCTTTTCAGACGCGTCCTCGGGGAGGGGGGGATGGCCGCCTCCGCGGTTCCGGTATTTTCCGCCACCCAGGAAACGGAAGGGGCAGAATCCGCCAAGCGACTCTTTCAGTCCCTAAGCACGGGACTTTTTCTTCTACTCCTGGCAGTGACCCTTTTGGGAATCCTTTTTGCCAAGCCGCTGGTGTGGGCCCTCACCTACGGATTCGCCGCCGATCCACGCAAGCTGGACCTGACCGTCCAGCTGACGCGGACTCTGTTTCCCTATCTTCTGCTGGTGGGCATGGCCGCCCTCTACTCCGGCATCCTCCATAGCCTGCGGGAATTTTTTCTGCCGGCCTTGAGCTCCGCCGGGCTCTCGGTGGCCGTCCTGGCTTATCTCTTTTTCTTTCCTCCCCGGCTGGACAGCTGGGAAAGCGTCCAGGCCTCCCTCCATGGACTGGCGGTGGCGGCGGTGGGAGGGGGAATGCTTCACTGGGGAGTCCAGATTCTGCGTTTAAGACAGCTTCAGTTTCCAACCCGGCCCCGCCCCCCACAAAGCCATCCGGGGGTCTCCCGCGCCCTATGGTTGCTTTTGCCGGCCGCCGTGGCTCTGTCGGTAGAGCAGATCAACAGCTTCGTGGACACCATCTGCGCCAGCTTCCTGCAGACCGGTTCCCTGACCGCCCTCTACAACTCCAACCGCATCATGCAGCTTCCCCTGGCTTTGTTCGGAATCGCCGCCGCCTCCGTGGCCCTGCCCAGCCTCTCCGCCTCCTACGCCCAAGGCGACTGGACCGGGTTCACCCGCACCTTCCGGCGCGCCATCCGCTGGACGGCCTTCATCCTCCTGCCCGCCTCGGCAGGCCTGGTGATTCTGGGCCTGCCCATCGTCCGGCTTCTCTTTGAGCGGGGGAGATTCACCCCGGCCGAAAGCCTGCTGACCCAGCAGGCCTTGCTCTACTACGCCCTGGGGCTGGTCTTTTTCTCCTGCGCCAAAATCCTGGCCAATGCCTTCTACGCCATCCAGAACCCCAAGATCCCGGTCCGGGTGAGCCTGCTGTGCGTGGCGGTCAACGCGGGGCTGAACCTCCTGCTGATGGGCCCTCTGGGAATCGGGGGGCTGGCCCTCGCCACCACCTTGAGCTCCGCGCTCCAAGCAGGGCTGTTGGCCCGGAAACTCAAGCAACGGATCGCCGAGCCCCTCCTGGATTCCACGACGCTTCAGGCGCTGGCCAAAACCTTGTGCAATACGCTGCTCATGTCCTGCGCCTGTTGGTTTCTCAAGGGTTCGATGCCCCATGCCGCCGCAGGGCTTCAGGTTTTGTTGGGCGTTTCAGCCGGCGTTGCAGTCTATCTCTCGGGGGCCTACCTCCTCGGCCTGGAAGAGCTGCGCTGGCTAAGATCCCACTGAGATCTTTACTGAGCCGTGGATAAAGAAAAAATTCTGAAATCTCTTCCGCACCAGCCCGGAGTCTATCTCTTCAAGGACCACGCGGGAAAAATCCTGTACATCGGAAAGGCGGTGGACTTGGCCAAGCGCGTGGCCCATTACTTCGGCCCGGGGGCCTCGGGCCCGGGGGCCTCAGGCCCGAGGACCGCGGATTTCAAAATCCAGGCCTTGACCGGCTCCCTGCGCCAAGTGGACTATCTCCCCTGCCTAAGCGAACGAGAGGCGCTGATCGCGGAGCGGCGCCTCATCCGGAAATTCCAACCCCCCTTCAACATCCTATGGCGGGATGACAAATCCTACCCTTACATTGCACTCACCCTCCAGGAAGACTTTCCCAGAATCTTCCTGACGCGCAAAAAGCAGAAAGATGGAGCCGCATACTTCGGCCCCTATCCCAAGGCCGGCTCCGTCCAGAACCTGCTCAGTTTTCTATGGAGGAGAAAATTCTTTCCGTTGCGTCCCTGCGATTGGAAGTTCTCCGAAAAAAAGCCTTTGGATCCCAAAAAGATTCAGGCCTGCCTTTACTACCACACCGGAGAATGCCCGGCCCCCTGCGCCGGAAAAATCTCCGGATCGGAGTACCGGAAAATCGCCCAAAAAGCCCGGCTCTTCCTGGAGGGAAAGTTCGAGCGGCTCCAAGAGATGCTCCGGCGGCAAATGCGCGGCGCCTCCCGGGACATGCGCTACGAGCAGGCCGCGCAGCTCCGGGATCACCTGCGGGCCATGGAACACCTGGCCGAACGGGTTTGTCTGCGCCGGATCACGGAAAAGGATTTGGAGCAGTCCCTCTCCAAATCCAGAGCCCTGACGGAGCTTCAGCAAACCTTGGGGCTTGCCCAAGCCCCCTTACACATCGAGGCGTTCGATATCTCCAACCTCTTCGGCTCCCAGGCCGTGGGCTCCATGGTTTGCTTCAAAAACGGCCTGCCCTTCAAAAACCACTACCGCAGGTTCAAAATCCGAACGGTTTCCCAAATGGACGATTTCGCCATGATGCGGGAGGTGGTGGGCCGCCGCTATCGAAATGCCCTGGAAAAATCCGAGGACCTGCCGGACCTGATCGTGGTGGATGGAGGCCGGGGGCAGCTCAGCGCCGCAATGGAAGCTTTGAATGCGCTGGAAGGCCTGAAAAAAGTTCCTCCGACCCTCGGCCTGGCCAAGGAAAAAGAGGAAATCTACCGGCCCCAAACGACCCGCCCCCTGCAAATCCCACGGGACTCTCCGGCTCTCCACGTCCTCCAGCACCTGCGGGACGAGGCCCACCGCTTCGCCATCACCTACCACAAACTCCTGCGCAAAAAATCCCTGGGACTTTACTGAGTGCGAGGGACCGAAGGTCCTATATTTGCTAGACTACCCCGCCCATGGCCCCCTTCTTGGCTTTCCTGTTGATTCTCCTGAGCCCTTTGCCCTGGGCACAACAGCCTGCGCCGGATTTTCCCCCCGTCCAAAGACATGTCCTCAAAAATGGCTTGACCGTTTTGCTTCTGGAACGCCACCACGCGCCTCTGATAGCCTTCCGGGTGTATTTTAAGGTGGGGGCGGTCGAGGACCAGCCCGGTCGCAGCGGCTTGGCCCATCTGTTTGAGCATATGATTTTTAAAGGCACCCGGCTGTTGAATTCCAAAAACTACGCGAAAGAGAAGATATATTTGGATCAAATCGAAACGGTGGCGCAACAAATGATTGAAGAGGAAAACAAAGGTCGGGCGGCCGATGCCCGGCAGATCCAATCCCTCCGCAAACAACTGCAGGAGCTTCAAGAAAAACACAGCCGGTGGATGGTTGAGGATGAATATGAGCGCCTCTATCAGGAGCATGGAGGCACGGGCTTCAACGCCCATACCGCCCCCGACTACACCTCCTACGAAATCTCCCTGCCCTCTCACAAACTTCCGCTTTGGATGATTCTGGAATCGGACCGTTTTCAAAATCCCGTGCTCCGGGAGTTTTATAAAGAGCGGGACGTGGTGATGGAAGAGCGCCGCATGGGCTATGAATCCTCCCCCGGCGGAAAGCTGTGGGAGGTCTTTATCAGCCAGGCCTTTTTGGCGCACCCTTATGGCCAGCCTGGAATCGGCTGGATGAGCGATCTCAAAAGGCTGACCCGGACCGACGCGGAGGAGTTTTTCCGAAAATACTACGGCCCCAACAATGCCACCGTAGCCCTGGTGGGGGATATCCAGCCTCAAAAGACCCTGGAGCTTTTCCGGAAATATTTTGAAGGGATCCCGGCGAGGCCTCTCCCCGGGCGCACACCCACCGAGGAGCCGCCCCAGGAGGGGGAGCGCCGAGCCATGGTCTATTTCCAGGCCGAACCCCTACTGGAGATGGGCTACCATGTGCCCTCCATCCACCACCCGGATCACCCGGCCCTGGAGGCCACCGCGGAGCTTCTCTCCTCCGGGCGGACCAGCCGCTTCTACCGCAACCTGATCGAAGGCAAAAAGATGGCCTCCCAGGTCTCCGCCTATACCCAGTGGCCGGGGGTGCTCTATCCGGGACTTTTCTTGATTGACGCCGCTCCCCGCCGACCCCACGCCCCTGAGAAACTGGAGGAGGCCATTGAAGAGGAACTGGAAAACATCCAAAAGGACCCTCCTGCCGTCTGGGAGATGGAGAAACTGGCCAACCAACTGGAGGCGGACCTGACCCGCCGGATGAAATCCAACGAAGGCATGGCGGAGCTTCTGGCCCATTACCAGACCATCGCCGGGGACTGGCGCTACCCCTGGTTTTTTAAGGAAAAACTACGCGCCATGAAACCACAGGAGATTCAACGGGTCGCCCAAAAATACCTCCGGCCGGAAAACAAGACGACCGCGATTCTCAAGAGGCCTCCGGAAAAACAAGAGGGGGATAGACCATGAGAGCGCGCCGCCTCCTGCCTTTAGTTTTTTGGAGCGGGGTCTTCCTGATTGGGATCGGGACCTTCGCCTACGCCCTGCCTCCAAAACTTCCCAAATTCCCGGAACTAAAATTTCAGCCTCCCAAGGCGCTGCGAACGAAGCTTTCCAACGGGATCGTCCTGTATCTTTTGGAAGATGGGGAGCTTCCCCTGCTCCAGATCAGCGCCACAATCCGCGCCGGAGCCCAATACGATCCCCCGGAGAAAATAGGCCTGGGGGAGCTTTTGGCGCGCACCCAACGGACCGGCGGGACAAAGAAATACGACGCCGAGACCTTGAACCGCAAACTAGAGTCCCTCGGGGCCTCCATCGAAACGGGCATGGACCTGGAGTCGGCCGGCGTCTCCGCCTCCGCCCTCTCCAAGGATAGCGACCTCCTGCTGGAGCTTTTCGCCCAGGTCTTGACGGAGCCGAGCTTTGACTCCAAAAAACTGGAAATCGAGCGGGCCCAGGCCCTCGAAGAGGTGCGCCGAAGAAATGATGAACCCCGCGCCATTGCTTCCCGGGAGCTGCCGAGAGAACTGTATGGAAAAGACCACCCCTATGGCTGGAGAAAGGAATCCCAAACTCTCCGGAGCATCCGCAGAAAAGATCTCCTGCGCTATCACCGGAGATTCTTCCGCCCCGAAAACACCCTCCTGGCCGTCTCCGGGGACTTTCAGGCTTCCGAGATGATGAAAGCCCTGGAAAAACTCCTGGGCTCCTGGAGGGGGAAGGGGAGGAGCCAACCGGCTGCAGTCCTGCCCGTACAGCCTAGAGCTGCGCGTCGGGTGATCCTCTATGAGAAACCAGTCACCCAAAGCGCCATCCGCATGGGCCATTTCGGACTCAAACGCCACCACCCCGATCATTTTTCCTTCGAGGTTTTAAACGACATTCTGGGGGGCAACCCCTTCTCCTCGCGCCTCTTCGCCAACATCCGCTCCAGGCAAGGCCTAGCCTACTACGCCGCCAGCCGCTTCACGGAACCCAGCGACTGGGGAACATTCTTTATCGCCTTGGGAACCAAAAACTCCACCGCCGCTCGTGCCATTCGAGCCGTCTTGGCGGAGCTGGAAAAAATACGCCGGGAGCCGGTCTCCGCCTCGGAGCTGCGCCTGGCGAAAGAAAGCCTCGCCAACTCGTTCGTCTTTAACTACTCAGACAGCCACCAGATCACCACACAACAGATGCAATTGGAGTATTACGGATTTCCAGAGGACTACCTGAACACCTACGTCCCTAAAATTAAAGCGGTCACCCGCCGACAGGTTTTAGAAGCCGCCCAAAAGCATCTTTCGCCGGAAGAGCTGGTGCTGCTGGTGGTCACGGATCCAAAGCAGTTGGACGCCTCCCTGGAGGAGTTCGGGAGGGTCGAAGGAAGACAACCTGATTGACATGGCTCTCTCCAGGAAAATCCTAAAAAAGCTGAGCAGATATCCGGAGTTTGACCGGAAGGTCTGGAGGGCCTGCGCTCAAATCCCCCGGGGCCAAACGCGCAGCTATGGTTGGATCGCAAAAAGGATCGGAAATCCCAAAGCGGCGCGGGCGGTAGGACAGGCTCTGAAAAGAAATCCATTCGCCCCGATCATCCCCTGCCACCGCGTCCTGCGCCAGGACGGCTCCTTAGGCGGCTACGGCGGGAAAAGGGGCATCCCAAAAAAAATCAGGCTCCTGCAAAAGGAAGGAATTAACACCCTTCGCAGCGCTCCGGGTACCAGCCGGGGAGCCAGAGGCTCCCAGCGTGCTAGGATCCAGGCGGCTCAAAGAGGTAGCCCATATTCCTGACCGTCTGGATGTGCTGAGGACCCCAGGAGCCCAGCTTTTTTCTTAAGTAGACCATATGCACATCCACCGTGCGGGTGCTCAGCCCCAGGCTGTGCTGATAGCCCTGCACATGGTCCACCAAAAACTGCCGGCTCAACGGCCTTCCGGGATTTTTGAGCAAAAGATGCAATAGCTCCAACTCAATGCGCGTCAGATGCACCGAGCGACCATTCAAACGCACCTGCCGACGAGCCGGATCCAGCTCCAACCGTCCCACCCGAACCGTCTCCGAAGGCACCAACCCCGAGGCCTTGCGCCTCAGGACCGCGCGGATGCGGGCGATCAACTCCTCGATCTCAAAAGGCTTGGTCAGGTAATCGTCCGCCCCTCCCTCTAAGGCATCCACCTTTTTGTCCACCGGGGTCACCGCCGTCAGCATGAGAATGGGAAGCCCGGAGAGCTTTTTATGTTTACGGACCATCCGGCACATCTCCATGCCGGAAATATCCGGCAGCCGCCAGTCCAAAAGCAGCACATCCGGGGGGTCGGCCTCGATCAACTCCAGGGCCCGGGTAGCCTCCTGGCAACCCTGGAGGTCAAACTCTTTGGCAGGCAGGGCCTCCCGGAGAAGCCCCATCAAGTGGGGATCGTCGTCCACCAAAAAGACCCGAATTTTCATGATTTAACTGGACTTTTGCAAAGTGGAATTTGGGGTCTGTCCAGGGTTGCCTTTCGAAAAACGCTCGGCATCGCAGCCTCGCTCCGGCATTTTGCCAGGCCTCCGCTGACGCTACGTGCGAATGGCCTGGCAAAACACGGTTTTCTCCAGGCAATCCCTGGCCATCCCTCCTAAATAGATTTGCAAAAGTTCAGGTTTAATCTCCCAGTACCCTTATTGAATCATTTCTTGGGTCTTTTTGTCAGCAGGATTCCGCTTCGGAGGGCGCGACAGTATGAAGGATTCCGCTCCGGAGGGTGACAGGAGCGAAGCGCCGCCATAGGGAGGCAGAGCCTCCCATGGGGAGCCCCGAGCGGAGGCCTCTTGACCTCTCCGAAGCGAGGCGACAGCCCGACGAGTTTCCTGGCGAGTCTATAGACGAGCCGAAGGGAGGAGGGGGCGACAGAGGGGAAGGGTTTGTGTTAGAATTCCCGCAAGATGCTGAGCGGGATTGCCCATAAAATCTTCGGAACCAAAAGCGAAAGGGATTTAAAAAAGCTCCAGCCCACCCTGGAGCAAATCAACGCCCTGGAAGGCTCCTTCGAACAACTCTCCCCCGAAGCGCTGCGCGCCAAAACGCAGGCGTTCCGAGACCGCCTGGCCGATGGGGCCGGCCTCGAAGATATTCTGCCGGAGGCCTTCGCCGCCGTTCGGGAGGCCTCCAAACGCGCGACCGGCATGCGGCACTTCGACGTACAGATCCTGGGAGGACTCATCCTCCACGGCGGAAAAATCGCGGAGATGAAAACCGGCGAGGGAAAAACCCTGGTGGCCACCCTGCCCGTGTATTTGAACGCCTTGAGCGGCCGTGGGGTGCACGTGGTGACGGTCAACGACTACCTCGCCAAACGGGACGCGGCCTGGATGGGCCCCATCTATGAATACCTGGGGCTCTCGGTAGGCTCCGTTCAGCATGACATGGATAACGCCCTGCGCAAACAGATGTACGGGCGGGACGTCACCTACGTAACCAACAATGAGATCGGCTTCGATTACTTAAGGGACAACATGGTCATCCACCAGGAGGACCGGGTCTTAAGGGAGATGCACTACGCCATCGTAGACGAGGTGGACTCCATCTTAATCGACGAGGCCAGAACCCCCCTGATCATCTCCGGACCTGCGGAGGAATCCACCAACAAATACCACATCATCAACCGGATCACGCCCGCCATGAAGGCGCGGTTCATCACCGAAAAAGAAGAGGTGGAGGCCAAATACACCGGGGAGGATTTAGGCCGCGGCTACGACGCCATCGTAGACGAGAAGGCCCACACCGCCACCCTGACCGACCAAGGGGCGGCCAAGTGCGAGAAGATGCTGGGGGTCCCCAACCTCTATGACGACATCCAATCCGAATGGGTGCACCACATCACCCAGGCCCTGCGGGCCCACCACCTCTTCAAACGCGACGTGCACTACGTGGTCAAAGACGGCGAGGTGGTGATCGTGGATGAGTTCACCGGACGGCTCATGCCGGGCAGACGCTGGTCGGACGGCCTGCACCAGGCGGTGGAAGCCAAGGAAAACTTAAGGATCAAGGAGGAAAATCAAACCCTGGCCACCATCACCTTCCAGAACTTCTTCAAGCTTTACAAAAAGCTGGCCGGCATGACCGGAACCGCCATGACCGAGGCGGGGGAGTTTTGGGAGATCTACAAGCTGGACTGCGTGGAGATTCCTACCAATCAGCCCATGATCCGGGGGGACTCCCCGGATCAAATCTACCGCACGGAACGGGAAAAATATTCGACGATCGTCGGCGAGATCGAGGAGCTGTGGAAGATCGGGCGGCCGATTCTGGTGGGGACCCGCTCGATCGAAAAATCCGAGAAACTCTCGGGGATGCTGCGGACCAAAGGCATCCCCCACCAGGTCCTAAACGCCAAGTACCATGAGGCGGAGGCGCAGATCATCGCCCAGGCAGGCAAAAAGGGAACGGTGACCATCGCCACCAACATGGCCGGGCGGGGAACGGACATCGTCCTGGGGGGAAATCCGCCCGATGCAGCGGAGGCGGCCTACATCGTCGAGAAGGGCGGCCTCCACGTCCTGGGAACCGAGCGCCATGAGTCCCGGCGCATCGACAACCAGCTGCGGGGCCGCTGCGGGCGGCAGGGGGATCCCGGAAGCACGCGATTTTTCCTAAGCCTGGAGGATGAGCTCATGCGGCTTTTCGGCTCCGACCGCATCGCCCCCCTGATGCAGAAGCTGGGCATGCAGGAGGGGGAGGTGATCGAACACCCCTGGGTCACCCGCGCCATCGAAAATGCCCAGCGGAAAGTGGAGGCGATGAACTTCGACATCCGAAAGCAGCTCTTGGAATTCGACAACGTGATGAACAAGCAGCGCGAGGTCATCTACAGCCTCCGCCGCAACACCTTAGACGGCGAAGAGGTCTCCGCGCAGATCCAAAGCATGTTGGAGGAATCCCTGGAGGAAAAACTCTCCCTCTGGACCCCCCCCAAGGCCCATCCGGAGTTCTGGGACACGGAGAGCCTGACCGGCTGGCTGGCCAGAACCTTCGGCCTCGCCTGGAGAGCCTCGGAACCGGATAAGCAGAGCCTTTCCCACGAGGAACTCAAGCAAACCCTCACCCAACAACTCCGCCAAGCCTATGAAAACCGCATCCAGCAGTTCGGCCCGGAGATGTTTAAGGACCTGGAGCGCATGGTCCTGCTGCAGGTTTTGGACAACGCCTGGAAAAACCACCTCTATGCGCTGGACCACCTGAAAAAGGGCGTGGGGCTTCGCGCCTACGGGCAGAAGGACCCCTTGATCGAGTACCAGAGGGAATCCTTCAACCTCTTTGAGGAGATGCTGGCCCGCATCCGGGAGCAGACGGTAGAGTACATTTTCCGCATTCAAATTCCTCCCCCGGAAAGGCCCCGTCCCTCTCCCCTGCAACGCGCGGCGGCCGCTCCCCACGCCTCCGCTCAGGGCCGCGACTCAGCGACCCAGACCCTGGAAAGACCCGCCGCACAAGAAATTCCCGTCAAGAGAAAAATCGGGCGCAACGACCCCTGTCTCTGCGGGAGCGGCAAGAAATACAAAAAGTGCTGCGGAAGATAACGCCCGCCGCCCCACCCGCCCTCTCCGGCTTGTTGCTCATCCTCTGTTTCCCCAACTGGGATTACGGCTGGCTGGCTTGGTTCGCCTTGATTCCCCTCCTCTATTCTCTGACCACCTGTGATCTACGACCGACGACCGCCTTTTTTCACGGCTGGCTCTGCGGATTTATCTGGAAGACGGGATCGCTCCACTGGGTCCTGGCCACCCACCGCTACGCCGGCGTCCCCTGGTCCGCCTCCGCTGGGGGGCTTCTGCTCCTGGCGGCCTATCTGGCGCTCTACCTCGGACTCTTCGCCCTGGCAGTTGCTTTCTTCAGACGCCGCTCCTCCCATTGGACCCTCGCCACGGCCTGCGCCGCCTGCTGGACCCTTCTGGAATACCTCCAGGAATATTCCTGGCATCCCTCTGTGGAGTTTCCCTGGGGGTTTCTGGGCTACTCCCAGTGGCGCCACCCGGCCCTGATCCAGACCGCCGCCCTGTGGGGGGTCTACGGGGTTTCCTTTCTCCTGGTTGGGTTCAACGCCCTGGCGGTCTGCGTCCTGTTCCCCCTACAAAAACAGACCCGGAAGCTTCCCATCGCCGGCGCCGCCCTCTCCCTGTTTTTGCTCAACCTGGGCTTCGGGCTCTACGTCCTTAAGTTTCAAACCCCCTCCTCATCCATCCTGTCCAATCCACCCTCCCCGCGGTTTCCCAGAGAAAAAAAGATTCGGGTCACGCTGCTTCAACCGGACATCGAGCAGTATAAAAAGTGGTCTCCCCAGTACGAAGCGGAGGTCAAAAAAACCACAGAGGAGCTGCTCCGGGAAGCCTCAAAAAATCCAGCGGACCTTGTGATCTGGCCGGAGGCCTCCATCCCGCAAGTCTTGCAAGAGAAGGACTACCTCCCTTGGCTCCAAAAACTCATCCGGCAGACGAAAAGAGCGCACCTGGTGGGGGCTTTGACGCGCAATCTCGACCGCTACCACAACTCTGCGGCTCTGTTCGATCCCAAGGGAAATCTCCGTGGGCTCTACCACAAAAACCAGCTGGTCCCCTTCGGGGAGTACGTTCCCCTGCGGGCCTTCCTAGGCCGCTGGATCGCCCCCTTAGGAGAGATGGGCGAGATGCAACCCGGAAAGAGCCTCACCCCACTGCCCACCCCCTTCGCAGCCTTGGGGGTCAGCATCTGCTATGAGATGATCTTTCCCAAACTCATCCGGGAGCAGGTCCGGCAAGGGGCGGATCTCTTGGTCAACCTGACCAACGACGGCTGGTACCTGGGCACCTCCCAACCCCGGCAGCACCTGAGCATGAACGTCCTGCGGGCGGTGGAAAACCGGAGGTTTCTCCTACGGGCCACCAACACCGGCATCTCCGCAACCATAGATCCTTGGGGAAGAATCCTCCAGCAGACATCCTTAGACCAAAGAACCTACCTCTCCTTCTCGCTCTCCCTTCCTGCTTCGCAAGGATTTTCTTTCTACTGTCTCCGGGGAGACCTCCTCATCGGCCTCTCCATCCTCTTTCTTCTCCTCTCCTTGTTCACCGGCCAAGCCTTCGGCAAACAGCAAGCGCCCCCCCATGAGCTCTAAGCCACCCCCGGTCCCCTCCGGGGGATCAGCACCCATCTTATTCTCCGCAAGATACGAGGTGGACATCGGAACCCATGTCTTTCCCACCGCCAAATACCGGCTGGTGAAAGAGTTTCTGATACAGAAAGGCTGGGCTAAGGCAAAGGATTTTCAGGAACCACCGCCCGCTTCCATCGAGGAGCTGTTGCTGGCCCACACTGAAGACTGGGTGCACAAGGTACTTCAGGGAAAAATGACCGCGCTGGACGAGGCGCGCCTGGAGCTTCCCTGCTCCAAGGCCCTGGCGGAGGCCTCCCAGAGGGCTGCAGGAGGGACCCTCCAGGCCTGCCGCCTGGCCCTTCAAACCGGCGTGGGACTGCACGATGGGGGGGGATTCCACCACGCCTTTCCGGACCATGGGGAAGGCTTCTGCGTGTTTCACGACATCGCGGTGGGAATCCTGAAGATGAAACAAGAGGGAAAAATAAGGCGCGCGGCCGTCGTGGACTTAGACGTGCACCACGGAAACGGCACCGCCGCCATTTTCGCCCAAGACCCCAAGGTCTTCACCTTCTCCATGCACCAGCAGAGCAACTACCCCCTTCAAAAGCCCCCCAGCGACCTGGACGTGGGGTTGGCCGACGGCACCTCCGATGCCCAGTACCTCAAGCTCCTGAAACAGCACTGGCCAAAAATTCTGGACTCCCACCGACCGGAGCTGGTCCTCTACCAAGCGGGGGCGGACAGCTATGGGCAAGACCAGTTGGGAGGACTGGGGCTGACCCTGGAAGGCATGCAAGCGCGGGACGCCACAGTCATTGAGGAAACCCGCCGTCGAAAAATCCCCCTGGTCATCACCCTGGGCGGAGGATATGCCCACAACCTCCAGGACACCGTCCTCATCCACGCCACCACCCTCCATCTAGGACTAAAGTCCCAATAGGGCCTAGGACCTAAGACCAGAGGTCTCTAGGACCTTCGACCCTGGAACCAACCTCCCGCTTGGTCTATGATTGAGGAGGCAGCCCTGGCTACACATCGGGGCTGGCGAAGAAGGAGAAGACCAAGGCGGGGGGGCTATGAATAAAATCGCCGGTTGGTTGTTGGCCGCAGTTTTGTGCAGCCAGTTCGTGCCCATATCCCAAGCGCAGGTTCCGACCTCCGGAGCAAAAGCTAAAGCTCCGGCATTGGGAGCGGCTTCAGGAAAACCTGCAATCATAGTCCTGGAGGATTTGACGCGAGAGGAGTGGGAGAAGTTGTTCGGGCTTCAATGGCGCCAGAAAAAAACCTGGACCAACGAGGACATTGAGGGATTAAAAAGAGAAGACCAGAAAACCGGCCGAACAGTTCCCATCAGCGTCGTTGGAACTCTAAGGGAAACCCAGGCCGCAGAGGCCGCAGCCGAGAAAAAGACAACCCGGGAAACACAACCGGGCCGCGGTGGAAGCTCCGCCCCACAAACTTTTGAGATAGACATCTCCATATCCTGCGATGCGGGGCTTTTTGCGACCCCCACCTGGTGCCCTCGAAAAGGAGAAGGGGTGATAGGAGGGATTTACCGGGAAATTCGCGCCCGAGCCGGACAACCGATCGAGATCACCCTGAACTCCCTCTGGGCTACTCCCGGCACCCTCTTTTATGGATTCAAGGTGGTTCCGGAAGGGGTCGAGTTGAACCATGAAGCCTACGGCACCGCCTGCCTGAATGCAGTCGCCGGAAGCTGTACCACCATCGCGTTCAACGGAAGGACCGAGGTGCGCTTCACCATCGAGAGTCCCGGAACCTATCGGTATTACGATCCCACCCACATCGGAACGGGATACGGAGAACTCATCGTCGAGTAAACGTTTTTTTAAACGACCGTAACCTCCTCCTCACAAAAGGCCGAGACAAAATCTCGGCCTTTTGGTTTTTCCATTGACAAGTCGATTGACACGCCCTAGACTACCCTACAGCACATTATGACTACGCGAAAACGAAAACGGAGCACCAACCTTTCAAAAAGGAAAGAGGATCTCGCGCAAGCTTATCGGGAAGAAGCCAAGCAGGAAGCGGCACTTCTCAAAGATTGGGACTCTCTGGCAGGGGAGGCCCTCCAGATTCATCTCGACCTCCCCCAAAAGCCTCACTCCTGACCATCTCAAAAAAGCACGGAAAAAGCCTTGACTTCACAAGCCCCCCGAGCAATACTTGTTTTATGAAAATCACGCTGCCCGTGCCCCTCGTTTTTCTACTCTGTTCGCAAATTTTCACTCCGCCAAATGCCTGGGCTCAATGCAGCAACATTGCAGGTGAAATAAACCTCGTTCAAATGCCTTCATTCGATGGTCAGAAAATCCGATATAAAGGTGTCACCATCGAAAACCTTTCGGAGTGGGACAGCTTCTTCGAAGACATCTCTTCAAAGATTGGCGCTTCAGGAGCCGGCTCAGGATACGAGCTTCCCGCCCGCAATGGTCCACACGGCTGGTTTGTCGCCGGCAAGAAGCAAGAATACTACCGCTATGGAGACTGCATACGGCTCAAGATATACAACCTGACTCCTGAAGTTCAACAGTTACATATCACGCGAAAACTGGCTCTGGATAAAATCGCAGAAGAATACAGAGCTCCCTTTACAGCGTTGGCAAAGAAAGAGGTTGCCGAGCCCGTACAACAAATCCAGAGCAGCATAGCCAAAATCAGCAAGCCGTGGATTACCGGAATCACCGGTTCCGTGAAAGTGACCCTATCCGAGGAGATCATAGAATTAAAGCTTCTGCCCGCTTCCGCTTCCGAGAAACTTCCCACAACTTATTATCTAGAACCCGGCCCAGAAAAAATACACATTTACCCGAATCATTGGCAGTAAGGACCGCACTGAGCTTCTGGAACCCGCCTACCGGAATGCTGAGGCCTGCCAATCCCAGTTAAAACAGTAGCAACCTACTTC
>JACQJP010000006.1 GCA_016204975.1 Elusimicrobiota bacterium
AATGCTGGGAGATGGCCTCATCCATTTCGTCTCCCGCCACATCCAACGACTTCGACACGACCATCCCCCCCAAAGAAATCACCGCCACCTCGGTGGTGCCTCCACCGATATCCACAATCATATTGGCATGCGGTTCGGAAATGGGCAGATCCGCCCCAATCGCCGCCGCCATCGGCTCCTCGATCAGATAAACCTCCCGGGCGCCCGCCTGCTCCGCGGCCTCTTGAACCGCGCGACGCTCCACCTCGGTGATCCCAGAAGGAATTCCGATGACAATGCGGGGATGCAGCAGACTCCTGCGGTTATGCACCCGACGGATAAAATACTTGATCATCTCCTGGGTCACGTCAAAATCCGCAATCACCCCGTTGCGCAAAGGCCGCACCGCCACGATATTGGCCGGGGTCCTTCCCAACATCCGCTTGGCATCCGCTCCGATTGCAAAAACTTGCCGAGTAGAGCGATCAATCGCCACCACCGAAGGTTCCCGAAGAACAATACCGTGATTTTTCACATAAACCAAGGTGTTCGCCGTACCCAAATCAATCCCCATATCGTTGGAAAAAAGGCTGAAGACGTAATTAAACATTTCCGGCTCCTCGCTGGAATCCCTTAAGATAGAAGTCTGACGAAATTCAACGGCGCACAATCGCCTCGACGCAAACCCGAAGGAACCGACTGCGCGAAACCGCCGGCTCGGTTCTGGTATCTCGGTGCCAGCACATCGAAGAGCTTTCGGCGAGCGGAGCTGGTGGGAATCCACCGGACCACGCTCCGGCGTTTTCCCTGTTTAGCCAAACTGATGATGCGCCCCGCCAGACGGACCAACTCCTTTGCCTTGGGCCGGGTCGTCTCGATGTGCTCATGCAGGATGAGACTGACCAGCTGGGAGCGCAGCAGGGCTCGACGGTGCGCCCCCGTCCTAGAAAGCTTTCGTCCTCCTAAATTTCGAATCATCCTTAGCCGATCTTCATCCCCAAAGAAAGCCCCACATCCCGCAATCTCTCTTTAATCTCCTCTAGGGATTTTTTGCCGAAATTTTTATAGGCCAGAAGCTCTTCGTCCCTCTTTTCCACCAGCTCCCGAATCACGCGGATGTTCGCCATCTTCAGACAATTGGCCGCGCGAACTGAAAGCTCGATGATATCCACCGACTGCTGCAACAGCTCCTTTAAGCGCGCATCGGTGGCCACGGAGGTGGGGGCCTCCAGCCCCTCTGAAATCATCCCCACCGACATGGGGAGACTTCCCTGCTGCATCTCGAGCTCTCGCTGTTCCTCCTCCGAAACAAAGATCCACAAAGACTCCCGCAAAATCTTAGCCGCTTTTCCCAGGGCCTCCCTCGGGGTCATCGTTCCATCGGTCCACACCGACAGCACCAGGCGATCATAATCCGTCGCCTGCCCCACCCGCGCATGCTCCACCTCATAATGGACCCTGGTGACAGGCGAAAACATCGCATCCAAGGGGAGAAAACCGGACGGAAGCTTCTCCTGACTGCGTACCTCCTCGGAGGTCATATACCCACGGCCGCATGAGAACTGAAGTTCCATTTCCAGCTTCCCTCCATGCTCCAGAGTCGCGATGACCTGATCGGGGTTCGCGAGTTGTATGCTGGAATTTAATTGAATCTGTTTGGCCCGCACCGTCCCACCTTTATCGGCACTCAAAGAAACCATTTCCGGACCAGGGCTGAAGAGACGAGCTCGTATGTTTTTTAGGTTTAAAAGAATGCTGGCTACATCTTCTTTGACCCCCTTTAAGTAACTGTATTCATGGCGGACCCCCTGAATGCGCACCGCCGTGATGCCCACCCCCTCTAAACTAGACAGTAAAATCCTCCGGAGAGAATTCCCCACGGTGTGGCCATATCCCCTTTCGAAGGGCTCCGCAATAAACTTCCCGCAAGTGGGAGTTTGTTCCTGGGCAATGATCTCCAATTTTTGCGGCAGAACCAACTCTTGATAAGGCACGTTTTTATCCTCCCCTTAATCCTTCGAGTAATACTCCACAATCAGATGTTCATCAATCGGAAATGCAGATTCCTCCCGCGAGGGATGCCGCAATACCTTGGCCTCCAGGGTTTTCGGGTCCCAGGCAAGCCACGCAGGACACCCCGAACGCTTTTCAGCCATCTGTAAACTGAGTTGCACTCCCGCATTTTCCCGCATGGAGGGACTCAGCCCCACCACATCCCCCGGTCGAACCTCATAAGAGGGACTGTGGACCCGGCGCCGGTTAACACTCACGTGCCCATGGGCGATCAACTGCCGGGCTGCCTTAGGAGAAGTAGCTAATCCCACACGGCGAACCACCTGATCCAGACGACAGTCCAGAAATCTGAGCAGCGCCTGCCCGGTCTGCCCCGGAACGCGAGTGGCACGACGGACCAGGCGCTGGAAGTGGCCCTCCAGAACTCCGGCCATATA
The DNA here is from genome assembly GCA_016204975.1 of Elusimicrobiota bacterium. Lineage (GTDB taxonomy): Bacteria > Elusimicrobiota > Elusimicrobia > JACQJP01 > JACQJP01 > JACQJP01. The sequence goes on from JACQJP010000006.1 coordinate 2,430, forward strand.
CCGCAGCTTTTGTTTTTCCCTGAGGCGGACCGCATACTCCGACAGCTTAGTTCGCCGGCGCCTGGAACGCGCCGGCCCGGGCGGCACAGGTCTTTTTTCCAAGATGCATTTAACAAAGCACTTCTCTCCCTTCAGAAAAAGCTTCACCTGCTCTCTCCGACACAATCTGCAAACGGGTCCTGTGTAGCGCGCCACAATATTACACCCTTCGTGCCTTTCTCGGCCGACAGCCGTTGTGGGGAAGCGGGGTCACATCCTTCAAGGCCACTACCCGCAACCCCACCGATTGCAGGGACCGAATCGCGGTGTCCCTGCCCGGTCCAGGCCCTTTCACGTAGACCGCCACCTGCTTGACGCCCAGCTCCAACGCTCGCCTTCCAACCCGAGCCGCCGTCACCTGAGCCGCAAAGGGAGTCCCCTTCTTGGTACCCTTAAAGCCCGCAGAGCCGGCCGAGGCCCAGGTGAGAACATCTCCGCGCTCATCGGTAATGGTCACGATCGTATTGTTGAAAGAAGACTGGATATAGACCCGTCCAAAAACGACGGATCGCACAACCTTTTTTTTCAGACCAGCCTTCTTGGGAACCGTGTCCATTAATTTCGTGACAGAGCCTAAGAACCTCCCGTCGCGGGAGCAGCCGCCGCGGGAGCAGCCCCCTTGTTTACCGACTTTGTAGAGCCCACAGTCCGGCGTTTTCCCCTGCGCGTCCGCGCGTTGGTGCGGGTTCTCTGCCCACGCACGGGAAGCCCCCGGCGGTGCCTCAGCCCGCGATAGCTATTGATTTCCACGTATCTCCGAATACTCTGTTGAACCTCCCTGCGCAACTCTCCTTCCACCTTCAAGCTCCGAGCAATGGCGCCACTGAGCTGGGAAACCTGAGACTCGGTCAAATCTTTTACCCGGCTGGCAGGATCCAAAACTGCAGACCCCAACTCCTTCAAGATCTTCCCGGCCATGGGGCGCCCTATGCCGTAGATGTAACATAAGGCGATATCCACACGCTTGTTTCTTGGCAAATCTACGCCCGCCACTCGAGCCATGCTAACCCTGCCTCTGCCGATGCTTTGGGGCGGTGCAAATCACGCGCACCACCCCTTTCCTTCGGATGACCTTGCATGCCTTGCAAATCGGCTTGACCGAAGCCCGGACCTTCACTCCATCACCTCTCTCGATACACAATCCTTCCTCGAGTCAGGTCATAGGGGGACAATTCCACCTTGACCTTATCCCCAGGAAGAAGCTTAATATAGTACATCCTCATCTTTCCGGAAATGTGCGCCAAAACGACCCTGCTCCCCGTAATCTCCACGCGGAACATCGTATTGGGCAATTTCTCAACGATGGTGCCTTCTACCTCAATTTTATCATCTTTCCCCACAGAATTGAAAATCCTCCTTATATTTTTGTTAAAACTTCAGGTCCCTGTTCCGTAATCGCCACGGTGTGCTCGAAATGCGCTGAGGGCCTTCCATCGCACGTCACCACCGTCCAACCATCCTCCAGCACAGCCACCTCGGAGGTTCCCAGATTAAACATCGGCTCAATCGCCAGCACCATCCCTTCCACCAGGCGCAGGCCTGTTCCCTGGGCACCGTAATTGAGCACCTGGGGCTCCTCATGGAGATTCCTGCCGATGCCATGGCCCACAAAATCCCTCACCACGGAAAGTCCTGCCCGGTGAGCACATCCTTGGATGATGTGTCCAATATCCCCCAGGCGATTGCCCGGATAGCTCACAGAAATCGCCTTTTGCAAAGCCTCCTCCGTCACCTCCATGAGCCTGCGCACCTCAACTGGAACCTCCCCCACCCCCACCGAAAGAGCCGTATCACCATAGTACCCCTCATATAGGACCCCAAAATCCAGACTGACGATGTCCCCCGACCGAAAGATTTTTTGCGCAGAAGGAATCCCATGCACCACCTCGCAATTGACCGAAACACAGACTGCGGCTGGAAAGCCCCGATATCCCAGAAACGCCGGGGTGGCTCCCCGCCTTAAAATCTCCTCCCGTGCCATTCGATCCAAATCCGAGGCACACGCTCCCGGCCGCACCTGACTCCTCAAATAAGCCAAAACCTCCGCGGCGATCCGGCCTGCAGCGCGCATGGCCTCAAGCTCCCGAGGCCCCTTGAGTTCAACCTGCTTGGTCGGCATCTTGGACGATACGATTCCCGAGGATAGCGCGGATCCTTTCAAAGATATTCTCCACCGTCTCCATGGCATCTATCCGTAAAAAAGACTCATTGGCCTTGTAATAAGAAATCAGAGGCTCGGTGAGATCCTGGTAGACCATGAGTCTTTTGCGAATCGTCTCCGGTTGGTCATCTTCCCGGAGAGTCAGCTTACCTCCACAAAGGTCGCAGCTCCCAACGGAGGCGGAGGGGCGCGTCAACAGATTGTAGACTGCCTGGCACCCGGAGCAATACCTCCGGTTGGAGAGCCGTTGAATGATCTGCGCCTGCGATAAATCCAAATAGAACACCCAATCAAGGTGTTTGCCCCGGGAGGACAAAAAAGTGTCCAGACCCTGCGCCTGCTCCAGGGTCCTGGGAAACCCATCCAACAAAAATCCTCCGGAATGCGTTTGAAGCCGCGTGCGCACCACCTCCAGCACCAGGGCGTCCGGGACCAACTTTCCCGCGTGCACATACTCGGCTACTTTCTGACCCAGGTCCGTCTTTTTGCGTATCGCCTCCCGAAAGATGTCTCCAGTGGCCAGATGCAGAAGAGGATAGTTCTCCTTCAGATTCTTTGCCTGGGTCCCCTTACCCGATCCCGGACACCCCAACAAGATCAGATTCATCAGAGGAATCCCTGATAGGGTCGCGCCATTACGTCCCCACATTAAACCAGCGGCCCTTGATCCGGCCTTTCTTTAGAAATCCTTCGTAGTTACGCATGATCAAATGGGCCTCCAGCTGTCCAATCGTATCCAACGCGACACCCACCACGATCAAAAGGGAAGTCCCTCCAAAGAAAAACGGGGCATTGAGCGATTGTCTCATGGAGTCCGGCAACACCGCGATCAGAGCCACAAAAATGGCTCCTCCCAGAGTGATGCGTTCCAGAATCCACTGGATATAGTTGGCGGTTGAGTCGCCGGGCCGAATTCCGGGGATAAACCCGCCCCATTTTCTCATATTCTCAGCCAAATCATTGGGATTGATGCTGACTGAGTTGTAAAAATAACAGAAGAAGACGATCATCCCCATGTAGAAAATCTGGTAAAGGATCCCCCCACTGTTTAAGAAGGAAAAGACCTTCTGCGCCCAGGGGGCCTCCGGAGAAAATTGAGCAAAGGTGAGGGGAACCGCCATCAGGGAAACTGCAAAGATCACCGCGATCACACCCGACTGATCCACCTTCAAAGGAAGAAAGGTGCTGGCCCCCCCATACATCTTCCGGCCCACCACCCTTTTAGCATACTGGACCGGAATCCTCCTCTGGCCGGTCTCCACCCAAACCACCAGTCCGGTGATGACCAGCATCACCGCCACTAAAAAAAGCACCATGAGCAGACTGATCTCCTCCAGCCGCAGAAGCCCCACCAGACCCACAAGCGCGGAAGGGATTCCCTCCACTATCCCCGCAAAGATGATCAGCGAGATACCATTGCCAATCCCGAACTCGGTCATCTGCTCTCCCAGCCACATGACCAGGATGGTCCCCGCGGTCAGCGTTAAAACCGTCAGGAGGTAAAATCCCACCGTGGGGTTCTCCACCACCGGCACATTGCCCGGGGTGGGCATCTTGGAGATGGCGATGGTCAAGCCGAAGGATTGGAAGGAGGCCAGAAACAGGGTCAGGTAGCGTGTCCACTGATTGATCTTCTTTCTTCCCAACTCTCCCTCCTTGGCCAAGCGGTCCAGATAGGGAAGCACATGAGCCCCCTGCAGAAGACTCATGATGATGGAGGCGTTGATGTAAGGCATGACTCCCATCGAGAAGATGGAAAAGCGCCCCAGGGCTCCTCCGGAAAAAATGTTCAGAAATCCCAAGAGACTGTTTCTCTGGGCCTCAAATAGACTCCTTAAGGCCTCGGCGTTGATCCCCGGAATGGGAACAGAAGCCCCTAGGCGATAAGCCGCCAGACATCCCAAGGTGAACAAAACCTTCCGGCGCAGCTCCGTAACCTGAAAGATATCGCTGAAGGAGCGAATCACCCCGCCACCTCAAAGGTTCCCTTCGCCGCTTCAATGGCGCGCCGAGCGGAGCGCGATGCGGCAGGCAATCGAACGGTTATTTTTTTTCGGAGCTTGCCCACACCCACAATCTTGATCGGAAGGTCTCTGCGCACCATCCCTGCCCGCCGCAAAAGCTCCGCGGAAACCAGGTCACCCTCACGGGCACTCCGCTCCAAAAGATCGAGGGAAACCACCTGAAAGCGCCTCCGAAAAGCGGCGTTGGAAAAACCGCGCTTGGGAATTCTGCGTAAAAGCGGATTCTGCCCCCCCTCAAACCCCGGCGTGCGCCCATCCCCGGAGCGGGACAGCTGTCCCTTCGTTCCCCGGGTGGAGGTTTTGCCATGCCCGGACCCCGGACCGCAACCGACCCGTTTGGGCCGGTGCTTGGCCCCCGGAGCCGGCCGTAGGTTTCCCAGGTGAAGCCTCCCTTGGTTCACTGTTTCCCCCGGGCCCTAAGCAACTGCTCTTTCGTGCGCAGGGAGACCAAGCCGTTTAAAGTGGCGTAAACGACATTGTAGGGATTGGAGCTGCCTAGGTTTTTGGTCAAGATGTTGCGGATGCCGCCCGACTCCAGGATCGCGCGGACACCCCCGGCCGCAATGACCCCCGTCCCCGGAGCGGCGGGCTTGAGCCACACGCGACTGGCCCCGAAATGGCCGATTACCTCATAGGGAATGGTTTGGTTCTGGGACAGCGGAAACGAGATGAGGGACTTCCTGGCTCGGGCCGCCGCCTTCCGAATGGCCGACTGCACGTCGCGCGCCTTGCCGGAGGCGGAGCCCACGCGGCCCTCTCCATCCCCAACCACCACCAAAGCCGTAAAGGAAAAACGCTTGCCGCCTTTGACCACCTTGGAGACCCGGTTGATGGTCACCACCCTCTCCTGAAGAGGAAGCTCTCTCGGGGTCTGCGCCGAAAGCTCCTCGAGCGCCGCCTCCGGCTGCCCCGGAGCTTTTTCCAAATCCTGCACCTTCTCCTGGTCTATCGCCATCAAAACCGAAGACCCCCTTCCCGAGCCGACTCCGCCATCGCTCGGACCCTGCCATGATAGAGCCGTCCATGGCGATCCCACACCACCTCCCCAATCCCCTTCTCCTTCGCCTTCTGGGCGATCGCACGGCCCAGCTTCTTGGCGGCCGCCATGTTGGGGACCACCTTCTGATTTCGAAATTCCGGAGAGATGGTGCTCACAGAAACCAGGGTATGCCCCCGCGTATCATCCACAATCTGGACATAGAAGTGCTTCAAACTCCGATGCACACACAGCCGTGGGCGATCCGGAGTCCCAAAAATTTTCCTGCGCACCCGTTGAACCCGATAGCGGTAACGTTCGCGCGCACTCTTCATGTCTTCTTGGCTCCCACCCCCGCCGCCGTCTTGCCGGCCTTTCTCGCAATGTGCTCTCCTCGGTAGCGAATGCCGGTCGCCTTGTAAGGCTCCGGAGGTTTTAAACTGCGAAGCTGCGCCGCAAACGCCCCCACCGCCTCCACACTGATCCCGGAAACGGCAAGCTGGCCCTGCTTGGCATCGTAGTGAATCTTGAGCCCCTTGGGGATCGGAACCTCCAGAGGGTGGGAAAAACCCAGCTGCCAGGTAATCTTTTCAGCCTCCACCTGGGCCCGATATCCCACTCCATGAATTTCCAAGACCTTAGTAAAACCCTGCGTCACCCCCTCCACCATATTGCGCACCTTGCTCCAATACAACCCATGCAGCGCCAGATCCCTCTTCTCCCGAGGATGGCAGCGGACCCATATCCGGCCCGGCTCCACCTGCAGCTCGATAGGCGGCGGGAGAGACTCCTCCAGGCTTCCCAGGGGGCCCTGCACGGAAAGCCGCCCGGCATCCACCGCCACCTTCACCTTCTCCGGCAGGGCCACGGCTCTTTTTCCCAACCGACTCCCTACCACAGCTGGCATAAAATCTCTCCTCCCAAATGCCTGTCCTGCGCCTGGGAACCCGCCATCACCCCCTTGGAGGTGGATAGAATCGTGATCCCGAACCCCTGCCGCACCCTGGGAATCTCCCGAGACCGACAGTAAACCCGGCGCCCAGGTTTGGAAACCCGCAGGAGCCCCCGAATGACCGGCTCCTTTTGAGGGGTGTATTTCAAAAGAACCCGGAAAACACCCTGCCGTTTCTGATCCTGGATCGGCTTAAAGCCGGCAATAAAACCCTCCTCCCGCATCACCTTGAGAACGCTGCCTTTGATCCGAGAAGAAGGGATATCCACCTTCTCCTTCTGCTTGCGGCTGGCATTGCGGATGCGGGTCAAGAGATCGGCAATAGGATCTATGGGGCCTCCTTAATTTCGTGACAGAGCCTTACCATGAGGCTTTTCTCACCCCGGGGAGATGTCCCTTGTGTGCCATATTGCGAAAACAAATCCGGCATAAACCAAAGTCACGGTAATAACCCCTGGCGCGTCCACACAACTGACAGCGATTGTGATAGCGAACCCCATACTTCAGAGGCTTTTTCATCTTCGCCATCCAGGCGTAAGTCGCCATCTACTGCACCCTCCGAAAAGGCATCCCCAAAAGCTCCAGCATGGCACGCGCCTCAGAAAGATCCCGGCCGGTCGTGGCAATGGTCACATTCATGCCGCGGGTCCTGGTGGATTTTTCCAAATCCACTTCCGGAAATAGATGCTGCTCCTGAAGGCCGAGATTGTAGTTTCCCCAGCGGTCAAAACTGGAAGGGTTGAGGCCTTGAAAATCCCGCAAGCGCGGAATGGCGATGGAGATCAAACGATCCAGAAATTCATACATCCTTGCGCGGCGCAAGGTAACCTTCAGGCCGATGGGCATACCCTGCCGAATCTTAAAATTCGAGATGGACTTCTTGGCACGGCAAACCACCGGCATCTGCCCTGAAATCCGGGCCAAATCCTCCTTGGCCTGCTCTAAAAACTGGATATTTTCCTTGGCCTCGGAAACTCCAATATTGATAACCACCTTCGCCAAACGAGGCACTTGGAGGGAATTCTTCCAGCCAAAACGCCGCATCATCTCCGGAATGACCCGGTCCCGGTAGTGAAGTCTCAATCTAGGGACAGAGCCGTTGGACGCCTGTTTCATACAATCGTTTCTCCACACCGGCGGCAAAGGCGCACTTTTTCTCCACCGGCTAAACGATCAAACCGAGGGCGCATCGGACGATCGCACTTGGGGCAAACCAGAGCAACCTTGGAAACAGACAGCGGCGCCTCCATCTGCTGAATGCCCCCGGGTTTCTGCTGAGTTCCCCGAAAATGCTTTTTTACCACATTGACCTTCGAAACCCATACGCGCCGGCCCTGCGGATCTACCCGCAGCACCTCCCCCCGCTTGCCGCGGTCCTTGCCGCTTAAAACAGACACCTTGTCTTTCTTTTTAACGGTCCACATCAGCTTAAACCACCTCGGGAGCCAGTGAAATAATCTTTAGAAAATTATGTTCCCGAAGCTCCCTGGCCACCGGACCGAAGACCCGGGTTCCCTTAGGTTCCCCCTGAGCATCAATAATGCAAGCCGCATTCTCATCAAAGCGCACCGTCGTTCCATCACTGCGGCGCTGTTCCTTGACCACACGCACGATCACCGCCTTCACCACATCCCCCTTCTTGATGGAAGCCGCCGGCAAGGCGTCCTTAACCGCACAAACGATGACATCCCCCAAAAAACCATACCGCCGGCTGCTTCCTCCCAGAACCTTGATACACATCACGCGCCGGGCACCAGAGTTGTCGGCTACAGACAGGACGGAACGCTCTTGGATCATGGGCCACTTTACTTTTTTTCTACGTGGGAAACCGCCGCTTTACGGAGAATGCGCACCAGACGCCAACGCTTCAAACGAGACAGAGGACGCGTCTCCATCACCTCCACCCAATCTCCCTGATGAGACTCATTGGTCTCATCATGCATATAGAGGCTGCTTCTGTGAGTCCTCACCTTGCCATACAGAGGATGACGAATGCGCCGGAAAACCCGAATGGCCCGCGTCTTGTTCATGCGATCCGAGATCACCACCCCTTCCCGAATCTTACGCCGACCGCGTTCTTTAAGAGCCGCCATCTGCCGTCTGCTCCTTCTGCCCTAAGAATGTGCGTAACCGAGCAATCTGCCTGCGCATCCTGCGCAGCTCCAAAGGATCCTTGAGAGGGGTCAGGCGATGGCGGAATCTGGCCTTAAAAAGCCTCTCCCGGGCCTGCCGGAGCTCCGAGGCCAACTCCTGCGCCGAAAGAGACTTCAGATTCTCCTTTTCTTTTGCCTTCATCCCACCGCTATCCTCTGGCCACAAACCGCGTCCGAATCGGAAGCTTATCGCCGACCCTGCGCATCGCTTCCCGGGCCTGATCTTGGTTGAGACCCTCCACCTCAAAAAGGACTCTGCCGGGCTTCACCACCGCCGCCCAAAACTCCGGAGCCCCCTTTCCCTTTCCCATCCTAGTCTCCAAAGGTTTTTTACTGATAGGCTTATCCGGAAAGATCCGAACCCAAGTTTTTCCGCCCTTCTTTAGAAAACGGGCCAGGGTGACCCGGGCCGCCTCAATCTGCCGGGCGGAGATCCAGGCGGGCTCTAAGGCTTTTAAACCATACTCCCCAAAGGTGATCTCGGTGCCTCCCTTGGCGATCCCCTTTCGGCGCCCCCGATGCGACTTTCGAAACTTCACCCGCTTAGGCATCAGCAACATCGTTCGGTCGCTCCTCAGCGGGGGACGCCGTGGGAGCAGGCGCTTCACCGGGCTCCGGGGCAACGGAGTCCGTCTCCCCAACAGCCTCCGGCGTGGAGGCCGGCGCCGAAGGAGCCTCAGGGACCTGCGCGGCCTCTGCAGAAACCTGCGTCGCCTGGGCGGATTCGGCCTCCCGAGCCTCCCGGATCAACTCCTCACGGCTTTTGGCAAAATACTCCTTTCTAAAAATCCACACCTTCACCCCGATCTTACCCATCGTCGTGTTGGCTTCCGCAAAACCAAAATCAATATCCGCCCGGAACGTGTGTAGCGGAACCCGCCCCTCGCGCAACCATTCCCTGCGCGCAATCTCATTGCCACCCAGACGACCCTTCACCATAATCTTAACACCCTTGGCTCCAGCCGACATACACCTCTCCAAAGCGCGTTTTATGGCCCGCCGATGGCTGACGCGCCTTTCCAGCTGGAAGGCAATCGCCTGAGCTACCAGCTGAGCCTCCAGATCCGGTTGTTTGACCTCCACCACACTGACGAAGGTCTTACGACCGGTCATATTTTCCAGCATCTCCCGAATGTATTCGATATCGGTTCCCTTGCGGCCAATGACCACTCCTGGACGTGCCGTATGCACATTGACCCGGAGATAAGACCCTGCCCTCTCAATAACGATACGGGAGATGGCAGCCGTCGCCAGACGCTTCTCAATAAAGGTGCGAATGCTGACATCCTCCCCGATTAAAGCGGGGGTGTCCCGCAGGGAAAACCATTTAGAGTCCCAATCCTTCGTATACCCCAATCGGACCGCCTTCGGATGTATCTTATGACCCACGGTTTCCCAGTCCTCGGCGCCGCATCTGGTCCGAAACGATGACGGTGAGATGGCACATCTTTCTTCGATAGGCGTGCCCCCGCCCCATGGCGGCAGGCCGAAGCCTACGCAGCTGCTTTAAAGGACCCCTCCCAACCCAGGCCTGCCAGACCCAAACCTGATCCGGATCGGCGGGCCGTCCCAACTTAAAAGAGAGATTGGAAAAAGCGGACTTCAAAGCACCCGCGACAGTACCGGTGGCCCGCCTGGGCAGAAAATGAAGCAGATCCTGGGCCTGAGCCACGCTCCTGCCCCGGATATGATCCAACACCTGGGAAACTTTCCGAGGGTTGGTCCGCTGATACTTGGCAATTGCCTGCGCTTCCATCGATTGTACCCCGCGAGGAGCCCGACGTGCTAGCACCCTTCGCAGTGCTTCGGGTACCAGCCGGACTCGCAGTGCTCGTCAGCGTGCTAGGTCAACTCGGTGGCTCCTTTGGTATGCGCCTGGCCGTGTCCCTTAAACTGACGGGTAAAGGCGAACTCCCCCAATTTATGCCCGACCATTCTCTCGGTGACATAGATAGGCAAAAACCTCCGGCCGTTATGCACCGCGAATGTAAAACCTACGAACTCCGGCACAATGGTGGAGGTACGAGCCCAGGTCTGGATCGGCTTTTTCACCCCAGACTCCTGCGCCTGCCGCACCTTTTCCAAAAGCTTGACGTCGACGTAAGGCCCCTTTTTAGTGGAACGTCCCATAGAGTTTATCCCAGCGTCGAAACGAGAGCTCCTTTGCCTCTGCGGCGATCCTGGAGGATCACCCAATCCCAAACCTTTCTCGGACGACGGGTTTTGTAGCCCTTCGCCAGCTGGTTATGAGGCGATCGAGGGTGGTTATGCCCCTTGGATTTTCCCCGTCCTCCCCCATGGGGATGGTCCACCGCATTCATCGCCGTTCCACGAACCGTAGGACGGACTCCCATATGGCGACGCCTCCCCGCATTGCCGAAAACGAGGGTGTTATGTTCCACGTTGCCCACCTGACCCAAGGTAGCCATGGAATCCTTGGGAAACAGCCGCACTTCGCCGGAAGGCATCTTCACATGGGCATACTCCCCTTCTCGAGACATGAGCTGTGCCTGCGCCCCCGCAGAGCGCACCAGCTTTCCCCCGCAACCGGCTTGAAGCTCCAGATTGTGTATGAAGGATCCCTCCGGAATATCCTTCAGCGGCAGGGCGTTGCCCACCTTGATCTCCACTTTTTCTCCGGAAACCACGCTCTCTCCCACCCGGAGCCCCGCCGGGTGCAGAATATAGCGCCTCTCACCATCCATATACTGCAGCAAAGCCAATCGGGCGCTTCGGTTGGGATCATATTCCAGCGCCACCACACGCGCCGGGACATTCCATTTGTCCCGCTTGAAATCCACCAGGCGGTAGCGCCGACGGTGTCTGCCGCCGATGTGCCGAACCATGATCCGGCCGGTGTTGTTGCGCCCCCCCGTCCTGCGAATCCCCACGGTCAGCCGCTTCTCCGGAGGCTTGTCAGCCAGCTCCGAGAAATCCGCCGTTCGGATAAAACGGCGCGAAGGCGTATAGGGCCTGTAGGATCGGCTCATGTGCTTTGCTCCACCAAATCGATCTTCTGGTTGGGCTTCAAACGCACGATGGCCTTTTTCCAATCCGGACGCTGCCCCTCAAAACGGCCCATGCGACGAGACTTGCCGGGCAGGATGGCGGTACGCACCTTCACCACATCCACCCGAAACAAACTTTCCACGGCCCGCGCGATGTCTCCCTTGGTGGCCTTGCGGTGGACCACAAAAACGTACTGGTTCTGCTGATCCCGCATCTGGAGACTTCTCTCCGTCATCAAAGGGCGAAGGATCACGCGATACGGGTCAAACATTGCCGTTGGGAACGCGCTTCAGAAGGCCTTCAAGTCCGGAAAGGGTCAAGACCACCCGCCGGGCTCCAAGCACGTCCCGCGCGTTGACATCCGAAGAACGGGCCAGCCGAATCCCGGGGAGATTTCTCAAGGACCTTCTTAAATTCTCAGAAATCTGAGCCGTCACGACTACGGCCTGTCTTGGAATCTTCAGCCGATCCACTGCCTCCTGAGCCTTCCGGGTCTTGGGGGGCTCTAGGACCCAATCCTGCGTCAATTGAAGCTCCCCGCAGCGGAATTTCTCGGAAAGAGCCTGGGCAAAAGCCATCTGAAATTTCTTGCGGGGCAGGTCCTGGCGGAAGCTGCGCGGACGCGGGCCGAAGACCACCCCTCCCTTTCTCCAAAGAGGAGAGCGGATGGACCCATGTCGCGCCCGACCGGTGCCCTTCTGTCGCCAAGGCTTTCGCCCTCCGCCCGAAACCTCCGCCCGAGTCTTGGTATGGGCGCATCCCCGACGCCCCGTGGCCCTAAGAGCCGTCACCACCTCATGCAGAAGGGGAACAGAGAGCGGGCGCCCAAAGAGGCTTTCCGGGAGCTCGCGTTCCTCTCCGGCGGTGCCGTCCAAACGATACACGGGGAGACGCAATACCACTGTCTAATCCTTTTTGAGACCGGACCCAGGTTCGGCCGGAGCCTTTTTGGGGGCTGCCTTTTTAGGCGCCTTCTTCTCCGCCTTGGCAGCCGCCTGTGCGACATGCACCACCCTGCGCTTTGGAAACTTAGAAGTCTCCCGGACGATCACCACGCCTCGCGCCGTTCCGGGAACCGCGCCTTCCAGGTAGAGTAAATTTTTCTCCGGTTCCACTCGGATCACCTCAAGCTTCTGTACGGTCACGTTCTCCGCACCCATATGGCCGGCCATCCGCTGCCCGGGAAGCACCCGGCCCAAAGAGCGGCGGCTGGCTAAAGATCCCGGAGCCCGATGACGATCCGACTGCCCATGGGTTTTAGGTCCCCCGGCAAAGCCATGACGCTTGACCCCTCCCGCAAACCCCTTGCCCTTAGAACGCCCCGCCACATCCACATAGTCCCCGGGCTGAAACATCCCCTCCAAAAAAACCTTCTGTCCGAGTTGCACACCTTCCGCGCACTTGAGGCGAAACTCTTTTAAAAACTTGAGATAAGGCAAACCGGACTTTTTGAACTGTCCCCGCAAGGGACTGGAGAGCTTTTTCTCCGGCAGCTCCCCATAACCCAACTGGACCGAGGCATAACCGTCCCGTTCCACGCTGCAAAGCTTGGTGACCACGCACGGTCCCACCTCCAGCACCGTAACCGGATGCACAATACCCGTTGGATCAAAAACCTGAGTCATCCCCAGCTTTTTGCCCAGTATCGCCCGAATCGCCGGGACACCCTTCCCGGGCTCTGCGTCTACTTTTTGTTTTGCGGCCTCTTCCACCATACTCTATAATTTTATCTCCACGTCCACCCCCGCCGGCAGATCCAGTTTCATCAGTTCATCTACGGTACGGGGGGTGGGATTTCTCAGCTCGATCAACCGCTTATGAATCCTTATCTCAAACTGTTCCCGGGATTTTTTATCCACATGGGGAGAACGCAACACCGTATACCGCCTAATGCGCGTGGGCAAAAGAACCGGCCCCACCAGAATGGCTCCGGTTCTGCGCGCCGTCTCGACGATCCTCCCCACAGACTGATCCAGCATCCGGTGATCGTAAGCCCGCAGGCGTATGCGAATCTTCTGCTGGACCGATGCAGTTTTTTCAGCCATTCTTCTGCCTTATTCCGTAATCTCGCTGACCACCCCAGCCCCCACCGTGTGCCCCCCTTCCCGGATCGCAAACCGCAACCCCTTCTCCATAGC
>JACQJP010000052.1 GCA_016204975.1 Elusimicrobiota bacterium
CAACCCCACCTATCCCCCTACGCCCCACGCCTGTTTACCGTACAGATCCCCGTGGAAAAAATCGGGGCCCTCATAGGTCCAGGAGGGAAAAATATCCGCAGGATCATCGAAGAAACAGGGGCGGAGATCGAGGTGGAAGATGACGGCAGGGTCTTCATCTCGGCGCTGGATGAGGAGAAGATGAACGCGGCCCGACAAATGGTGGAGTACGTGACCGCAGAACCGGAGGTGGGAAAAATCTATAAGGGAAAAGTGGTATCCATTGTGGAGTTTGGCGCCTTCGTAGAGATTCTGCCCGGCAAGGAGGGTCTCCTCCACATCTCCCAGATCTCGGACCGTCCCGTGGCGCGAACCCGCGATGTCCTGAAGGAAGGCGAGGAAATCCAAGTCAAGGTTCTTGAGATAAACAACATAGGGAAGATCCGACTCTCCAGAAAGGCGGTGCTCAAACCCGGCTCGGAACTTGAACCTTCCGGAAACTCGGACCAAGCCCGGCGTCCGGGAAGCGAATCCCGGTACAGAACCCGTCCTCACCGGGGATGAAGCGCAGATCCCTCCGAAAGACCCCCCCGCCTCGCCCTCGGACGTCCCCAGAGGCGCCTTCCACCTTAGATGAAATCAAAAGGCATTACCGATTCATGGTGGAGCATCGCCTGGACCACCTGGAGTTGAAGGAGCCTTCGCTCTCCATCCGGCTCGTTCGCCAAGGCAACCTCACTCCCGCGCCCGCTCCGACGGCTCCGGCTCCCTTCCCGACCCCTTCCAATCTCCCGGCTGAAAGCCCTCCGCCTCCGGAGGTCCGCCCGATCCCCTCCCCCATTGCCGGCATCTTCTACCGAGCCTCCTCTCCCTCCAGCCCTCCTTTCGTCAAAGAAGGGGATAGGCTCCAGCAAGGCCAAACTCTGTGTCTGGTGGAGGCGATGAAGGTCTTCAACGAAATCAAAGCGGAAACCGCCGGGGTGCTGGTCAAAATCCTTGTGGAAAACGGAAAGCCCGTAAAAAACGGACAAACCCTCTTCTGGATTCAAGCCGGAAAGTGACTCCACGCCAAAAACACAAGCAATGGGTTCGCAAGCGCAAAAAGCGCGAAGGGGTCCTCCGTTCCCTTCCACAGATCGGAGTCCTCCTGGTCTTTTTCTCCCTGGTCTGCCTCTGGTGCCTGCTCCTACCCCAGGCTTCCGGAAAAGCCGGACAAAGCCTGCAACAACTCCTGAAGCTGCTCTTCGGGCAAGCGGCCTGGCTCTTTGCGGGGGCCTGCGCCTACTTGGGGAGCCGCCTCTACCGCTTCCCTCGAGAAAGGGCCTCCTTGGGGAAGGCTGCACTGTGCGTGCTGCTGATCGCCTCCGCAGCCGCTTTCTTGAGCGCTCTCTCCACCTGGCTGCCCCCCCTGGCCTCCGGAGGAGGCCTTCTGGGGGAGAGGATTTTTCAAACGCTGCAACAATCCACAGGCGCCCTACCCAGCCTTCTACTGACCGCCCTGCTCTTCCTCTGGAGCCTTCAAACCCTCGGGGGCTTCTCCTGGATGGAACTCATTGCGAAGGCTGCGACGGCCCTAAAGAAAGACTACCGGGAATGGAAAAGGCTCCGGGCGCAAACCCGCCAGAAAATGCCGGCACTTCCGTCGGAGTCCCAGGCCGCCGCTGAGCCACAAAGCTTCCCGCTTGACGAACTCCAGCCCGACCCCCCTCCCCTGCCGGCCGAAAAGACCTCCGACCCAGCTCCGAGCGCCGCCTTCTCCCGGACTTCCTACATCTCCCCTCCCCTGGAGTTGCTGAACTATTCCCGAGCTTCCCAGGAACTCATCCCCCGATCCGAAAACCTCCAATCCGGCGCAAAACTCCTGGAGTCCACCCTGCAAAACTTCGGCATCCAGGCTCAGGTCACGGAAATCCACCCCGGGCCGGTTCTCACCCGCTATGAGTTGGCGCCGGCTGCAGGAGTCAAGATCGGCTCCATCGTCAGCCTCTCCAACGACATCGCCCTGGCCATGAAGGCCCAGAGCGTTCGCATCATTGCTCCCATTCCCGGCAAGGGAGCGGTCGGCATTGAGATTCCCAACGCCCAATCCGCACTGGTTGTCCTTCGGGAGCTTCTGGAATCTCCGGAGTTCCAAAACCACCCCTCCCCCTTGGCCTTTGCGCTGGGCAAGACCGTTTCCGGCGAACCCGCCATCGCGGACCTCGCCCCCATGCCTCACCTCCTGATCGCAGGGTCCACCAACAGCGGAAAGAGCGTCACCATCCACTCCATGATCCTCTCCTGGATCTACCGGGCCTCTCCGCAACAGCTGAAATTGCTCCTCATTGATCCCAAGCGTCTGGAGCTTCCCTTTTATGACGGCATCCCGCATCTCTACGACCCCAAGACCCCATGCTCGGACGTTCAAGTGGTGACTCAACCCCAGGAGGTGGCGCGCTCTCTAAAGGCCCTGGTGGGGGTCATGGAACACCGTTACGAAAAATTCTCCCGATCCGGCGTCCGAAATATCGAGTCCTTCAACCAAAAGGCTTCAGCCCTTGGGGAGCCGCCCGAGTTCTATATTGTCGTTGTAATTGACGAGCTGGCGGACCTGATGCTCACCGTTCCCAAAGAGATCGAGGACTCCATCCAGCGCCTGGCCCAGATGGCCCGGGCAGTAGGCATCCATCTGGTTCTTTCCACCCAAAGGCCCTCGGTGGATGTCTTGACCGGAGTCATCAAGGCCAACCTCCCGGCCCGCATCTCCCTCAACGTCATCTCCAAAACGGACTCCCGTGTGATCCTGGACTGTCTTGGGGCGGAGAACCTCCTGGGGAAGGGTGACATGCTGTACCTGGCCAGCGAAGCTCCCAAACCGGTGCGCCTGCAAGGAGCCTTCGTCTCCGATCAGGAAATCCAAAAGGTCGCCCAACATCTGCGCGCCCAGGGAACGCCCAGCTACCCTCCTCCACCCGGCCTTGAGGCGAACGCGGACTCTGCGGACCAAAAGGTGACCCAGGAAATGGAAAGAACCTTCCGAGGCGCCCTAAAGCTGGTTTTGGAAAGAAAACGGGTCTCCCAAGATCTCCTGAAAGCTCATTTCGGCTCTTCCGCAAGGGCAACCGACCTCCTGAGCCTTTTGGAGGTCCAAGGCTTCATCCACAAGCCGGAGGGCTCCAACCGATGGGAAATTGATTTCGAGAGGATTGAGACTCATCTGAATACCTTGGAGAGAAATGCAAAGCTGCAAAATTAAAACACTCAGAATCCTGCTGCTTTGCGGTCTCCTCCCCGGCCTCCACGCCTTGGGGCATGCCTCGCCCGTTTGGACGGTAGAGCTTTTGTCAGAGAAGCTCCAGAGCAAAGCCACCGCTGCAATGTCGGTGCAGCTCACCTTTACACAAGAGGTCTCCTACCCGGACATCCCCGCGCAGCCCCTGACACTTTCCGGAACGCTGTGGGCCAGGCCCACGGACCAATTCCGCATCGAATACGGTTCTCCTCAAGGCAGCCTCACCCTCTCCGATGGTAAAACGGTCTGGAGCTACTTTCCGGAAGACCGCCTGGCCTATCGCATCTCTTGGGAAAAGTGGAGAAAAAAGCAGGAACTTCCCCGCTGGTTCCTGAATGCCTCCTTCTACCTCGACCTTACCCAAAACTACACCCTCCGCATAGACACCCAGACCGAACAGGACCTATGGCTTTCTTTAACTCCCAAGGAAACCACGGCTCCCTTCGTCGCTTCCGCGCAACTACGCAAGAGGGATCTCCAGATACTGCGGGTAAAACTCCAAATGGAAAACTTCCAATCCCTGCTCCAAATCCACTCCATTGAGGAAAATCCCACCCTCACCGATTCCCTATTTCGCTTCAAAGCCCCCCGGGGAACCACAATCCTCAACCTCTTGGAATAAAAATATGGTAACTTCTCCACTGAAATGACAGAAAGCTCGCTTGAGGGCGCATGGACAACCTAGGAAAAAAATTGAAGGAGGCCCGCCTCCAAAAAGGTCTCTCGCTGGAGGCCATCTACCAGGAGATCCGGATTTCCAAAAGCATCCTCCAAGCCATGGAGTCCGATGATTGGAAAACTTCCCTCCACCCCATTTATGCCCAGTTCTTTCTAAAAAGCTACAGCCAATACCTGGGACTGCCCTGGGAAGAAGCACCCCAGCCTGCCGAATCTCCAACCCCCGCTCCCGCCCCTCCGATCTCCCCCTCTGCCCCCACCGCCCCCGGCTGGGGTGAAGGCCGCCGCCTGGCTTTTCCGCTCCTTCCTTTTCTGGCCTTTGGGGCCCTGATCCTGTTGGGGCTAGGCTACTGGAGCTATGAAAAAACCAGATCCCCCCGAACTCACCCCGAGCCCGCCGAGGAGCCCTCCACCGCCTACCAAGCCCTGCCCAGCCCGGTCTGGAACCTAAAAATCCAGGCCCAGGAAAGGGTCTGGGTACGGCTAGAGACAGGCCGGCGGCTCTTGTTGGAGGGCACCCTCGCCCCGGCCCAATCGCACGCATGGCGGCTCACCCGCCCGGTCAGCATCCGGGTCAACACCCCACAGTTTTTGAAGCTCACCTTCAACGGAAAACCCCTCTCCTGGGACACGCTGCCGCAAACGGAACCTGGACAATGGATATTGAATCCAGAAGAGTTCCCTCGCTAGCACGCTCTCCCAGAAACCTTCCCAATCAGCTCACCCTGGGACGGGTGATCCTGGCCTTTCTCATACTCTTTCTCACCATCCCATCCAACTTCTGGACCCGCCTGGCCGCCTGCCTGTTTTTTTTGCTGGCGGTCGGCACCGACCTCCTGGACGGACTGATCGCCCGGCGCTCCGACCGCACCAGCCAATTCGGAGCCCTGACAGATCCCATCGCGGATAAGATACTGATCCTCATGGCCCTTTTAGCCTGCCTGGGGGCAAACGAGCTGGTGCTTCCCATGTGGCCGGTCACGCTGATTGTGGCCAGAGAATTTATCATGATGGGGATTCGGCTCCTAGCTCTCACCCAGGGACGCCTCTTGACCGCAGAACGGTGGGGCAAATGGAAGATGGGGTGCCAAGTCTTTGGAACCCTGCTCCTTTTACTTGCCCTGCTGGCAACCACCTACGAGATACAGTACGCCCCGAGCGAACCCTGGCTGTATGAAGCGACTCAACAGCTGCTGGATTGGGTTTGGATATACTTACTTTTCATGTGTGCCGTCACCTGGGCTACCGCGCTCGTATACCTCCGGAAGAATTGGCAGCTCCTGAAACAATCTTGGATCGAGTCACCAAAATCTTGACCCTCCTCCTCTTCATCTCCAAAATGTTGGCCAGCGGCTTCTTCGTGAGCTATCTCCCGGTCCGCTACTTCAAAAGAACCCTCTGGACCGGGGCGGGAATCCTGGGAGCCCTCTGGGGGGTGTTGCTCTTGCCTTGGCTTCCTCAAAGGCCCGCGACCTTCCTCCTCTTTTTAGGCTGCGCCGTCCTGGTGGGGGTCGGCATCTGCAGCTTGGCGGAAATCGCCTTTGCGCGGCGGGACGATCCCCGGATCCTCTTGGATGAAACCCTGGGATTCTGGGCCGCCGTCGCCACCTTCCCCTTCCGCCCTGCGCTTGTGGCCTGTGCCTTCCTTTTGTTTCGCCTGTTCGACGTCTATAAACCCAACCTCCTACGGAGCCTGGAGCGGCTGCCCAAGGGATGGGGCGTGGTCCTGGACGATATCGGAGCGGGTTTGATCACCAATCTGATTCTCCAAGTCCTGCATCGAGGGCTGGGATGGCTCTAAGATTCTTCATCCTATTGCTCACGCTGGCCCTTCCGCTGCCTCTGTGCGCCCAGAGCATTCTCCTGAGTCAAAGCACCCAGACGGTGCGGATCCCCACCGCCCCCGGTGTCCTTCTGACCCCCACCGCCTACCGGGGCAACCGCAAGGAAGGGATTGGATTGGCCCTGGACTTCAACGCTTCCTACTATATCGGGCGCCTTTACGGAAAAAACAGCCTCGACTGGACCACCAAGAAAACCAATTTCATCGACCGGGTGGGAGTCTGGCTCCTGACCGCCGATGGAAAAATGCAGATTCAAAAAGAAGGGCGATATCTCCCTGCGGTCGCGGTGGGGGCGGAGGGAACCTTCCTGTTCAAAGACGCCCCCCAGCCGGACCTGCAGACCCCCCAGGCCACGGTCAAGGTGGATAAGGAAAGCACCAAGGCCTTAAGCGGGGCCTACTTTGTCGTCAGCAAACGTTTCTGGCCCAGGATCCTCGCCGGCCTGGGATGGATGGGGGGAAATTCCGTGGACAAAATCTCCTTTCTATCGGAGTTTCTCACCCCGGAGGCGCTGAACCTCTCCGGGCACCCCAACCAACGGGCCACCTCCGACAGCCTTTTTTTTACCAACCTCATCCTCTACCCCCACTGGAAATTTCCCGTTGAGTTGGAATACCTCAAACCCACCGGGGCCCCCGCTTCGCCCTACCTCCTGAACCTGCGGCTGGGAAGACTCCTGCACATGAACTTCGACCTGGCCTATCTAAAATTCAAGGGGGGATGGGATCTCTTAGGCGTCCTCAACTTCCGCTACAGCTACTTCCCCAAACCCCAATAGAGAGAGTTATTACATGCAAGAGTTGTCTGCGTTCACACCGTAACGACAGTTGCCGCTTCCACCGACACCTGTACCCCCACCCGGGGCATCTTTCAAATTGTGCACTAAGACGCCGCCAGACAGATAGTTTTTGAACTCTCCATCCAAGGTTAGATTGAATACCTGAACCTCCTCCCTGGGCAACGTCTCTATGCCGGCTATTTTTATTTTCTGAGAGGGAGCTCCCTTCTCCTTAAAAAACAGAACCTCATCCCCAGCTTTGAACTTAGCGATCGCCTTATATTCCTTAGACCTTGGATCGAAAAAGCGGTGTGGCGGGGTCATTTGGAGCGATGTGCCATTGGAAAAAGCAACACGTAGAACTTCATCCACGTTGTGGCGGTGCAGCTTAATGACTTTGTGGGGCACCAGCTTCAAACTATCCGGATCCACAGAAAAGACCTTATCCCCTATGGCAATCTGCTCAATAGCAACCTCTCCGTTAGGGGTCAGGACCTTCGTCCCAGCTACAAAACATCCTCCGCCTCCGCCTCCTCCTCCTGAGGGAACACACCGGCAATCCTGAGTGTACTCAGGGCGGTATCCCGGAGAACAACTAACGCCAGGGCAAAAATTTAAGGTCGTGGTTACGCCCGTGCATCTACAATCGGGATAAGGTTCTTGCATTTGATTTGCAGGGCAAGTGTTTGGACATGTGAAAGGGTCCGCGGGCCAAGGGCCCCAAGGGTCCGGGGGGGGCGGGCCCCAAGGGTCCGAACATTCTCCCAAAACCTCGCACGGTTCACCCGGCGCTGGTTCGCCCCCTCCCCCTCCTCCACCGATTCCACTGCATTTTCCGGTTGAGGGATCACGGATTGTACCCTCCGGGCATTTTTCTACACAATCCCAGGGGGAAGAGAGTTGTCCTTGCTGGCAGTTGCGCAGCAGGTCTAGCCCATTGCGCATTTTCTCTCCAAGCCATTCTCCTAGTAGGCCGACGCCATCGTTGGGTCCAATCGCCCCTAAATCGTTGTAGGCTCCATGCGACATTCCACAAAGTAAATGTCCGATTCCTGCTGCTTGTCCAATAAACGGAATGGAAAAGAGCCCAGCATTGAGCGTGGGGCGATCCACAGGCACTCCAGCCACTTCTGTTGTGTTAAAGAATCTAGGATCCGTGGGATTACAATCGGTGCAGCTTTGTGCCCTACTCTTGACGACCGATATCCCCCCTATTCCAATCCCCAGGATACAAATCAAAACATTTTTTAGAACCTTCATGCTCCCCTTATACGCTGATGAGTTAGGATGCATGGCAAAGACTGTCATTGGGATGTAGGTCTGGCTGAGCCATTGAAGACAATCGTATAAGCGCTCGAGCCGACATCCTGGGTTAGGGTAAAGTAGAACCTGGCAATATGGCGCATATCTAGGGTGAATATATCCAAGACTAGTCTTGTGGTCAGTTTACTCGTTGTGAGTTCCTCTAATAACATACTGGCTTCGTATATCAATTGGTCTTCTTGAAGGATCTGCATGACTTCATCAAAGCTGGTAGCTCCCAGAATGCGTGGGCTGATCGTGATGGTTTTGGAACCCAATGAGGTAGAGGCTCCCTTGCTGTCAAAGACGATGGCTTTGACGGCATAGTCCCCGATTTGGAGGTTTTTGGTGTCATAGCTGAATTTAAAACCGCTATTGGTGTAGTCTGGGCGGTC
>JACQJP010000053.1 GCA_016204975.1 Elusimicrobiota bacterium
AGTGCCGGCTCAACACGCCTTTGGGGCCCGGCCTGCGGCTCCTCCATCCAGGACTGAAGGTGCCCTCGCAACGTCTGAAGCGCCTTTTGAGCCGCCTCCAAGGAGTCCCAACTAAACTCCAAGGGGGTCCGATAATGGGCGGTGGCATAGAGGTACCGAAGGCTTAAAGGGTCCAGGTCTTTCTCCCGCAGCGTCCGAACGGTAATAAACTCCCCCGCCGATTTGGCCATCTTCATCTTCGGCCCAAAAACCAGAAACTCCCCATGGAGCCAGAACCGCACAAAGGGACTTCGGCCGGTCGCCGCCTCCGACTGGGCGATCTCGTTGGTGTGGTGGATGGGAGTATGGTCCGCCCCGCCGCAATGGATGTCAAACGATTCCCCCAGATATTTCATAGACATGGCGCTGCACTCAATATGCCAACCGGGAAAACCTCGGCCCCAGGGGGAGTCCCATTCCATCTGCCTTTTTGGGCTCTTCGGGGAAAATTTCCACAAGGCAAAATCCTGTGGATTTTTTTTCTTGGGATCCGGTTCCACCCGCGCCCCGGGACGCTGTCCGGACAAGGATGTCGGGTGAAGCGCCCCGTAGCGGGGAAAGCGCGAGGTGTCGAAGTAGACGCCATCCTCGGTGCGGTAGGTGTATCCCCCCTGTTCCATCCTCCGAATCAGCGCCAGCATCTCCGGAATGTGGTCCGTGGCCCGAGGCACTTGGTGGGGACGGCACAGAGCCAAGGCCTCTGCGTCCTCAAAAAAGGCCCGGGTATAAAACTGAGCGATCTCCCGGGCGCTCTTGCTCTGGCGAGAAGCTTCCAACTCCACCTTGTCCTCCCCCTCGTCGGCGTCCGAAACCAGATGCCCCACATCGGTAATATTCATGACGTGCGTGACGGAAAAACCAAAAAACTCCAGAGCGCGGCGCAGAAAATCCTCAAAAACAAAGGTCCGGAAATTTCCGATATGCGCGTAGTTATAGACGGTGGGACCGCAGGTATAGAGCCCGATGTGCGCGGGCCTTAGAGGCGCCAAGGCCTCCTTGCGGTGAGTCAGGGTGTTATAGAGAAAAATCTCCTGCATCGGGTCCCGGATCCAATGACCCCCTCTCGGCCAACGTCGCCACGGCATAAGCTGCAATCGCCTCTCCCCGCCCAATCGGTCCCAACCCATCGGAACTCTTGGCCTTGACGTTGATCCAGCGCGCATCCATTTTCAAGATCCGAGACAGAGAGCTGCGAATAGCGGGGAGGCGAGAAGCCAACCGGGGCTCCTCCGCCACCAGGGTCACATCCAACTGCAGCGGCCTGAAGCGCTTTACCTCAAGCTTCTTTAAAATAGACTGAAGTATCTTTCGGCTGGCGATCCCCTTCCATTTGGGGTTTCGAGAGGAAAAATATCTTCCCAAATCCCCCAAGGCCGCCGCGCCCAATAGGGCGTCCCCCACCGCATGGAGCAGCACATCCCCGTCCGAATGCCCCTGAAGGCCCTTTCCATAGGCAATCTTGAGCCCACCCAAAAAGAGACGCCGCCCAGAAACCAAGCGGTGAATGTCGTAGCCAAAGCCAATGCGCGCAAAAGCGGGGGCAAAAGAATTCCCTAAAAACATCTCGGCCACCCGAAAATCCTCAGGGGTAGTGACCTTGATATTCTCCACAGCCCCCGAAACCATCCGAACCCGTCCTCCGGCGCGTTCCACCAATTGGGATTCATCGCTGGCTTCCCGCACCTGGGCGAAGGAGCTCAAGGCTTGAGCCAGAATCTTTCTCCGGTAGCACTGGGGGGTCTGGGCCACCCAAAAATCCTCCCGCCGGGGGGTCTGACGAACCCAGGGGGAAGCACCATTGCCGGTAACACATTTGAGAGTCTCCCGCGCCGGAATCCCTGCCACCGCCGCCCCTGTGCGGTGGGCCGCCTGAAGGCAGCGCCGAATCACCGCTTCAGATACCAAGGGTCTGGCCCCATCGTGGACCATCACCCAGAGGCATTTCGGAGACAGCACCCGCAGACCCCGGCGGACAGACCCCAGGCGCGTGGCGCCTCCCGCCACCACAGAAACCCCATCCTGACCTTCGGAAAACCATCCCCGGCACACCCTCACCCACTCTTTGGGAACGACCAAAACGATGTTGCGAACGGAAGGAAATTTCTGAAAGGCCCTCAGACTCCAACCCAGCATGGGACGGCCCCACAAAGGGAGAAACTGTTTGGGAAGGCCGGTGCCGAATCGAACCCCCTGTCCCGCCGCCACCAGAAGGACTCCGACATCCCTGGGCATTCTTTTCAGGAAGGCGTTTTGATGCGGGTAAAAATCATTCTTCCCGCGGAGGTCTGAAGAATGGAGGAAACCACCACTTCCACACGCTTGCCGATATAGCGCTTGCCGTCCTCAACCACCACCATCGTCCCGTTGTCTAGATACCCAATTCCCTGCTCCTTTTCCTTGCCTTCCTTCATGACAAACAAGGACATGCTCTCACCCGGCAGAACAACCGGCCTCAGAGCATTGGAAAGGTCGTTGACGTTCAAAACCAGCACCCCCTCCAAGGCCGCCACCTTATTGAGGTTAAAATCCGTGGTGAGGACCCCTCCCCCAAGCTCCTTGGCCAACCGAACCACTTTGGCATCCACATCGGAGACATCCGGAAAATCCTGTTCCAAGATTCTTACGCTGACCTCTCGATTCTCCTGGAGCCGCGCCAGCATGTCCAACCCCCTGCGCCCCTTCGCCCGCACCTCGGCCGCCGGAGAATCCGCCAAGGCATGCAGTTCCGTCAAAACAAACCGAGGTACCGCCAGCGTCCCGGAGATAAAATGGGCCTCGCACACATCCACCAGTCGACCGTCTATGATGGCGCTGGTATCCACCACCCGGATATGCTTTCCTCTTTTTCTGCCCCAAGCTAGAATATCCCGATCCAGTTGGTCAATCTCCGGAAGCTTATGGACCGCCACGGCAAAGCCGATCCAAGCCAAAAAGATCCGAACCAAAAGATCGTAGCGCCGCCAGAGGCTCAGAAGGCGCTGGCTCTCCATCTGGGAAACAAAATATCCCAAAAGCTCCGCCGTAACAATCCCCAGGACCGCGCCCAAGCTTCCGACGATCAAACTGGTCAGAGGAACCTTCTCAACCAAAATCTCAGTTGCAATCGCCAGAAGTGCCACCCCCACACCGATCAGAAGCCCTCTGGCATCCTGGGAAATCTGAAGATAGCCGATCGCAGGTCCTGCCGCCACCACCGCCAAACGAACCACCCAAATGATCATGTGCGGATCCCCTCCGATGGAGAACTCACGGGACCAGAATGAAGTTGCGAAAGGATTTCGGAGAGATGCTCCAGCGGGGCCCGTTCGATCTTCCATCCTTCCCGGCGAAGCTCCGAAAAGGACCTGGCCGGAATGAAAGCCTTGCGAAATCCCAGCTTCTCAGCCTCCATCAGTCGCTCCGCCAACCTCGGCACGCGGCGGATCTCTCCGGAAAGTCCCACCTCCCCAAGAAACATCCACTGAGCATCCCAAGGAGCATCCTTCAAGGCGCTCAAGAGGGCGGCGCAGACCGCCAGGTCCAAGGCCGGCTCCTTGAGCCGAATGCCTCCCGCCACACTGACGAAGAGGTCATGCCCTTCCAGGCGCAGTCTCAGTCTTCTTTCCAAAACCGCCACTAAAATCAGGACGCGGTTTAAGTCCAGGCCGGTCGCCATGCGCCGGGGAATGCCATAAGGACTTCGGCTCACCAGCGCCTGGATATCCACCAAAAGGGGCCTGGAACCTTCCAGGGAGGCGGAGATGCAAGAGCCGGAGAGAGGATTTGTGCTGCGCTCCTGCAAAAAGAAGGAGGAGGCATTGAGGACCTCTTTGAGCCCCCGCTCCTGCATCTCAAAGAGCCCCACCTCCTGCGTAGGTCCAAAGCGGTTCTTATAGACCCGCAAAACCCGAAGGGAGTGCTGCGATTCCGACTCAAAATAGAGCACGGTGTCTACTAGATGCTCCAAAACGCGCGGGCCGGCTAGGTCTCCCTCCTTGGTCACATGGCCCAGCAAAAAAATTCCAATCCCGGAGGACTTGGCCAGCCGCAACAGCTCCCCGGCACACTCCCGAACCTGTGTGACCGACCCGGGGGCGTTGGGAAGCTCTTCCCGATAAACCGTTTGTATCGAATCCAGCACGATCCATTTCGGGGAAACCTCCCGCATCACCTCCACAATTCTCTCCAGCCGGGTCTCCGAAAGAAAAAAAAGCTTTCCGGCTTCGCACCCTAAGCGCACAGCCCGCTGGGCGATCTGTTCGATGGATTCTTCCCCGCTGACATAGAGCACCTTCCCGACCCGGGAAAACCGTGAGGCAATCTGAAGCATCAAGGTGGACTTCCCCACCCCAGGCTCCCCGCCCAAAAGGAGAACCTGCGCCTCCACCAAACCCCCGCCCAACAGCCGGTCAAACTCCCCGATCCCGGTGGGGTGCCGCAGACCGTCCGAGTGGACCTTCAGTTCCGACGCCCTGACCACCTCGGAGCTTAAGGCGGCTAGAGAACGCCCGCCCGTCCGAGCGGCGCGGCCGGCCTCCACCGCCTCCTCTACCAACGTGTTCCAACGGCCGCAGTCGGAACACTGGCCGGACCACTTGAGCCCTTCAAACCCGCACTCTTGACACTTATAGACGGTCTTTAGTCGCGCCATACAAAATCCAGCTATACATAAACCCTCGGGACTCTGGCGGAAATTCCGCACACCACCTCATAGGGAATCCTCTCTGCCCAGCCCGCCACCTCTTGAACGGAGATGCTGGACTTTCCCTGAGAACCGATCAAAACCGTCTCCTCCCCGACGCCCGCCTCCTTTAAATCCGTCACATCCACCATCAGCATATCCATGGTCACATGGCCGACGATGGGGTACCTCCGGCCTCGAATCAGCACGGAGCCCCTGGAGGAAAGCCGGCGAAAAATTCCGTCCGCATAACCCACCGGCAGCGTTGCGATGCGCGAAATTCGAGAGGTCCTAAAGCCGCCATCATAACCGATCCGCGCGCCCTTCCCGACGGTCTTGAGAAAGACCACCCGGCTCTTCCAGCTCAGAGCCGGATCAAAACCTTCCATCAGCCCATAGAGAGCCAGCCCCGGCCGCACCAAGTCCAGATGGGACTCCGGAAACTTCAAGATGGCCGCGGAGTTGGCCATATGAAACCGCACGGGAGTCCGGGGCTTAAAGTGGGAGAGAACTTCCCGCTTTAAGACAAGAAAGGCCTCCAGCTGACTGCGGCTGTACTCCGGGTCGGAGTCGGCGCAGGAAAAATGGCTGTAGATTCCCTCCAGTTCCACCCAAGAGGACCTTCCCAAAGCCTCCAAGACCCCAGGCGCCCCGGAGGGAGAAACCCCAATCCGGCCCATTCCCGTATCCACCTTCAGATGCGCCCGAGCCCGGCAACGCAGCTCCTGCGAGATACGGACCAGCTCTTCGGCCGCCTCCAAACTCGCCACGGTGAGATCAATGCCTGCCTGGAGGGCCGGGCGGATATTTTCCAGAGGATAGAGGCTTCCTAAAAGGAGAAGGGGGGCCTGAATGCCGCCTTCCCGAAGCCTCAGGGCCTCCTCCAAAGAGGAAACCCCAAAGCCATAAACCCCCACTGCAGAAAACCGCCTGGCAATCTCCAATGCCCCGTGGCCATACCCATCGGCCTTCACGACCGGCAGCACCTGGGCGCCGGAAGTCAGCCTTTCCCGGAGACGCCGGAGGTTGCCCTCCATCGCGGAGAGGCTCACCTCCACCCAGGTGGGGCGGTAAAAATTAAGAGCTCCAGGGACCATGAAGCACCAGAGGCGCGGCGGATGCTAGGCCACGGGTTGCTGGCTCACCGGCTCCGGGACGTCCGGCTGGCTGGAGAAATTCTCAAAGCTCGCCCAATCCTTCAAGAAACTTAGGGGGATGGAGCCCGTCGGGCCGTTGCGCTGCTTGGCCACGATCAGTTCCGCTTTGCTTTCCAGCTCCAAATCAGAGGGCTTGTAAACAAACTCCCTATAGATGAAGGAAACCAAATCGGAATCCTGTTCCAGGGCCCCGCTTTCCCGAAGATCCGCCAGTTGAGGCCGGCCATCCCGTCCTTTTTCCTCCGGACGCCTCGAAAGCTGCGAGAGCGCAACCACAGGAAGGTGCAAGTCACGCGCCATATTTTTCAAGGAGCGGGAAATCTCGGAGACCTCCTGCTGACGGCTCTCGGAGCGCAGGCTGGCTCCCCGCAGAAGCTGCAGATAATCGACGATCACCAAGGCCAGTTCCTTTCCCTGGGACTTCAGATCCGCGCACAGGCGGCGGCAGCGGGAACGAAGTTCCAAGACCGAAAGGCCCGGCGTATCGTCTACAAAAATCGGCGCCTCTGAGATGCTGACCGCCGCGTTGGTCAGGCGCGTCCAAAAACGAGCCTCCAGGTAACCGCTGCGCACCTTATGCAGGTTTGCCCGGGCCCGGCTGCACAACATCCGCAGCAAAACCGCCTGAGCGCCCATCTCCAAAGAGAAGATGGCCACGGGCATTCCCACATCAATCCCCACGTGGGAGGCGATATTGAGGGCCAGGGCGGTTTTTCCCACGGAGGGTCTGGCCGCAAGGATGATGAAATCCGACTTCTGGAAACCCGAGGTAATTTTGTCAAACTCCACAAAGCCCGTGGGCACCCCGGTCACATGCACCTTGCGCTGATGCAGCATCTCGATATACTCGATGATCTCATGGGTCAATTTGGAAGTGGTCTGAAACCCATGAAAGGTCTGGCGCTCCGCAATGGAATAAATGGCGGCCTCCGCCTCATCCAAAAGCCGAGGAACCTCCTGCGAACCTTCATAACACTGGGTGACGATCCGGGTGGAGGCGGCGATCAAATCCCGCAAAACGGACTTTTCACGGACGATCTTGGCATAGTGCTCCACGTGCGCCGCGGTGGAGACGGAATGGATGAGCTCCGTCAGATAGGAAATCCCGCCCACCTCCTCTAAAACCTGGTTGCGCTTGAGTTCTTCTCCCACGGTCACCACATCCACTCCTTCTTGGCCTTCAAAAAGCTTAAGGAGCGCTGAGAAAATTCGGCGATGGGCAGGTCGGTAGAAATCCTTCTCCCGAACCCAGTCAATGGCCTTGGCGATCGCCTCGGCATCAATGAGCATGGAACCCAAGACAGCCATCTCCGCTTCGAGGGATTGCGGGGGCAGACGATCTAGATTAGTTGTGGTCATCTTTCTAGGAGGCCCGGGGGACTATGGTAACGCCGATGGAAATCGTCACCTCCGGATGCAGCAACACCGATACCCGGTGGTCCCCAACTGTCCTCAAAGGAGCCTCCAACAAAATCTGATTCTTCTCCACCTCAAACCCGGCGGACTTCAAGCTCTTCCATAAATCCATCCGGCTGACCGAGCCAAACAGCTTGTTCTCCTCTCCAACGGGGCGGGAAAAATGAAGCACCACCTGGGCCAAACGCCCTCCCCTCTCTCTGGCGTTTTGAAGGCGCTGCTCCGCCTCCTTTTGCCTTTTCTCTTTCTCCTTCTCCCAGAGGCGGAGGTTCCCCGGGGTCGCTTCCCAAACCAGCCCGTTGGGAATCAGGTAATTGCGGGCATATCCCGGAGCCACCCTCTTTTTCTCTCCCGGTCTTCCCAACTTTAAAACGTCCGCCCGCAAAATGACTTCCATCTCAATTAGAGACAAAAGACAGAAGGGCCAGGTGCCGAGCGCGTTCAATGGCCTCCGCCAATCCCCTCTGATGCTTTGCGCAATTGCCACTGATCCGCGAAGAGAGAATTCTTCCCCGATCAGTCACAAAACTGCGCAACACCTGGACCTGCTTATAGTCAATCCAGCCCACCTGATCCACGCAAAAGCGGCAGACCTTCCGCCTTCTCGGGGGTCCCCCCCGTCGCCCACCCCTCGCATCCCCCCGGAAAGTTCTGCCGGAGGCGGGGGTTCGAGCGGTCACCGCGGGGGACGCTACCGTATCGTCTGCCATTTCTTTAGAACGGGACCTCTTCCGAATCGGAATTTACATTCGCCGTTTCGGGAGCATCGGGTTCCGCCCCCTCCTCGACGGGATCGGCCCCCGCCTGGGCCGCATCGCGGGTCTGCAGAAACTGGACGCGCCGGGCATCCACCTCCAGAACCTTTCTTTTGTTTCCGCTCTTGTCTTCATACTCCCGCCCCCGCAGACGGCCCTCTACGCACACGGGACTTCCCTTCTTCAGTCTTTCCTTGCAGCGCTGGGCTATCTCCCGCCAAACGACGACGGGCACGAAGGTCACGTCATCCTTCCACTCCCCTGAGCCGTCGCGATAGCGCCGGTTGGCCGCAAGATCGAAGTGACAGACCGCCTGTCCCTTTTGGGTAAAGCGAAGCTCCGGATCCCGGGTCAACCGTCCGGCTAAGAACACCTGATTTTGTTCTGGTATTCGAATGGTACTCATGGTTAAATCTCCTCGTATACTGATTTAACCATTTCCTCGGGCAGGCCCTCGGTCATGGTTTAAGCTCCTTCTTCTCCCTCTTCTCCTTCTTTTCCTTCTTTCGGTCCGCGCGTTGCTCCAAAACTGTCAAGAACCGCAACACCGGTTCCGAGGTTCGATAATGGTATTCCAGTTTGGAGATAACCGGGGGCGGGGATTCAAAGCGGATCTGAATGTACACCCCCTCCCGCTCCCGTTGGATGGGGTAGGCCAACTTGCGCCGTCCCCAAACCTCTTCGTTCAAACACCGGCCACCCTCATTGGCAATGAGGTTTTTTGTCTTACTCAAAAACTCCGCGGCCTGAGCGTCCGAGAGCTCCGGCTTGACAATAAAAACCGTTTCGTATTGTCGCTGGTTCATGGACCCTTCCATCCTACGGGATTTTTAAAAAGAGCGCAAGGAACAAAGGTCCTATCTTGCGCCGGTCTTTAGGCCTAGGCCTCTCTAGGACCTTAAGCCCACCTGCGACCGCAACTTCTCCAGCTCATAGGGGAGGGAAAACTTCATGTTCTCCTCCACCGTTTCAAACTCTTCCACCTTCCGAACCCCCAGCTCCTCACGGCAAAAATACACCACCTCCTGAACCAAAACCTCCGGAGCCGAAGCGCTGGCGGTCAATCCCAAACTCCGGACCCCCTCCAGCCACGGAAGGCGAATGTCCGAAGCCCTCTCGATCAAATGGGCGCGCACCCCGCAAGACTTGGCCACCTCGCACAAGCGGACCGAATTGGAGCTGTTGGGCGCCCCCAAAACCAGCAGAAGATCAATATGGGGAGCCATGGCCTTGACGGCGTTCTGACGGTTCTGGGTGGCATAGCAGATGTCATCCTTATTAGGGGGAGCCAACTCCGGAAATCTCCTCTGGAGCACTCCCACAATCTCCCGGGTGTCATCCAGGCTCAAGGTGGTCTGGGTGAGATAGGCCACCTTACGGGAATCGGATACCTCGACCGTCTCCGCCTCCGCTCGGGTGCCCACCACCCGGATGGCCTCAGGGGCCTCCCCCATCGTACCGATGGTTTCCACATGATCGCCGTGGCCGATGAGAATGATGGTGTAACCCTTTTTGGCATACTGGATGGCCTCCAAGTGCACCTTGGTCACCAAGGGACAGGTGGCGTCAATGACCTTGAGCCTTCTCTGAACCGCCTCCCGTCGCACCTGCGGGCTGATCCCATGCGCCGAAAAGATGACCCAGGATCCCTCCGGCACCTCGCTGAGCTCCTCCACAAAGAGGGCTCCCTTACGCCCTAAGTCCTCCACCACAAAACGGTTGTGGATGATTTCATGGCGCACATAGACCGGTTTCCCGCAGAGCTTCAGGGCCTCTTCCACCACATCGATGGCGCGCACCACCCCGGCGCAGAATCCGCGCAGCCTCGCTAAAAGCAATCTTTCCACCCCAAGCCCCGAACCTACCATCGGACCGTTTCTTTCTCCTGGCTCTTTTCCCGCCGAGATTCCTCCGGCACCCCATCCTGGCGGATCAGATCCGGATAGAGCTCAAAGACCTTCTCCAAAACGCCCTCCGCGTCTATCTTCAACTGAGCTCGCTGAAGAACCGCAGGGCTGTGTTCTACGAACTGATCCGCAATCCCATGGATGCGGATGTGGGATGTAGGAAGGGCCTCCTCCTGGCAAGCCTCCAGCACGGCGCTCCCAAAGCCGCCATGTTTCATTCCCTCCTCCAGCGTCAAGACGCGAGAAGAGCCTAAAACGACGCGACGGATCAGTTCCAGATCCAAAGGCTTTGCAAACCGCGCATGCGCTACCCCGCATCGAACCCCCACCCGGGAAAGCCGCTCGGAGACCTCCCAGGCCACCGACACCATCGAGCCATAGGCCAACAAGGTCACATCCTTCCCCTCCTTGCAAAACTCCCCTTTTCCAACGGGGAGAGTTTGCAGGTTCGCGTCCAGCTTCACCCCCAGCCCCAGTCCGCGGGGATAACGGATGGCAAAGGGCCGACCGGAATAAATCGCGGTATAGAGCAGATGCTGCAGCTCGTTTTCATCCTGCGGGGCGGCCACCGTCATATTGGGAATGGAGCGGGTATACGCAATGTCGAAGATCCCGTGATGCGTTTTGCCGTCATCCCCTACCAGTCCCGCCCGATCGATACAGATCGTCACCGGGAGGCTTTGAAGACAAACGTCATGGATCAGCTGATCGTAGGAACGCTGCAGAAAGGTGGAGTAAATGGCTACCACGGGTCGGAGCCCCGCTTTGGCCATTCCCGCTGCCATGATGACGGCATGCTCCTCCGCGATCCCTACATCCAACACACGATCCGGAAAGTGCCTTTTCACCTCCTTCAAGGCGGTCCCTTCCAACATGGCGGCGGTGATGGCCACAATCTTGCGATCTGCACGCATCAGCTCTATGAGAGTGCGGGCAAACACCTGGGAGTAGGTATAGCGCTCTACCTCGGCGACCTTGGCCGAAGGGGTGCTAGGCTGGTGAAACTTAGAGGGATTTTCCTCCGCCAGAGAATAGCCCCTTCCCTTGTGGGTCAAGGCATGCAACACCACGGGAGTCCCATCCCGGGAAATCTCTCGGCTCCTCTTGAGAGCCTCCTCCAGGTCCTGCTGGTTGTGCCCGTCAATGGGACCCAGGTAGCGAAACCCCATCTCCTCCCAAATCAAATTCGGCAGAAACAACCCTTCCACCGAGCTCTTGAGCTTGCGGGCCAGCTCCCAGGCCTGTCCCCCGTGGGGAAGCTTCTCCAGCAGCCACTGGCCGGTCTCCACCAGATGCTTATAGAAAGGATGCAAGATGATCCGGTTTCTCCAGTGGGTGAGCCATCCGACATTCTCGGAGATGGACCAGCCGTTGTCGTTAAAAACCACCACCAGCCGTTTGGGCTTCAAATGGATGATGTTGTTTAAAGCTTCATAGCTGGGCCCGGAGGTCAAGGCCCCATCCCCCACGATGGCCGCGACGTATGGCTCCGCCTCCTCTTGCTGAAGCGCCAGGGAAACCCCCAGGGCGTAGGAGAGGCCCGTCCCCGCATGACCCGCAGCCAGGACATCGTGGATACTCTCTTTCGGCTCCGCAAATCCGGAAAGGCCTCCCGGGGCTCGGATGGTGGAAAACTCCTTCCTCCGGCCCGTCACCAGCTTATGGGTATAGCACTGGTTGGAGGTATCCCACACCAAACGGTCCACAGGACTCTCAAAGACGCGGTGCAGGGCCAAGGTCAGCTCCACCACCCCAAGGTTGGAGGCCAGATGCCCGCCACGCTGGGTGATGGTTTCAATGATGAGGTGCCGGCACTCCTGGGCCAGCTGCCGCACCTCCTCATAGCTCAGTGCCTTTAGGTCCTGCGGACCGTCAATCCGATCCAAGATTTTCATTCTCTCACCTCAAGTCTTCAGAATTTTTCAATGGTCTCTCTGGATGATGTAATCCGCCAACTCATGAAAAACCCGCGCTCGCCTGCCGAAAACCCTCAAATCGCGGTGGGCCTTTTGGACCAGTTGCCGAGCCTTAGTCCTGGAGGCCACCAGGCCATACAGCGCAGGATAAGTCAATTTCCTGTTTTTGAGATCGCTGCCCCTTTTGCCTAACTTTTTCTTATCCCCGGTCACATCCAAAATGTCGTCTGCGATCTGAAAGGCCAGCCCGATGTGCTCGCCATAGGACCTCAGGGCGCGCCTCTCCCCCCGGGGGGCTCCCGCCAGAATCGCCCCCGCCTCTACGCAGGCGGCCATCAAGGAGGCCGTCTTGTGCCGATGAATATATTGCACCAAACGAACTACCCTCAATCGGTTGCCATTGAGGTGTGACCCCTGAGCCAACAGATCCCGCACCTGCCCGCCCACCATCCCCTGGGTTCCAGCGCCACGGGCGATCACCCGGATCGCTTCCGGAATTCTCGCCGGCGGGATCCCATAAGCGGCATTTTTTGCGAGAAGCTCAAAGGCATGGGTCAACAGCCCATCCCCCGCCAGAATGGCCATCCCCTCCCCAAACACCTTATGGCAGGTGGGCTTTCCCCGACGCAGATCGTCGTCGTCCATTGCCGGCAGATCGTCATGGATCAAGGAGTAGGTATGAATGAGCTCTACCGCGCAGGCCGTCGGCAAAACCCGCCGGGTCCTTTCTCCACAACACTCCGCAGCCGCAAGGACCAAAACGGGGCGCAGCCTCTTGCCTCCGGCAAAAAGGCTGTACCGCATGGATTTCCGGATGAGATCCGGCTCCTGCCGCGACCTAAGGGAAAACCGGCGCAGGGCCTCCTCCACCTTCGGAACCCGACTCTCAAAATACCGCTTAAGATACGGCGACATGAGCCAGCACGCTCCGCAGCCTTCCCCGGCTTTCCCGGGATCTCCGGTAAAGGCGATAAAGCTCCGCAAGGTTTCTTCGATTCTTCAAAAGATACCGTGCCACCCCTTTCCAATCGGAACGCTCCAGAGGAGGCACCCGAAGCTCCTCGGTGAGCTCGTCCAAAATCGCACGGACGGCGACACAAGCAACACCGCGCCGGCGGCACATCTCCCGGACCTGTGCCGTCTCCATATCCACCGCCAAGGCCTGGGTGCACACACCCCAGGCCTGCTTCTCCTGAAATGTGCCCAGGACCGTCTGGGAAGTATAGATTTTTCCCCAATGGGAAACCCCCGAGAGATGCTTCTCCCAAAAGGACCGCTCCCCGTCCGCATCCGCCACCACATCCCCTCTTTTCAGATAGGGCTGCAGGGCCCCGGCCCATCCGGCGAGCACCAGGCCTTCGGGGCTTTCCCTGTCCAAATAGGCCGAGACCTCCCGGGCGGCTTGGGATGGCCCCACCCCGGTGATCAAAACCCGCGCCATCCCGGAGCAACTAAACGCCCGCGCCTCAAAAGCGGTGGGAAAAGCAAAAGTCACTCTCATGACGCCACAGGCTCCATCGCCACAGGAAGCGGAAGGGGCTTGCGAACATATCCGTTTTCCACAAACCACCGGACCGCCCTCAGAAACGCCTGGCGGGTGTCGCCGGGCCGATACCCCAGCTCCCGCTCCGCCTTGGCCGAGGAGAAGAACATCTTGTATTTCGCCACCCGCACGCCGTCCAAGGGAACGCGGGGCGTTCCGCCGGTCAAAGAGGCCCAGGCGATGCTCGCGGCTCCCGCCGCCCAGGCAACGAAATAGGGGATCCGGACCCGGGGAGAGGCAATCCCGGAGAAGCGGCTCAATATCCCGAAGGCCTCCTGCAGCGTCAGATTGGTCCCTCCCAGGATATAGCGCTCGCCGGCCCGACCGCGCTCCAGCGCCAGCCCATGCCCGGCCGCGACATCCTCTACGGCCGCGAAGTTCAACCCCGTGTCCAGATAGGCCGGCATCCGGCGATTCAAAAAATCCACGATGATCTTCCCCGTAGGCGTCGGCTTGACGTCCAAGGGACCGATCGGAGCCGAGGGATTGACGATGACCACCGGACATCCCTGCCGCGCCAAATCCAAAACTTCCCGCTCGGCAAGATATTTGGAAAACTTGTAGGCCCCGTGGATTTCCCCGGGATCTGCGGGGTTCGATTCATCCATCACCTCCCCGTTGCCGGCGGGGCATCCCAGCGCGGCCACGCTGGAGGTATAGACCATCTTCTCGACACCCGCCTTCCAGGCGGCCTGAAGAAACCGGACGGTCCCCTCCACATTGACGCGCCGCATATGGGCGGCATCTCGCACCCAAAGCCGGTAATCGGCGGCGACGTGAAACAGCCACCGGACCCCGGAGAGGGCCGGGTCCCAGGTTTCCGGGCGAAGCAGATCCCCCTCCGCCGTTTCGACCGCCAAACCCTTAATATTTCTGCGGTCGGAGCCCGGCCGGACCAGGCAGCGAACTGAAAGGCCGCGCCGGAGAAGCTCCCGGACGACATGCGCGCCGACAAAACCCGTTCCTCCCGTGACCAAGGCCAGTCCCGTCATGGTGCTTCCGGGTGTGCCCTCAGTCATACCGCTATCTCCAGCTTCTGCGGCCGCCGCCCGCCCGGAGAGGGGTCGGGAGCAGGCCTCGACTTTGAGCGGGGTCTTTGGGTTGTAACAATGTCCCAAACCATCTCCAAAAACTTTCCCGGCGTGGAGAAAGAATCCGCCACCGCAGAAGGCTCATAACCCACATGGACCATGCAGTGGGCGCACTTGGGGTTGCCGGAGCGGCACCCGTACTTAGACCAGTCCGTCGTCTCCAGAAGCTCCCGGAAGCTCTTCGCGTAGCCCTCCTGCTGCAGATAGCAAGGGCGCTGCCAGCCAAAGAGGTTGCGCAGAGGATTTCCCCATGGGGTACAGTCATAATCGCGCTTCCCTTCCAGAAAATCCAGGTAAAACGGGGAATGGTTGAAGGCCCACCCCTTCCTCCTCCAATCCCGCAGGGTCTTGGAAAACCAGGAGTGGGTCTCTCCTCGCTTCAGGAAAATATCCTGTTGAGGCGCCTTCTCGTAGGCATAGCCCGGAGAGATCATCATGCCGTCCACCCCCATGGCGGTCAAGGTCTCAAAGAACTCCCGGAACTCCTCGGAATCCTCTCCCTGAAAGATGGTGGTGTTGGTCATGACGTAAAAACCCTTCTCCTTGGCCAAACGCAGGGCCCGTACCGCCGTCCGATAGACCCCTTCCCGGCAGACCATGCGGTCATGGGTCTTCTCTGTACCGTCCAAGTGGATGCTGAAGATGAGGTAAGGGGAGGGTTGAAAGCGATGGAGATTTTTCTCCAGAAGAATCGCGTTGGTGCAAAGGTAGACGAACTTCTTGCGGGCCACAAACCCCTCCACGATGGCATCGATCTCCGAGTGAGCCAAGGGCTCTCCTCCAGCGATGGAAACGATGGGGGCTCCGCACTCCTCGGCGGCCTCCCAACACTGCTGGGGCGTCAAACGCTGGCGAAGGATATCGGCGGGGTACTGGATCTTTCCGCAGCCGGCGCATTCCAGGTTGCAGGCAAACAGAGGCTCCAGCATCAAGACGAGAGGGTAACGTGGGTTGCCCCGCAGTCTTTGCTTTAAGACGTAGGTGAACATCCTCCACTGCATCCGGAAGGGAACGGCCATAATCAGTTTTCCCTAGCGATCAGATATTCCTCCGCCGGCACGCTCTCCGGTGCGACACCGGAGCGGGAGGGCGCCCGCAACCCCGCAGGGGGCGCCAGGCTAGGCTCCCCCATAAGCCTCTGGTAAAGACCCAATGCCAGCAGCGGAAAATAGTTGCGGTAAAGAGTGTACTCCAGATAGAACACCCCGGGAAATCCGGTGCCAGTGAACTCTTCCTCCTCCCAAGTTCCATCCTGGCTCTGGGCGCTCAAAAGATAGGCGATCCCGCGATCCACCGCCGGATCCCGCACCCATCCCGCAGCCAAAAGCCCCATGGTCGCCCAAGCCGTTTGAGAAGGCGTGCTGGGCCCCCGCCCTTTTTGGGAGGGATTCTCATAGGTGGCGCAGGTCTCCCCCCAGCCCCCGTCCTCATGCTGCACGGATTTCAGCCACCGGATAGCCTTCTGGGTGTGGAGCTGGTCCATGGGCTCCCCGATGGCCGCCAGGCCCCGGAGCACCTGCCAGGTCCCATAGAGGTAGTTCACTCCCCACCGCCCGAACCAAGAGCCATCCCTTTCCTGTTCCCGTTTCAAAAACTCTACCGCCCTTTGAACGCAAGGGTAGCTTCGGTCATACCCGATATGCCCCAAGATTTCCAGCACCCGACCGGTGATATCCGCGGTGGGAGGATCAATCATGGCGTTGTGGTCCGCAAAGGGAATCTTGGTGAAGATCCATTGGGTATTGTCCCGGTCAAAGGCGGCCCACCCTCCGGAGCGGCACTGCATGGACAACAGCCAATGCAAACCCCGCAGGCAGGCCTTTTCCCGGGCATGCGACCAGCCCTCCTCCAACTGTATCTGCCTTAAGGCCAAAAGCACCATGGCGGTGTCGTCAATGTCAGGGTACCACTCATTGTGGAACTCAAAGGCCCACCCCCCAGGATGCTGATGAGGATCGCGCACCGTCCAGTCTCCTTTGCGCCGGACCTCGCACTCCAATAGCCACTCGGCGGAGCGCACCAACGCCGGGTGATCTCTGCGCAGCCCGGACTCCGCCAAGGAGACCACCGAAATGGCGGTGTCCCAAACGGGAGAAAAGCAAGGCTGCACTTCGATGGAGTCTCCCCGATCCACCCAAAGCGCCTCCAACTCCTCAAACTGCCTCTGAAAGCGAGGGTCCGTAGCCGGGTAACCCAGCGCTTTCATCGCCAGCAGCGTGTTGAGGATCCCCGGAAAGATGGCTCCCAGGCCATCGGAATCCTCCAGGTGTTCCAACAGCCACTCCTCCGCCAAACGCAAAGACCAGGTTCTTAAAAAATGCGGCCCATGGCCCTCCAGGCGCTTAAGACCCACATCCCACCAAAGAAAGAAATTCTTCCAGGAAAAAAAGGGGACCGGGGCCATCACTTCTTTCAAAGGAATGAAGCGGCATTCATCCTCGAAGAGCTCATCCAGCCGAGCCTGGGGCGGGGTCTGCATCTGGGGGCGCTGGGCCCAGACGATGGTCAAGGGCACCACAATGGCCCTCGTCCAAGCGGAGAGGGAGTAGAGATTAAAATAGAACCAATTGGGAAAAAGCATGATCTCCGGAGGAATGGTGGGAACTCCTTCCCAATCGTAGAGCCCAAAAAGGGCCATGTAGAATTTCAAGTAGGTATTGACCCGGTGAATCCCTCCTAGATCCTCAATTCTGGCACGGGCCTTCCTCAGGGCGGGTTCCTCCGGGGAGTGTCCCGCAAATTTCAAAGCCCAATAGGCCTTTACCGTCGCGGAAAGGTCCGCCGGGCCATGGCGGAAGACGCTCCAACCACCATCTGGAAGCTGCTCATGCAGAATATGGCGGGCCAGCTTCTGGACCTTCCGGGGGTCGGCCAGGTCCAGGTAGAAAAGCGCCATGATCGTGTCCGACTCCAGGGTCGTATCCGCCCGCAGCTCCGCGCACCAAAACCCCTCCTTCTGCTGACCGGCCAAAAGCGCCTCTTGAGCTTTTTCCACAGCCTCCTTGAGACCGCCGCTGACAGGGGAGGCGCCATGAGGCTCCTTACCCGGAGGCCCGGGTTTTACATTTTGATGCCAGCTTCTAGGTTTTCGGAAAAGACCCGGACGGCTGAAGGGAATGAGACGCTCTAACATAAAAAACCTCCCCTTTTCGAGAAAACCCCTGAAAAGGGGAGGCTTTTCATTATACTACAGTCAAGGAATCGGAGTCAAAAAGCGAAACTTCTCAAAACGGCACCGGAATCTTGAGTCCCACCGAGAAGTTGCGAAACCGATCCAGCCCTCCGATGATCGGTTTTTGAAACTGAACCTCCAAAATGGAAATCCTAAACAGGAAGGTTCCGCTCAAAGCCACCCCGCTTTTGTTGAACTCGCTCTCAGAAAGCACCCGCGTCGCAGCCGGGACGGGGTTGCCCTCCAAAAAAATATTCTCCACCACGCGGGCCAGGCCCCTTTGGGAAACATAGGCCGGCCCCAACCCGAAACCCAAACCAAAGAAATCGCTGGGGATGCTCCAAATGATGTCCGCAATGGGATAATAAAGGCTCTGGGTCTGTTGCTGGAGAACTTGCTCGGCATAGCCTATTTTGACAGGAGGCCGAATAATCCATTTCTCATGCACGGAGAAAATCGGCGATTTGGACAGAACCTGATCCGGCGCCTGCCTCGCGGATTGATACCCCAATCCGAAACCGGAGCGAATCCCGGTCCAATTTGGATTGACGGATTCCTGGGAAGCCAAAACGAGGTTGGGCCTTATGGAAAGCACGGAGATCGGGACGCGGGTATCATCGCTGGTTTCAAGAAACGCGCGGGCCAAGTTCCACTCGGAAAAAACATTGAGGCCGGTGCTGGTCCCATTCCGGCTTCTGGTCCTCCCCACCAAAAAGCCCAAATTCACATAATCGCGCTTTTTTTCCTCCTTCTGCTCGCCGGTTAAAGCCGCGACGGTCTGACCTACACCCTGGGGAAGCTGACTCTGCGCTTCACCAATTACCTGCCGCACACCCTGATCGCCACCCGGGTCAACCGCTGTGGGCCCCCGCTCCCCAGACTCCGCACTTCTCTCGTAAACGTAGACATCCACGAAGTTGTCCGAAAACCTCTGACGCACGGAAACCACCCACCTCAAACCTTGATGCGTCTTGGAATAAACCAGCCGGGCCTCAACCCCCAGCACCTCGACCACCGGCTCTGAGGTATTCTCACTAGCAGAACGCTGAGCCTCTTCAAACAGCTGTGCAGTCGAAAAAGAACCGCCGATTCTATCGCGAACCTGCTCGGGCGCCACCAGTAGGGCGGAATTCACCCGGTCAGGCTCAATGAGAAACTCAGGCAAAATATCAGGGCGCTCCCCATAGGTATTGACGTCAAATGAAACTTCGATCCTTTTGTCGCGCACAGGGGAGTAAAACATGACCGCGACTCGATAGAAAGGCTCTTGAACCTGTAGGGTATAAGGCACCACGGTGACCCAGCCAAACCTCACATCCTCAGAAAGCTTTTCGCGGGCACCCTCCGTGGCGGTCTCAAGCAGTTGGGGCGAAACGACTTGAACAGGCTCTCTCTGAGCAAAGGAAACGCCGCCAACCAGCAGAACAGCCACTGCCGCCACACTGCCGACATAACCAAGCTTCATAATGGACAAGACCTCCTATCGAATTTTGTAGCGCGCCTACTGAGCCACGCGGAAATAATTGTCGCAAATCCGGAAAAATTGGCCATGGGCCAAAGGGCCCAAAAAACACAAAAAAAGGACCCAGCCGGAGCTGGGTCTTTCGGACTCAAAAACATAGATCCTCAATGGACCTTCCCCGTCGGAAAATCCAAGGGGCCTAGGCGTCTGTTAGGACCTTCGGGCAAGAAAAGCGCGGGAAGCAATGCCCATCTTTCTCCAGCGGGAAAGCTCAAATGAATTCTGAAACACCTTAAATTTTCCGGCCTCCATACGATTGAGAAGCTCTCCATAAATTCCGGACATGATCCTGGCCGGGAGCATGCGGCGCCAATCCTCCCCGGAAAGCGCCCGCTGCGCTTGCCGGTAAAATTCCCCGGCGCGATCGGCCTGGGATTGCATCAAACGGACAAAGCGATCGTCATACACGGACCGCAGAAGCTCCCCCTCGGAATACCCGAAACGGCTCAAATCCTCCAAAGGCAGATAGATGCGCCCTCTTTGGGCATCCGTCCGCACGTCCCGAAGGATATTGGTGATCTGAAAGGCCTTCCCCAAGGAGATGGCATAGTCCCGTGCGGTCGCATTCCGGTAGCCAAAAATCTCAATGGAAACCAGTCCCACTGCGGAGGCCACCAGGTAAAGGTACCGCTCCAGATCCCGAAAGGTCAGATAGCGCCGGACCTCCAGATCCATCCGCACCCCATCCAAAATCTCCTCCAAATGCTGCCTGGGCAAAGAAAAACGCTCGAGATATGGCTGAAGAGCTTGCCCGACCGCAGTCTGGGGAGACCCCGAATACATCCGATCCAGCTCCCGGCGCCATTCCTCCACCTGCGCGGCGGCGCAGGAGGGATCCGCCTCCAAATCCACCGCGTCATCTGCGGCGCGGCAATAGGCATAAAAGGCGGAGAGGGCCTGCCGCTTTTCCTTCGGCAAAAACAGAAACCCATAAAAGAAATTGGAGTTAGACTCCGGAGAAGCCATAGTTCCAGTCAGGACCGGACTTTTACAAATTTACAGAGAAGGGGACAGGACCCCTAAAGCACCTCTTTGCAAAAGTCCGCTAAATTGTACAATAATCGCCTAGGATGTCCCACGATCCTCTCAGCTCTGAAATCACCCAAACCCTTCGGGGGGTCTCTCGGTCCCTCTACCTGAGCTTCCGAATTCTGCCCCCTGCCATTCGAACCCCCCTTTCTTTAGGTTACCTTCTCTGCCGCGCCGCGGATACCCTTGCCGACACTGCGCTCCTTCCCTCGGCCCAACGCCTCAAAAGCCTGGAGCTTTTCCGCAGCATCTTCGAAGACAAAACGCCTCCCTCCTCCGCCATCCCCCCCATTCTGGAACAGACCCTGCCCTCACTCGACCATCCCTCGGAAAGAAAGCTTCTGCTCCAACTTCCGATCCTGATTCCCATTTGGCAGGGCCTTCCACCCCAGAAGAAAGAAAGAATCCGGGAGGTGGTCCTGGGGGTAACCGAAGGAATGACCATGGACTTAAGCCGCTTCCCTTCCAACTCCCAACCGCATGCCCTGTCTTCGCCGGACCAACTCCAACAATACTGCTATTTCATCGGGGGGGTGCCGGGAATCTTTTGGACCCGGATTTTTTTGGAAAACCTGCCCGGCCTGAGTGCCCTGCCCGCGCCGGAACTAATTGAAAATGGAAAACGCTTCGGGATGAGTCTACAGATGATGAACATCCTCCGAGATCTCTCCTCGGATCTCAAGCGAGGCCGATGCTACCTTCCGGAAACAGAACTTAGGGGACAGGGAATGGCCGCCCTGGATCTCAGAAACCCGGAGGCGCTCGACCGGCTTGGGCCCATCCTTAAAAAATGGATGCTTTGGACCCTGGAGGGGCTAGATCGTGGATTTCACTATGTGCAGACCTTGCCGAAAAACGAATATCGTTTGAAGGCCTCCGTCCTCTGGCCGCTCCGGATCGCCTTAAAAACCCTGCGCTCCATGGCCCAATCCCACCAACCCTTTGCTTCCGAGGGGCCCGGCGTGCCGGCTCCCTTTAAAATTGCCCGCCGCCAAGTCTACCAGACTCTCCTGGCGACCCCATTCTACCTGGCTTTCCCATTGCTCTTGCGTCTAACCCACCGGCGCCTGCGCACGCAAATCATGGAATCCATTCAAACTCCGCTCCCCCAATCTCCACCGTATCCCCCTCGCGAATCCCCTGGCGCTTGAGTTCGCGCTCCAGGCCGCTGGTCTTAAGAAACTCTATCCACTTCTCTCGATCTTTCCCGACTACAGCACCCTGAGCGCCTTGGCGAGGCCTCTGGCGGGTACCTGAAGCTCTGTGGAAGGTGCTGAAATCGAGCTTTTTCAAAACCCTGGAAAAATTCCTGGCCTCCAACCGAATGACCCGCCGACTGGGAGCAGGGGAAGTCTCCTCCAAAGCTTCCTCCCGAACCCAGCCCCGCTCATCATCTTTAGGGAGCTTCGCCAACCGCTCAATGGCGAAATCCAAAAAGGCCTCCAGCCCCTCGCCCGTAGCCGCGGAGGCAAAAAACACAGGATACCGGCGAATCTTCTTCTTCAGATTCTGGGCAAGCTTTCCGGCTCCGGGAAGATCCATCTTATTGACCAAAACGATCCGCGGCCTCCCAGCCAGGTCCGGATGAAACCGGCGCACCTCCTCTGCCACCGTCCGGTACCCCCGCAGCGCATCCATGGACATAAAACCAAAGGGATCCACCACATGGATCAAAATCCGCGCCCTCTGGAGGTGTCTCAAAAAGGCATCCCCTAAACCCTTGCCTTTATGGGCTCCCTCGATCAAGCCCGGGATGTCCGCAAGCACAAAACTCTTTTCTTTATGCCGGACTGCCCCCAAAAGCGGCCCAAGGGTGGTGAAGGGGTAATCCGCAATCTTGGGCTTAGCGTGGGAAAGCCTGGCCAGCAAGGAAGATTTTCCAGCGTTGGGAAGCCCGACCAGCCCCGCATCCGCAAAAAGCTTCAGTTCCAGAACCAACTCCACCACCTCCCCCGCCTCGCCCCGCTCCACAATCCGAGGAGCCTTGTTTCGGTTGGATTTAAACGCGGTGTTTCCCCTCCCCCCTCTTCCTCCCCGCGCCGCCAAAATCCTCCGACCAGGCTGCAGAAGATCCGCCACCAGATCCCCGTTTTTCTTGACCCATGTCCCGCAGGGAACGGGAATGACCAGGTCCTCCCCGCTGGCCCCGGTGCAGTTTTTTCCCTGTCCATTTTTTCCACGGGGAGCCGCCCAGTGAGGGCGGTAGGCAAAGTCCATCAGGGTGGAAAGCTGCGGATCGGCCACCAGATAAATGCTTCCCCCCCGGCCACCGTCCCCCCCGTTGGGCCCGCCATAGGGGACATACTTCTCCCTTCGGAAGGAAAGGCAGCCGTCGCCTCCGCTTCCAGCCTTCAGAGAGATTCGCGCCGTGTCAATAAAGGCCATAAATAAAAAACCCTCGACCCCGGAAGCGATCGAAGGATTCTAAAAAAGGAAAATGCCCGGTAACTACCCTTGGACAGCCCCGTCCGGATAGACGCTGATCCGCTGCTTCCCCTTATAGGCCCACTCGAAGCGCACCAGGCCGTCCGCCTTGGAAAACAGG
Source organism: Elusimicrobiota bacterium (assembly GCA_016204975.1). Taxonomy (GTDB): domain Bacteria; phylum Elusimicrobiota; class Elusimicrobia; order JACQJP01; family JACQJP01; genus JACQJP01. The sequence continues at coordinate 22,753 of JACQJP010000053.1, forward strand.
GTGCTATCAGAGCCTAGCCCCACATTCCAGCCCGGCAAAAACTTGGTTCCCCTCTGCCGGACCAAAATATTCCCGGCGACGACCCTCTGCCCGCCGTAACGCTTGACCCCCAGCCTTTGGCCCGCGCTATCGCGGCCATTGGAGGAGGACCCTTGAGCTTTCGCGTGAGCCATAACTTACGTTTCCTAATTTACAGAGGCGGCAGAAATCTCTTTAATGCGCAACTCGGTAAGCCATTGGCGATGTCCCTGAGTGCGCTTATACCCTTTCCGGCGCCTTTTCTTAAACACGATCACTTTCGGAGCCCGCAAATGCCTCAGAACCTCCGCCGTCACCTTGGCCTTCAAGGCAGCCTTCTGGACCGCTTCCGTATTCTTCCCTTCCGAAATCCCGTCGCCTGTGGCCACCCAAATCCCCTTCAAAGTCACCTCCCGGCCCACCTCGGTATTCAACCGCTCCACCCGGATAGTGTCCCCTGGAGAGACCCAATACTGCTTGCCGCCCGCCACAATCACCGCGTACATGAAGGCTTTTATTCTATCAAAACCCAACACAAAGAAGCAATAATTTATACAATCCCTCCCGATGGAGGAGCTTAAGGGAAAAATGATTGTGCTGACCCGTCCAAAAAATCAAGCTGCAGACTTTGCCAAAAGGCTCAGATCCCTAGGCGGTAAGGTCACCCTCCTGCCAACCATTCAAATTCTTCCCCTGTATTCACCCAGACTCAAGCAAGCCATTCGAAAACTGCAAAAAGGCTCCTATGATTGGCTCATTTTTACGAGCGCCAATGCCGCCGGAATCTTCTCCCAATGTCTCAAAAAAAACCTTCCCCCTTCCCGGCGGTATCCCTTGCCTCGATCCATGAAGACCTGCGCCATCGGCCCAAAAACCGCGGAGGCGATGAAAAAATGCGGCCTGCCGGTCCATCGAATTGCCGAAGAGTACCGGGCCGAGGCCATCCCTCCCCTTCTGGGCAACCTTTGCAGAAAAAGGATCCTGCTGCCCCGCGCCAAAATCGCCCGGGACTATCTTCCCAAGACTCTGCGCCGCCTCAAAGCCCGGGTGGACGTCGTTTCCCTCTACCACACAAAACTCCCGCCGGCTCCCTCCCACCTCACCAAGCACACCATGGATCGGGCGGATGTCATCACCTTCACCTCCTCCTCCACCGCCAGAAACTTCGCCTCGCTATTTTCCAAAAAAGAGAGAAAGAAAATCTTTCAAAAGACCCGGGCCGCCTCCATCGGTCCCATCACCACGGCAACCTTAAAAAAGCTCAAAATCCCGGTTTCCATCGAAGCCAAAAAATATACCGCCGAAGGCCTCACCGAGGCCATGATCCGGCACTTTAAGACAAGCCCTCGGTCATGCCCAATCCTAAACAAATCCTGATCCAAGCCCTGAAAGAATCCGGAAGTCTGCTGGTCCGTCGGATGGTCCGGAGAAGATCCTTCCACTACAAAGGCCGGGCCAACCTCATCACCGAGGCGGATATGGCCAGCGAGAAACTCATCTGTAAAAAAATCCAAAAGGCCTTTCCCCACCACGCCATCTTAAGCGAGGAGAGCGGCCAGTTGTCTGGAAAACTCTCCCGACAATCGGGGTATCAATGGGTCCTGGACCCTTTGGATGGCACCACCAACTTTGCGCATTCCTTCCCCGTGGCCTGCGTCTCGATAGCCTTGGTCAAAGTCAAAGAGAAAAAGAGCCAGGGAGTCTCCGTACTCCTGGGCGGAGTCTACGACCCCTTTCGAAAAGAGCTGTTTCTCGCGGAAAAGAGGCATGGAGCTACCCTCAACGGCAAAACCGTCCGGGTCTCCGGCGTCTTGAAACTGAAGGAATCCCTGCTGATGACCGGATTTCCCTACGACCGCATGAAGCGCCCACGGTTCTACACCCGCATCTATGCCCGCTTCATGCAGAAGGTGCATGACGTGCGCCGAAGCGGGTCCGCCTCCCTAGACCTTTGCTGGATCGCCTGTGGCCGGGTGGACGGCTTCTGGGAGTTTAAACTTCACCCCTGGGATGTGGCGGCGGGAAAACTGATCATTGAGGAGGCGGGAGGAAAAGTCACTAATTTTGGAAACAAAAAGTGGCAAGGGCTTCGGGACTTTGGTCCCCAAACCCTCGCCACCAACGGCAAGATTCACGCCCAGATGCTAAAGGTGCTGGATACCTAACTACGCTGTCCGACTATTCCTCGCTCCGATTGAAGGTATAGACCCCTCCGAAGCTGATGCGGTTGGCGCTGGTGGAGGGGTGGCCTGAGAAGACTCTGGAAAACTCCACCCGAAGATCGAAGTTGGGGGTCGCCGCCACCCGAAGCGCGGCCACCGCGCTGGTTAAAAACCCGGCATTCTTTTCCCCGGGACCGATTTCAAGCGTCTGGCGATCTAAAAGCCGGGTCCTCCACTCTTCGCAAGTGCCTCCGGTGGTTCTTCCCTCCCTATCCCGGCAAGGGCCTATGCTGATCAGTTCCCGGAACCATCTCTCCTGTATGGTCTTCCAACGGGGATCATCCCAGCCGTAACCCAAGCGCAGGGCCAACTCCAAGGACAGGGGCCCCAGCCGAGGGGTCTGCAACCCGGCG
>JACQJP010000005.1 GCA_016204975.1 Elusimicrobiota bacterium
GAATCCCATCCTCGGCTTGTTTTATTGAGAGCGGATTCGAAGCCGACCCGAGCGCCGCCTGTGACAGAATTTTCTCGACACCCCGCCTCCCTCGCCCGTAAGGCCATCCTTTGGTGGCTTCCCCTCTTGTATCTGCTCATCTCAGACTCTTTTTACCTAAGAACCTACGATTCCGCTATGGTCAAGATCACCCTCCTGCAGATGGGGGGGGCGGCAGTGGTTTGCCTATGGGCCATCCTCCTTTGGGAAAGGAGGCGTTTTCCCTTTGACCAGAAGGCCTTGGTATTGCTGGCGCCGTTTTTTCTTTACCTGCTTTCCGGGATCGTCTCCTTCTCCCATGCACCCTATCCGGGGTCCAGCGCGGATGATTTTTTAAGACGGGTTTTCTATATGAGTTTTTCCATGATCGTGGTAAGTGAGTTTGATGAGGCCCGGGTGGAGTGGTTTTCTCGGGTGCTTACCTGGACCGCCGCCATCGCGGTCCTGTATGGCTTTATTCAGTATCTCGATGAGGCATTCTTTCCTCCAGGAACCAATATGGGGCTGGATCCTTTTGTGTGGAGGGGGGCATTCGGTTCCCGCATCTTCTCCACATTCGGCAACCCGAACTTCTTTGCAAATTTCCTGGTCTTGATCTTCCCAATTGTTTTGACCCGTTATCTGAAGACGCGCTCGGTGGCCCTGTTGCCGCTTCTGGCTCTGGTTGTTTTCGACCTATATCGCACGGAGACCAAGGGAGCCTGGATCGGTTTTGTGATCAGCGCGTTCATCTTCATCGTGCTTTACATATTTTTCTTTTCAGGGCTTCTGCTGAAAAAGGTGCTACGCTGGCTTTTGCCGATGGGGGGGGTCGCCCTGGTGGGAATTTCGGCCCTGCTGTTTTACTATGTCACTCGCCGCAGGAGCTCCGTGGACTTTCGCGTTTTTACCTGGCTCGCCACTTGGGAGATGATCGAGACCCACCCTTGGATCGGCACCGGCATCGGAAGTTTCAAGGTGATCTATCCTGCCTTTCGCCGCCCTGCCATCTTTCACATTGAGGCCAAACACAATACGGAGACGGATCATTCGGAAAACGAATACCTGGAGGTTTGGTTTGACGAGGGTGTGGTGGGCTTTGGGATATTTCTCTGGCTGATTTTGACCGTCACCGGACTGGGCTTTTCCGCTCTCCGCAGGCTTTGTGTCGGTGAGGCCGCCCGCCCTCCTCCCAGGGCTTATGACATTTTGGGGTATCTAGTGGCCTTTTTGGGGATGCTGGCCCACAACCTTTTTGACGTCAGCTTGCGTTTTGTTTCCTCCGGAGTGTATTTGGCCCTTCTGCCTGCGGTGGTGGCGAGGCTTTCTTATTTTCACCCTCTTCAAGAAGCAAAAGAGCCCGGACTTAATCAGGGACCCGCTCTTAATCAGGGCGTGCCCCCGTCCGACTCGGGGCCTTCCGGGCTCTATGCTGCTTTTTTGTGGCCCTTGAAACTTCTATGCGGTTTGGGCCTTCTCTATTTTCTCTACCAGGTGTTTGTTCAGTTCGCGGCGCTTCAAGGGGGGTTCCAAAGCGCGGCCTATGGGGGTGAGAGACTCCAGTGGGTGATCTCCTGGACGGTCTTGCTCGGCTGCTGTGTGGGGCTGGGGGGATTTTTTGGGATGATTGCCTATCGAACCTCTTCTTGGATCACCCCCGCTCTGATTTTAGCGATGCTCTATCCTTTGTTATTTTTTTGGGGGTTTTTCCGGGCCGATATACATCACAACATGGCTATTTTTTACTCGAAAAGGGGGGAATGGGATTTGGCACTGGAAAATTATTTAAAGGTCAATCGCCTGAATCCCTATTTCATCATGGCTTTTTACTTTAAGGGCAATGTGTTCAATGACCGCTTCCAGATGGAGCGCCAGGAGCGCTTCCAGTGGGGAGATTCAACGGGGAAGCCCCGCAATGATTTCGAGCGGGCTTTGGATGCCTATGCGGAGGTTCGCCGCATCGCCCCCAACTATGTGCAGATGCACCATCAGGTGGGAACTTTGTATCTGCGGCGTGCCAATTATGAGATCAACCAGAAAAACATGGAGGGTGCGGAAAAGTATTGGAAGGAGGCATTGCGCTTCTATCAACTTTACAGGAACTTGGATCCGGTTTTCTTTCTAAATTATCAGCGGATGGCTCAGGCCTATGCCGTTCGCAAGCACTGGGACCAAGCCGAGAAGATGTACCTGGATTTTATCCAAGCCGAGCGCTGTCATGTGCATAGGCATGAAACGCCGGAGGCCTACACCTTGTTGGGCAACATCCGCGCGATGAGGCAGAACTTCCGGGGGGCGGAGGAGGCCTATCGCCTGGCCTTGGGATTGGATCCACAATACGGCGAGGCTTTAAAGAACTTGGCGGCCCTCTACCATCAAACGGGTGCTCAGGAGAAACTTCGGTCTCTGAAGGAAAGCTACCTGCCCAAGCCGCAGCCTGCCCGAGGCTCCTCTTACGAGCTGGTTCCTTCCCGTTTGTAAGGTCATGGCACATTTGGACAAGCTCAAGTCCTGGGTTTTTGCGCTCCTTTTTTTCGTCTGTCCCCTCCTTTTCTTTACGGATCTCACCCGGAACCCCTACTTCACGCAGATTGCTTTGCTCAATAGTTTGCTGCTTCTGGCAGGGTGGCTCTATTGGATAGGGTTTCTCTACTCTCCTGCCCCCAGCGTCCGTACCTGCGCCGCTGATCTTCCTTTGCTGTGCTGGTTGGTTTTCTGCGGGGTGAGCTGGATTTTTTCCTATCTTTCCCATCCCCCGTTTTTTCAACCCGCTATCTTTCATGAGGGGCACCGGGTTTTCGCTTTCACGCTCGTCAACTGTCTCCTGGTCTATTTTTTGGCGGCCCAATCCTCCTTTCGCCCGGAGTCCTATTTGGATCCCCCTGCCTGGCGAACCTTTTTCTTGGGCACACTTTGCTGGGGGAGCCTGTGGTCGCTGCTGCCTTCTTTTCGTGCCGAGGGTCAAGCGGGGCTCTACGGAACTCTTTTGTGGGGAGTGGGAACGGTTTGGGTGTTTCGATGGGTACGGTTCGGCTCCTGGGCGCGTTGGATCCATCTGGCTTTGGCCGTGGGTTTTCTGGCGTCCGCCTACAGCCTGCTTCAGTATTTCGGATGGGAGTGGATCTGGCCTCGCAATCTGAACGCCTATGGGTCGCGTTCCATTTCCACCTTTGGCAATCCGAACTTCCTCTCCTCCTATTTGGTTCTTCTGCTTCCCTTTTCCCTGGCGGGGACCTTCTTAGCGCAAACGGCCAAGTCTCGCCTGATCTACCTGGTCATTTTCTTGACTTACCTCGCTTCTCTTTTGATTACCCAGACGCGCTCCTCTTGGTTGGGCGCCTTTCTGGCAGCGGGCCTCCTTTTGCTGCATCCCTTCCTTCGAGCGCAGATGCGGCGGCGTTGGAGGTGGACGCTTTTGGCATGCTTGTTGGGAGCCGGGGTTTTTCTTTTCTGGCCGCAGAGTTTCGTCACTGCTTCCAGCGGCGCGCTGCGGCGCGTGGCCGATTTTTTCAAAGCGTTCTCGGGAGATGCCCCCCTCGTCTATGCTCCCTGGCACCAGAGGCTGCTCATCTGGAGCTGCGCTTGGCAGATGGTGCAGGAGAATCCATTCTTTGGGAAAGGCTGGGGAACCTTTGAGCTTTTCTATCCGTTCTACCAGGGGCCCATGCTCGTAGCCTCCGAGACCTTTCGCTTCTTAAGAACGCATGCCAACAACGTTCACAACGAAGTTTTGGAGGTTTGGTCACAGATAGGCGGCATCGGTTTGGGAGTTTTTCTGTGGTTTTGGATCACTTGGATCTTTTATGTTCTGCGCCAGCGCCTGCGCTTTCCCGGGGATCGGGAAGTTCAGAGCGTTTGGGGGAGGTGTCTTCTGGCGGGCATCGTGGGAATGTGGGCGGACAATCTATTAAATGTCTCATTGCATTTTGCGGTGCCGGCCTTTTTGTTCTGGTTTCTGGCAGGGTCGGGGATTCACGGCGCGGCGGGAGCCGGGGTTCGGGAGTTTCGGCTGCGGCGCTTCTCCTCCGGGGCGCTGCGCGGGGCCCTGGCCGGGTTGGGTCTGATGGCAGCTGGGTTTGGGATCTACCGTTGGTTTGCCGACTGGAAGGCTGAGGTCCACTACTTTCAGGGCTTTAAACTCATCCGGAACCGGCAGTTGCCCGCCGCTCGGCGGCATCTGGAGATCTCCCGGGACTGGAGACCATACGAAGTCAACGCCAACTACGAGCTGGGCAATGCCTACGCCCGCAGCGAGATGTACGCGGAGGCCCTGGCCGCTTATCGAGAGGCGCTGAAGGCGAATGCCGGCTACGATGAAATCTATTATAACTTTGCAACCCTTGCGGTGCAGAAGCTGGGGCGCCTTTCAGAGGCCCAGAGGTACTACCAGACGGCGCTCCATATCAATCCCCTGTCGCAGGAGGCCTACTCCGGCTTCATCGCACTGACTATCCGCGATCCGCAAGTCCACTACCGACAAGCGGTGTCCTTGTTGGAGCAGGCGACGGCACTCTTTCCGGACAACAAGGATTTTTGGAATAACCTGGGATATTTCTACAGCACGGCGCAGGAGTATGAGCAGGCCCTGCGGGCTTATGCCCAGGCGCTGCGGATCGACCCCTCCTTTGAACTGGCGGAGAAAAATTTAAGGACCACCTTGCAGAACTTGGGCAGGAAGGGGCATCCGGCTTTGCTTCTGGCCGATCGGATGAGAGATCTGGAAGGCCGGATCCAGCGGCAGGATTTTTCGGGGGCTACCCTGCGTCTGGCTGAGACGATCCTAGAGGGGTTTCCACAACAGCTCAAGGCCCGGTTCTATCGTGGCAACCTCTATGCGGTGCGTGGGGAGCGGGAGAAGGCCATTCAAGACTTTGAGTGGGTTTTACAGCATCAGCCGGACCATGCGGGAGCCTTAAAGAATCTGAACCTCCTCAAACAATGACCTGGACTTTTGCAAAATGGAATTGGGGTCCTGGCCAGGGTTGCCTTTCGAAAAGCGCTCGCCATTTGCGAGGCTCGCTCCGGCAATTTGACCGGCTGTATGCCCGTGCCGGCCAAACCACGGTTTTCTCCAGGCAATCCCTGGCCACCCCCCTCCTATATGTTTGCAAAAGTCCAGTTCACATTTAATATTTCCTTAATAAATCCGCAATATAAAGGCTTTAGCCTTTAGGGGAATTTCACAGCTACTTTCAAGAAAATAAGGGGGCGTTCTATGCGCATGAAGAAAGCGGCTTATCTTTTACTTTGCGGTGCTCTTTTGGAACCCCTGGGTCTGGTTTTATGGGCCCAGTCCTCCTTGAGTCAACGCATGAGGCAGGCCATCGAGCTATACGAGCGAAAGAAGGATGAGGAGGCCGTGGACTTGTTTATGGAAATCATGGTGGAGGGAAGTCCGGGAGAAAAGAACCTGGCCAATGAATATTTGAACCGCCTCATTCTGAGGATGTCCCGAGGGGAGGAGACCCTCCCTCCGCCCCGTCCGGCCGCATCTGCTCCCCTTCCACCGGAGCTGGAGGCTCCTACGCCCCAAGAGCCTATGCCGCTGAAGACGAAAGGCCCCCGCCCTGCCTCCCGCCGCTCCCCTCAGACTTTGGAGGACCAGCGGGAAATGATGCGAGAAGACATCGCAAAAAAATTGGAGAAATTGCGGGCGGGGAGCCTCCGGAGGCTGCAGGGCGTTGAGTCCATCAAAATCGTGCGGGAGGGGGAGAGGTTGGCGGGCCTGGGGATTCCCAGCGGTCTTCTATTCGGACGCGACATCTCTTTCCGTATGCCTTCTGCCAACAGAATCTTGGAGCCCCTCACCCAGTTGGTCTTTGCATCCGGAGAGTCTATCGTGCATCTTTTTCCGGAGCAGCGGGAGAAAAAAGGCCAGCTGATGGATATGCGTCGCGCGGTCGCTCTAGGCACCCATTTGATTCGTTCCGGGGTCTCTCCTGTTCGCATCCATGCGGAGCTGGGAGGCTCCTCCACTCCCCCTGCGGCGCTGCTTCACTTTCCGGGGATTGTCCTGCATTTTGAGCCGGTCTCAGCCTTCAGTTTGGAGACGGCAGCCCTGAAGGGCAATGGAGGAGGCCCCTCCGTCAGCCTGGGGGTTTTTCCCGCCTCTTTTAATCCGGAGCAGGAGGAGGGCGTCCTCATTGAGTTTTCCGCCACATCCGCCGAGGGCATGGGAAGCTGGCGTTTTGAGCTTTTGAGCAAAGTTGGCGGAGAAACCGTGGTCTTGCAGGAGATCGTAGGCACCAAACCGGCTTTCCATCAGGTCTTTTGGAACGGAAGGAGAAAGTACTTTGGAGATTTGGTTTCCGCCGGCCGCTATGAGTGCATTCTGAAGGCGGCGGACATTCGCGGCACCTCCAACGCAGTTCGCCGCTGGATCCAGGTGCGACGCACCGAAGAGCCGAAACCGGAACCCCGAACCCCCACCGTGATCCGTTCGGGTTCTCCAACCGCAGAGGAGCGCAGGGCCCAGAAAGGTCCACCCGTCAAACCCCCGGCAGTTTCTCCGGCCGCCCCCGCTGTTGCAGCCTCTCCTGCGGCTGTGCCCGAGAAAAAACCCCTCTCCGCCGCAGTTCGCTATCTGGTCTATTTCCCTCTCAATCGTGTGGAAATCGATGGGGATGGGGAAAGAGTGTTGCAGCAGGTCATCGACGCTGCGAATCTGTACCCCCTTGAAAAGTTGAACTTGGTCGGTTATGCTAATAAAACGGAATTAAGGCCCACAACGCTGGCTCGCCGAAGGGCCGAGGTCATAGCCAGTCTCCTGGTAGAACGTTACAAGGTCGCTCCCAACAGAATTTCTTTGGATGCCAGGGTGGGGGGGTCCCAGTGGGATCGCAAAGTCGAGGTTTATATAGCCCGTTAGCACCCTCCGCAGCCCCTTCGCGGAGCTCAGGGACGTTTGAAGCCTCAGAGAGGCGTGACGAGCTCCGGGTACCAGCCGGGGAGCCAGAGGCTCCCAGCGTGCTAGGGGGATTCACTTTGATGGAGTTGGTGGTGGGGGTGCTTTTGCTGGGCATCCTCGCCTTGGTGTTTGTTTCCATTTTTGTGACCGGCAGCTCCTCGACGAAAAGAACGACGGAGAAGGATCAAGCTCTCTTTCATGCCAAGCAAACCCTGGATGAACTCAAAAACTGCGTGAGCGCCGATCCCAGCACTCTGCCGACTTTGCCCATCGAGTGCCAGAATCTCTACACCCGCGGCACCTATTGCTTAAACGATGCCTCCAACCCATTGGACGGTAAATTCACCCGTTGCTATGAGGTGACTCCGGTCGTGATCAATGGACAGACCTTGTATAAAGTGACGGTCACCATGGACTGGCAACCCGCGAGCCCCAATCCATGAAAACCTTCTCTCACGGTTTTAGCCTTCTGGAGCTGCTGACGGTCCTCATTCTCGTTTCGATGGTTTTGTTGGGGGCCTATCAGCTCTATAGCTCCGGATTCCACGCTTCCCGAAGGACTCTGGACGAATCCGTTCTGAAGGGGCAGGCCCTGCAGATCCTATACATGATCTCCCGGGAGGTGGAGAACTCCTCGTGGCTTGCCAGCCCAGCTCCCGGGACAACCGCTGAGAACGCACTGGCAGGAACCGTGAGCCGTGTCTCCTCCGCAGGCTCGCTGGTTGTGGATCACACCTACAGCTTTGTGGAGGCAAGCAGCAGCCTTACGGGCACGCGGTTCGAGTACGACTGTACCCCCGCGGCGGGTTCCTGCCCGTTTAAAAATCTCTACGGGACCGGACCCGTCATTTTGACCAAGGAGGTGGTCTCTCTCCAGTTGAGCCGGGGGTCGGTGGATCCCAATCGGATCGGGCTGGATCTTACGCTTCTCAAGGACCTGGATGGGGATCGGGTCGCGGATCCCGGGGAAAAGACCCTCTCCATGGCCACGACGCTCCATCTGCGCGGGGTCAGCCCCACATGGCCATGAGGGGACCCGGTCTTAATCAAGGCGTGGTTTTGCTGCAGATTCTGATCTTGTCGGTCTTGATCGCCCTCATCGCGGGGGCCTTGCTGAGGTTGCGCCTCACGGATCGCATGTTGACCCAGAGGGCAAACTTTACCGTTCACAGCAAGTACCTGGCGGAAGGGGCGATGGCCGTTGCGCTGGCCAAATGGAAAACCTCCTCGCCGACTTGCCTGATCTCCACGACGGACTCGGACCTTCAGGCCTTGGCGGCAAAAACGGGAAAGCGGATCGTGGTGTGTGCTCCCGCATCGAACGGTGCCTGGAACATCTACACCTGCAGCGACAGCGAATCCCCTCCCTGTAGCTGCACCGATTGCAACTGATGAACCTAGAGGCCTTGGCGGAACGGCTGATTTTCGGCAGCAAAAGACCCCGCCTGGGATCGGATCGGGTGGGGCTGCACGTTTCCTCAAGATCTCTTTGCTGGCTTTCCGCCTCCCTGCAGGGCTCCGGAGGACTCAAGATTCAAAAAGTGGTGGAGACCCCTTTTAAGCGGGAAGTCCCTGAGGGCGACACAACCACTCCCTTTGCGGGGGAAGAGGTTTTTCGGGATATTCCTCTGAAGGCCCTGGTGCAGGAGGCCTGGCAGGAGCTGCGGAGTCCGACCCAAACCGTCTTCGTGAGTCTTTCGGAGGAGCTTTCGCTGTTTCGCTACTACATCATGAATCCCATCCCACGCCGCTTCTGGAACCAGGCGATTCCCCTGGAAGCAAAAAAATACATTCCTTTCCCATTGCAAGGCATGCGCTACGATTATGAGGTGTTGCCCCTGGAGGCCCCCCATGGGAAGCAGCAGCGCCTGGGAATATTGTTTTGCGCCGCTCCGGAGAAGGTGGTGCGGGAACTCCTGGAGGTTCTGGAGGCCTGCGGGCTGCAGGCCCTGGCGGTGGAGCCGGCCACCTGCTCGGTGGGCCGGTTTTTGCGTTTTAGATCCATTTCCTCCGCTTCAGCCGGAAATTTCGTCCATGTCCACATTGACCCCAAAACGGCCCATGTTCTGCTCTTCCAAGGGGGTTGGCCAATTTTTTCCCGCCAAACCCAATTGGAGAACGGAGCTTCCTGGTCCAATCGCCGCCAGATCAATGTGGGCTACTGTCTGGAGTTTGCCCGAAAACAACTGGGCGTCGCCGGCATGCAGAAGATCTTGCTGAGCGGTGGGGGGGAGACGGAGCTTTGGCGGCAGCACCTGCAGGCGGACGCCGCGCTGCCGGTTGAGATCCTGGGTTTCCAGGCGCTCGGCGAGCCTCAAACCCCCGCCCGTTGGGAGGAGGTCGCCTGCCTGGGGGCGCTCTGTAAGCCGGAGGCCGTGGATTTTCCTTCCGTCAACCTGAACGCCTCCGCGCGCATCTCCCGGGAGCGACAGAGGGTCATCTTTACCGTCTGGGCCGCCGCAGGGCTCTTGAGCGGTCTGTTGCTGTTGGCCTCCCCGCTCCAATGGTTGAGGGGGTGGCGCTACGAGAGGACCCTGCAAGAGCATCACCAGGCTCTCGCTGCGGCCCTGGGAGGGACGGCTTCCCAGGGAGCTCCTCAGCTCAAGCAGCAGATTGCTGAGTTGGAGGACAAGATTGCCGCCACACGCTCCGTCTATAGCCGTTCTGTTTCGATAGTTTCTAAACTGAAAGCCGTGGCGGAATCCATACCGGAGCCTGCTTGGATTGTGGATCTCGGCTACCAGGCGCAGTGGGCAGAGGTGGCGAAGGACTCCAGACAAAGTCTCATGATGAGCGGCTCGGTTGAGGGCGGCAGCCGCGAGGAGGAGATCCGGATCGCTCAAGAATTTCAGGAGTCCTTGACGAAAAATCCGGGGTTTTTCAAAGGTTTCTCCAGCGTGAAGCCCTCTTACCGCAAGGTGGCTTCCGGCGCTCAGGGTGCGCAGGGGGCGGAGAAAACGGAATTCAGTTTTTATTTTTCCTCGGAGGCAAACCCGTGAAACTGCCGGTGGACCTTTACCAGCAGCAGCTCCTGGAGCAATGGAGCGTGGCGCAGGCGGGGCTCGCCCAGATGTCCTCGCGCGAGAAGCTGAAGTTTTTTGGGGTGGCCTTGGCGCTGGTCTTTGGAATCTACCGCATGGCCTATCTTCCTCCCACCCAAAGGGTGCGCAACCTCAAGGCTCAGATTCTTCAGGTGGAAGAAGAGGTGAAGTTGCTGGCCCGCTACCGGGAGCTGCAAGAGAATTGGAAAACACAGGGTGGGCGCTTCGGCAGCGCCGAGCGCAAAGGAGATACCTGGCTCCTGGACCACATTCTGGAGGTGGCGCGGGCCCTCCGGCTTAGCCTGGATTCCATCAGTTCCCCCAGGGCGGCGGCTCGAAAAAACTTTCAGGTCATCTCTCTGGACCTCCAGGCCACCTGGAGCTACCCGGAGTTAATCCGGTTTGTGGGGGAAATCGAGAACAGCCCGGAGCTGTTGATGATTTCTTCTTTTTCCGTAAAGAAGAATGCGCAAACGCCGGGCAAACACGGTGTGGTTCTCAGTGTTTCCACCCTGGTGCCGGAAGGGTCTCCTCGCTCATGACCTCGTCTCTGCTCCGCCTGCTTCGATTCTGCCTGCGCATGGGTTTTTATGGGCTCCTGGTCCTGTTTCTGGCGGTCCCCGCCTGGCTTCTCTGGCGTTATCAAAGCGGCACGGAGAAAGGGGGTGCGCCCCCCACCGGAGGGCACCGGGCCGCCTTCTCGGATCAATTCAGCACGGATCGGCTTTTGCTGGAAAACCCTCTGACTCGACCTACAGGAAAATTGCCGGAGATAGAAAAAGCCGAGAAGCCTTCTTCCCTTTCTTTGAGCGTGGCCTTTCGGCCTCCTGTGGCCCGGGATCCCTTGCTCAGCCCCGGGGAGCGAAAGGCCTTGACCCAGAAGGGCGCCGTCTCCGTAGGCTCCCCGGATCCTTGGCGTCACATCGCCCTGCAAGGAATCATCGGGACCCGCAACGGGATCGTGGCCATCCTCAACAATCAGGTGGTGTCCCCGGGGGCAAAGCTCCAGGGGTTTCGGGTGGTGGAGATACGGAAAAGTTCCGTCCTTTTATCTTATCAGGGGCAAAACAAGAGGTTGCATCTTCCCAAACCTTGAGCGAAGGAGGCAATGGAACGATGAAAACGCGCTGTGGAATCACCCGGGAGTTTTTCCGGAGGTCCTCCGGTCTCCGGCTGGCGTTGACCTTTAGCTTGCTGTTGTCCTGCGGGGACGATTTTTCAGCGTGGGGGCAAGAGCTGGAACTGAGCCCGGAGATTCAGGAGATACTGAAGGAACAGCAGGGGACCGCTGCAGGCTCCCCCGCAGCTCCCATCTCCTCCCGGGAAATCATACGTCCTGAAACCCTGCAGCCGGAACCCGCCTCTTCTCCCCGCTCCGCCATGGATACCACGGTCTCCGTCCGGGTCCGGAATACCTCCATCAGCGTCTTTTTGGATGCCATCTCCTCCCAGGCGAACGTCAACTTCATTATAGCTCCGGGACTGGAGAATAAAACCATCACCGCCTTTTTGGAGGGGGTGACGGTCCGGGAGGCCCTTCAGGTGCTTCTGGAGGTTCGGGGGCTCATGTATCAACGCATCGGGCGCAGCAACACCTACGTGATCAAGCCCATCACCAAGGCGGCCCCACAATTGAGCACCCGTATCTACACCCTGGAATATATCCCCTTGCAGAGGCTTCCAGGCCAGTCCGGACTCACGCCCCTGACCAGTTCGGGAAGCCAACTGATTTCCGGGGGAGCCTCCGGCGGCGGCTCGACGGGCTCTTTGGGGGGAGGCTCAGCCGGTGGAAGCTCCGGGGGGGAGGGGGCGGTGGAGGAGGAGATCGGGATTCTCAAGGTCATCCGCAGCGTCCTGACCGAGAAAGGGCAGGTGGCCCTGGATCCACGCACCAACAGCCTCATCGTTACGGATGTTGCGGAAGTCTTTCCCATGGTGGACCAGATCGTGGCGGAGCTGGACCGCAAGGCCCCCCAGGTCATGATCGAGGCCCAAATCGTGGAGATAGACTCCAACAAAAACTTGAACCTTGGCCTGGAGTGGGGCGGGCCCAGCGGGGAGCTTCTTCGCTATACGGGGCCCGCGCGCTTTACCGATTTTCCGCTGCGGCCGGGGCAGTTCACAAAGCGTGAGTTGGGGCGGTTTTTTCCCGGAAGTCTGGGCACCGACAGCGGTTTTCAAGGGGGGGGGACGGGAAGCGGCCTGGGCACCTTTAGCAGCTCTGCCGGAGGCATGGTCTTCGGCAAGCTTTCTCTGGAAGAGCTCAAGGTGGTTCTTCGTGCCCTGGTGGCCAGGGGCCAGGGAAAATTCTTAAGCAAACCCAAGGTGGTCACCATGAACAACCGCCCTGCCGTCATCCAGATCACCGCCAATACCGCCATCGGCGTGCAGTCGACGGCAGGAACCCAGACCGGCATCCAAACGGTCACCGCGGAGAGGCAGGTCACGGGGCTTCAGCTTCAGGTGACCCCTCAGATCAACCGCAACAAGGAGGTCACCCTGCTGCTGGAGCCTTCCCTCACCCGGCCGGAGAGCTCGGAGTTTTTTCCAGGGCAGTTCGTGGACCCTCAGACCCGGGGGGCGCGCACCCTGGTTCAGGTCCGCGACGGCGAGACGGTGGTAATCGGCGGCTTGTTGGATTCCCGGGAGATCAAGACGGTGCGCAAGGTTCCTTTTTTCGGGCACATCCCGCTGGTGGGGCTTTTGTTTACCTCGGTGGAAAACCGCAGAAGCGCCACGGATCTGGTGATCTTCGTCACCCCCTCCGTGCTGGAGTGAGCATGAGAAAAAGACTGGGAGAGATTTTGATTGAGAGCGGAAGCGTCACCTCCGATCAACTGGAGAAGGCGGTCCGGATCCAGTCCCAGTTGGGGGTTCCCCTGGGGGAGGCCCTGGTGCGCGGGGGCTTTGTTTCGGAAGAGGCGGTGGCTGCGGCCCTCTCCAAGCAACTGGGCATCCCCTACGCCTCCCGGGAAAACCAGGTCTTAAGGCCGGAACTCCATCAGGGCCTGGAAAGATTGGTGCCGGAGGAGTTCTGTCGTTCCCACCTGGTCTTGCCTCTTTTTCTGCAGGAGCAGACCTTGGCGGCGGCCATGGCCGACCCCACCGATATCCTCAGTTTGGACAACCTGCGGTTGATCAGCGGCAAGGTCATCCAGCCCTTTATCGCCACCAAGACGCAGATCCTGGCCACTTTGGATGAGCTCTACCACGGTAACGCCAAAAATCTGGTGGAAAAGACTCTGGAAAAACCCTCCGATTCCGATGAAGAAACCGTTTTGGAGAGCCCGGCCGCCTTGGGGGAGGAGAGACTGGACTTGGATAAAGTGATGGCCCTGGCCAAGGGGGCCCAGGTGGTGCAGTTCGTCAACCTGATCCTCAAGCAGGCCGTTCTGCAAAGAGCCAGCGACATCCACTTAGAGCCCATGGAGGATTCCGGAGTCCTGCGCTTTCGCGTCGATGGAGCGCTCTATGAGCGGACCCCTCCTCCCAAGGAGCTTCTGCCGGCGGTCACCTCCCGCGTCAAGATCCTGTCCCGTTTGGACATCGCCGAAAGACGCCTTCCCCAGGACGGCAGCTTCTCCATGAAGCTCCAGAACCGGGTCATCGAGGTCCGGGTCTCCACGCTGCCCACCGTCTATGGGGAGAAGGTGGTGCTGCGCATTCTAGACAAGGGCTCCGTCCAATTGGATGTGGATCGCCTCGGGTTTGATCCCCCGCAGCTGGATGCTTTCTTGAAGGCGGCGAAACATCCTTATGGGCTCATCTTTCTGACCGGGCCGACCGGCAGCGGAAAAACCACCACCCTCTATTCCGTCCTGGAGCGAATCAAGACCCCGGAGAAGAATTTTCTGACCATCGAAGATCCCGTGGAGTACCACCTGCGGGGGATCAACCAGGTGCAGGTCAAGCCCCAGATCGGATTGACCTTCGCCAACGCCATCCGCGCCTTCCTGAGACAGGACCCCGACGTCCTGTTGGTGGGGGAGGTGCGCGACCAGGAGACGGCGCAGATCTGCCTGCGCGCGGCCCTGACCGGGCATCTGGTGCTTTCCACCTTGCACACCAACGACGCCCTGGGGGCGGTGACCCGCCTGGTGGACCTGGGCATCGAGCCTTTTTTGGTTTCCAACACCCTGGTCTTGGTGGGAGCGCAGAGATTGGTGAGGACCCTGTGTGCCCATTGCAAAAAGAGCGTCTCCCCGGATCCCCAGCTTCTGGACAGATGTCTGAGGGAGGCCGGGTTGGAATCCCTTCCCGCCCAACCGCTCTTTTATCAGCCGAGGGGCTGCGAGCAGTGCGCCCGGACGGGTTACCGGGGGCGGATCGGAGTTTTTGAGGTCTACTTCTTGAATGAGGCGATGCGGGAGGCAATCCACCTGGGAAAGGGGGAACAGGAGTTGCGGGAGGTTGCGCAAAAATCTGGTATGATGGACCTGAGGGCCAACGCTTGGAGAAAGGTCCTCGCCGGAATCACCTCCGCGGAGGAGGTACTGGCGGTGACCTTGAGAGCCGGGTAGCTAGACATGGCCAATTTTAGATATATCGCCCAAGACTCCCGCGGAGAGATCCGATCCGGAGCGGCCAGCGGCTCCTCCTCCGAGGAGGTGGCCCAACTGCTTCAGGGCCAGGGCCTGCTGATCCTCTCCATCGAGGACTCCACAGCCTCCGCGTCTTCCAAGAGCTTGTGGACGGGGCAGCTTTTTTCGCGGCCCGTCAAAGGGAGAGACCTGATCTTTCTGGCGGAGCAGCTGGCCACCCTCATCCAAGGAGGGGTTCCCGCCGTGCGCGCCTTCTCCATCTTGGGAGAGCATCTGGAAAACAAAATCCTGGCCCATACCATTCACCAAGTGGCCCAGGAAATCGCGGGGGGAAGCGCCTTGCACCGGGCCTTGGCCAAGCACCCCGATGTCTTTCCGGCGCTCTGGATTTCCTTGGTGGAGGCCGGGGAGTTGAGCGGTCGCCTTCCGGAGGTCCTCAGACAAATCGGGCGCTACCTCCAGGCGCAAGAGGAGATTAAATCCAAGGTGGCCACCGCCATGATCTACCCATTGGTGTTGGTCACCTTCTCGCTCTTTGTGCTTTTCTTTTTCGTGCTGAAGGTGGTGCCCACCTTTGCGGAGGTATTTGAAAGCTTCGATATGCAACTGCCATTTTTGACCCGGCAGATCATCGGGGGTTCTTTGTGGGTGCAGGCTCATCTGTGGGCGCTCGCCATCTCTACCGTGAGCGCTCTCATTGCCTTTCGTTTGTTTTCCATGAGCCGGAAGGGGAAAAATTTTCTCTCCTCATGGAAGCTGGAGATTCCGATCTGGAGAGGCTTTCTGCGGGATATTCTTCTGGAGCGTTTTTTGACCACCCTCTCCGCCCTGACCCGCAGCGGGGTCAGCATCCTCCAGGGGCTGGCCGTTTTGGAGAACCTCTTTGAGGACAACGCCGTTTTTCAGGGAGCCGTCCATCGAGCCAGGGAGGCGGTAGCGCGAGGCGTGCCTCTTTCCGCGGCGTTTAAAGACGCCGAGGTCTTTCCGGGGCTGGTGGTGGAGATGCTTTGGATGGGGGAGGAGTCCGGAAAACTGGTGGACATCCTGGACACCCTCTCCCATTTTTACCGGGAGCGGATTGACCAGTTCATCCGAAGATTCACCTCACTCATTGAGCCGGCGATGGTTCTTTTCGTGGGGGCGATCGTGGCGGTGTTGGTGGTGTCCATTTTTCTGCCGATCTTTCAGATATCACAAATCAGGGCTTAGGGAGGAGGCGCTTATGAATGAGAAGATGGAAAGTCGGGGCGGCAGAGGAGAGGGCCGGGGTTTTACCTTGATCGAGCTGCTGGTGGTCATCCTGATCGTGGGCATCTTGGCCTCGATTGCGCTGCCGCAGTATTTCAAGGTGGTGGAGAGGGCCCGGGTGACGGAGGCCCTGGCTCTGGCCGGCGCCATCCGCTCGGGGGAGGAGAGGTATCTGGCCAAGAAGAGCTCCTATAACCTCGGCACCCCTCCGACCGGCATGGATATCAACGTGCCGATCCTGAAGTTCTTTGGGGAGACAGCAGGTGGGGCTATAAATGTGAGCAGCAACGATGCTGGGACCGGTTACAAAATTAACTTCACGCGCCAGGGTACGGTCTCTAACCGCTATGGGACCAACTACAAGGTGCATGTTTGTCAAGACGGCACCATCTGGGCTGAGGCCGGGACAGGAACGGGAGCATCGGCCACAAACATCATCGAGGATCTTCTGCCGGATGGTTCTAGTGCGGGAACCGGCACCACCTCTGCGTGTGGAAGCTAGTACGCGGGGAGAGGGGTTCACCCTGCTGGAGCTTTTGATTGTCGTTGTGGTCGTAGGCATCCTGGCCATGCTGGCTCTGCCCAGGTACCGTCAGACCTTGGAGGCCAGCCGGGCCGAGGCGGCGGCGGCCCAGGCAGAACTGATCGCCTCCGCTAACCAGATGGCCCGGTTGGACAAACCTCCGGGAAGCCAGACCTACGAAACGGGAGAAATTGTAGACAATACCCATGCCCTGGTGACCGGCGGCTACCTGGTGCGCCAGGACTGGAGCCGAGGCTCCTGGCGCTTCTATGCGGCGGATTTGCCCGGCAGTCCTTCTTACCTTGCCCAAGCCTTGCACCGCCTAACCGGCGGAGCTCCCTACGAAAGTTGGGGCTACCAGGTGACGCCGGAGGGGACGGTCCTATGCCTCCCCTCTCCCTGCGACGACCCCGGCAATCCCCCCGCGCCTTCCCGGTGACCGAGGGCACACCCCGAGGAAATGGGGTCCTGTGTTTTCTCCAGGCAATCCCCGGCCATTCCCCTCTATCAATATCTTGAGGCTCAACATCAAAGCACTTATCCTCGCTTTTTTAGC
>JACQJP010000009.1 GCA_016204975.1 Elusimicrobiota bacterium
ACTTCGCTCCTCTTAAAACCTGGCTGGACCAACAGAACAAATCCCGCCCATAACCTCGCAAGAGCTCAATATAAAAGGCTTGAATTTATCCAAATATTAGTGTAAAATGGAGTTATGTACTCCAGAACGCTAAAAACCCCCGCGGAAAAGAGTTTTTTCCTTTTCGGACCCAGGGGCACGGGAAAAACCCATTGGGTGCGCTCGACTTTCCCTCAAGCAGTTTATCTAGACTTGCTGGAGTCCCGGACCTACAACGACTTGCTGGCGGATCCCCAGCGCTTGGAAAGGCACGTTCCGGAAACGAGAGGAGCTCATGTCGTAATCGACGAGATTCAGCGGGTCCCGGCCTTGCTCGATGAGGTCCACCGACTGATAGAAAACCGGCGGACCCGCTTTATCCTGACGGGTTCGAGCGCCCGCAAACTCCGGAGGGGATCGGCGAACCTCCTGGCGGGCCGGGCGCTGACCTGTTCCATGCATCCTTTGACGGCCCGGGAACTCGACAAGGACTACCGCCTGGAACACTCACTGAAGTGGGGACAGCTGCCGAACGCCTACACGGACAGTGATCCTGAAGCCTTTCTTGAGAGCTACGTAAAGACCTACCTGAGGGAGGAGGTTCTCCAAGAGGGACTGACCAGAAATTTGAGCCGCTTTACGCGATTCCTGGAGGCTGCCAGTTTCGCCCAAGGTTCCGTACTCAACCTCTCCAACGTCGCCCGAGAATGCGCCGTACATCGCAAGGTGGTTGAGAGCTATTTCGGCATCCTGGAGGACTTGCTGATCGGGGTCCGCTTGCCTCCCTTTGCCAAGAGGGCTAAGCGGCGGCCCGTCTCGCACCCGAAATTCTATTATTTCGACGTGGGAGTCTACAGAACTCTTCGACCCAAGGGACCACTGGACACGCCCGAAGAGATTGAAGGGGTAGCCTTGGAAAGTTTGGTATTTCAGGAACTCAGTGCGCTGCTGGATAACCTGCGCTTGAATCTTGATCTATACTATTGGCGTGCCGCCACGGGAATCGAAACGGATTTCGTGCTTTATGGAAAGGATGGATTCATCGGCTTGGAGGTCAAACGGACGGACAAAGTTCGGGATAAGGATTTGAGGGGGCTGAAGGCGTTTATCTCGGACTATCCTTCGGCCAAGGGATACCTTCTGTACCTTGGGAGCAAACCCATGAATTTCGGCCGCATTCAAGCGCTCCCCGCTGAAGAAGCCCTGCGGAATCTAGCGGGGCTCATTAGACCCCCACCGGCTTAATTTCCTCCCGGCGGCGGGTGGGTGCCCGTCTTAGGGAGGAAAAAGCGAAGCGGGCAGCTTCCAGGGTTTTTTCGATTTCGCGCGTCCCGTGTCGGACCGACAAAAAGCAAGCCTCAAATTGAGAGGGCGGCAGGTAAATGCCCTCCTCCAGCATCTTGCGGAAAAATGCGGCGTATCTTTGGACATCCGATCTTTGGGCCGAAGAGTAGTCCGTCACCGGATCCTCTGCAAAAAATAAAGTCCACATCGAAGCGGTGCGATTGATCCGAACGGGCACCTCGCAGGATTCGGCAATCCGGCCCAGTTCCCGGCACAGGCTCTCCGTCAACGAACTCAAGCGGCCATAGGACTTTTGAGTCTTTAAAAGTCTCAAGGTCTCCAGGCCTGCCGCTGCCGCTACGGGATTTCCGGAAAGCGTTCCCGCCTGGTAGACCGGACCCTCCGGAGCCAAATGCCCCATGATCTCCCGGCGTCCGCCGAAGGCCGCCAAAGGAAACCCGCCCCCCACGATCTTCCCCAGGCAGGTCAAATCCGGTTGAATCCCAAACAGGCTCTGAACCCCCCCCGCACAAAAGCGAAAGCCGGTCACCACCTCGTCAAAGATCAACAAGGCCCCATATTCCTGTGTGATTTGCCGCAAAGTCTCCAGAAAGCCTTTCTGAGGCACCACCACTCCCATATTGGCCGCCACGGGCTCCACAATGACCGCCGCGATCTGATCCCCCCGCTCCTTAAAAATCCGGTGAACGGCCTCCGCATCATTGTAGGGAGCCGACAAAGTGCCCTGAGCCCATTGCTCCGGAACCCCCGCCGAATCTGAGCGGCCCAAGGTCATCGCTCCGGAACCTGCCTGGACCAGGAGACTATCCACGGACCCGTGATAGCCGCCGATGAATTTAAGAATCTTGGAGCGGCGCGTGTATCCCCGCGCCAAACGGAGCGCGCCCATGGCCGCCTCCGTCCCGGAGCTGACTAGGCGAACCTGCTGCATGGACGGGATGGACCGAGCGATCTCCTCCGCCAAAAGCACCTCCCTCTCATGGCAAGTCCCGAAGCTGGATCCCTTCCTCAACGCCTCCACCGCCTTCTGAAGGACGCGCGGATGAGCATGCCCCAAGATCAAAGGCCCCCAGGAAAGGCAAAAATCCACGTAGGAGTTTCCATCGGCATCCCAAAGAACGGCCCCCTTTCCGCGCTCCATAAACATGGGAAACCCTCCCACCGCCTGGAACGCCCGCACCGGCGAGTTGACCCCCCCCACCAGAGCCCTTTGGGCTCTCTCGAAAAGTTTTTGGGAATGGCCCCGTTTTAACCTTCCCTGAGCCATTGCGCCGCCTCCTTCGCAAAATACGTCAAAATAAAATCCGCCCCCGCGCGCTTGATTGAAACCAGAGCCTCCAAAACGGCCTTTTTCTCATCCAGCCATCCCTTCTGAGCCGCCGCCCGAATCATCGCAAACTCTCCTGAAACGCTGTAGGCCCCCACGGGCACAGGGAAACGTTCCCGGACCGCCCGGAGCACATCCAGGTACGGCAGGGCCGGCTTGACCAAAATCATGTCCGCTCCCTCCTCCACATCCTGCTCCACCTCCCGCAGCGCCTCCCGGAAATTGGCCGGATCCATCTGGTAGCTGAGGCGATCGCCGAATTGCGGTGGAGACTCCGCCGCCTCCCGGAAGGGACCGTAGAAAGCGCTGGCATACTTGGCGGCATAGGAAAGGATGGGGGTCATGGCAAAGCCGCTTCGATCCAAGGCCTGCCGGATGGCCCGGACCTGCCCATCCATCATCCCGCTGGGAGCCACGAGGTCCGCCCCCGCCTCCGCCTGGCTGACGGCAGTCTTGGCCATCCACTCCAAAGTCACATCATTATCCAACACCCATCCCTCCCCTCTGGTGCGGATGAACCCGCAATGCCCGTGATCGGTATACTCGCAGAAACAAAGATCGGTGATGACCAGCGCCTCCGGCGCCGCCTCTTTGAGCGCCCGCACCGCCTGCTGGATGATGCCGTTTCTGGCATAGGCCCCGCTGGCCTTAGAGTCCTTCCTGGCGGGGATTCCAAACAGAATGACCCCCGCAATTTGCAGGGAACGGAGATCGCGGACCTCCGCAACCAAGCGGTCCACCGAGTACTGGAAATGCCCCGGCAGGGAGGCGATGGGATTGCGGAGGTTGCGTCCGGACCGTACAAACAGAGGCAGGACCAGATCTTTGGGAGAAAGCTCCGTTTCTCGAACCAGCGAACGCAGGGCCCCGGAGGCCCTCAGCCGCCTGAGCCTCTGCGCGGGAAAGGCCATCTCTCCTATCCTAGCAAATACGAACCCAGCCCAAGCGAGAACCGGCAACCCGCGGAATTATTCCCACTCGATGGTGGCGGGAGGTTTGGAAGAAATATCGTAAACGACGCGATTGATGCCTGCGACCTCGTTTAAAATGCGATTGGAGAGTTGGGAAAGGAAATCGGGGGCAAGCTTAGCCCAGTCCGCAGTCATGGCATCTATGCTCTCCACCGCCCGAATCGCAATCAACTCCCCATAGGCCCTTTCATCCCCCACCACGCCGACCGTCTTGACGGGGACTAAAACGGCAAAGATCTGCCAAAGCTTTTGGTAAAGCCCGGCGCGGCGGGTCTCCTCTTCCACCATTCGGTCCGCCCGGCGCAGAAGCCCCACCCGATCCTGAGTCACCTCCCCTAAAATCCTCACCGCAAACCCAGGCCCGGGAAAAGGGTGTCTGGATAAAATCTCCTCCGGGAGTCCCAACTCCGCTCCCAGCTTTCGCACCTCATCTTTAAACAGGGCGCTTAAGGGCTCAATCAGCTCAAATTTCATATTTTTCGGAAGCCCCCCCACATTGTGGTGCGTCTTAATGACGGAGGACGGGCCCAGGACCGACCGAGACTCGATGACATCCGGATAGAGGGTCCCCTGGGCGAGATATGGAACGGGCTCTCTTGGCGACGCCCATTTTTCAAAAACCTCAATGAAGAGACTTCCGATTCTCCTGCGTTTCTCTTCAGGATCCGTGACCCCTTGAAGGGATTGGAAAAAAAGCTCCTGGACTTCGAGGATCTCCAGTCGAGACACCCTCTTTCCAAAGACCCTCCGAACCCTCTCCAGTTCTCCGTGTCTTAAAAGCCCATGGTCCACAAACACACAAGTCAATTGATCTCCGATCGCCCTCTCCAAAAGGGCCGCGGTCACCGAGGAATCCACCCCTCCCGAAAGCGCACACAGCACCTTCTGCGCACCCACTCTTTTTCGAATCTCCTCGCACTGGGTATCAATAAAACACGGCATGGTCCAAGAGGAGGCGGCCTTGCAGATTCCAAAAACAAAGTTCTCAAGGATCTTGTGTCCCTGCGGCGTATGATGGACCTCCGGATGAAACTGAAGTCCGTAGAGCTTCTTGACCGGATGGGCCACCGCACAGTAGCGGGAGTTGTCCGTAGATCCCAAACGCACAAACCCATGGGGAAGCTCCTCCACCTCATCGGCATGGCTCATCCACACAATCTGCTCAAAGGCCAGGCCATCAAAAATCCCGGCGGAGGACTCCAGGGTGAGCTTCGCCAAGCCATACTCCCGTTTATTGGCCTTGCGGACCTTTCCCCCCAGCATGCGGGCCAAAAGCTGATGTCCATAACAGACCCCCAGGATGGGAACCCCCATCAGGAAAAGATCGGGAGCGCATTGCGGAGCAAATCCGTTGGCCAGTGAGGAGGGCCCCCCGGAAAAAACGATCCCTTTGGGGTTTTTGGCCCGAAGCTCCTGCGGAGATGCGTCATATGGGAAAATCTCGCAGTAGACGCCCAGGGAGCGGATGCGGCGAGCAATAAGCTGCGTGTATTGAGAGCCGAAATCGAGAATGACAATCATCATTTCAGCAACTGTTACTTTCCCATGCCGATCTTCTGCGCCTTCTGAAAAAGCTTTCCCTCGTGCTGAATCTCCGGCGCGATGAGAAGCTCCGCCAACTGAAGCTCTTTGAGATTGCAGGCCCCCACCAACCCCATGCAGGTTCGAATCGCTCCCACCAGGTTCTGTGTCCCATCGTCCGTGCGGGCAGGCCCGAACAAAATCTCTTCCAGCGTCCCGGAAGTCCCCACCTGAATGCGGGTCCCTCGCGGAAGATAGCGGTGCGGGGTGGCCATTCCCCAGTGAAATCCCCTGCCGGGAGCCTCCGAAGCGCGGGCCAAGGCGGAGCCGATCATCACGCAGTCCGCCCCGCTGGCAAAAGCCTTGCAGACCTCCCCCCCAGTGGCCATCCCCCCATCGGTCACGACCGAGACATACCGTCCTGTCTTTTTGAAATAGAAATCCCTGGCCGCCGCGCAATCGGCGGTTGCCGTGACCTGCGGCACCCCGATTCCCAACACCCCCCGCGAGGTGCAGGCGGCCCCAGGCCCCACTCCGACTAAAACCGCCACGCATCCCGTCTCCATCAACTCCAACGCCGCGTCATAAGTCACCGTGTTGCCAATGACCACCGGAATCTTCATCCGTCTGCAAAAGGCCTTCAGATCCAGGGCCGATGCCGAGCGGGACTCATGCCGCGCCGTCACGACCGTCGCCTGAATAAACAAGATATCCGCCCCCGCCGCCTCCGCCAAAGGCCCCAGGCGCGCGGCATTCTGGGGAATAGTGGAAACCGCCGCCAGCCCGCCGGCTTTTTTAATCTGGGCAATCCGCTCCCCCACCAACCGCTCCTGGACCGGCTCCTGGTATATCTTCTGTACCAGCTCCGTCGCTTCCCCAGGGGCGGCCCGCACAATCTGATCCAAAACCTCTTGGGGATTGGAGTAGCGGGTCTGAACGCCGTCCAGATTGAGCACCGCCAGAGCGCCCAGACGGCTCATGGAAACGGCAAAGGGAACATCCACCACCCCATCCATGGCGCTGGCCAGAATCGGAAACTGAAGCTCCACGGATCCCAAACGGACACGCACATCCGTCTCCTCCGGAGGCAGCGTCACCAGGCCCGTGGCAATAGCC
Organism: Elusimicrobiota bacterium; assembly: GCA_016204975.1. Lineage (GTDB taxonomy): Bacteria > Elusimicrobiota > Elusimicrobia > JACQJP01 > JACQJP01 > JACQJP01. Next base: position 6,259 of record JACQJP010000009.1, read on the forward strand.
ACCTCGTCAAAGCCGTAGGCCCTGCGCGCCTCCCGGTCCCTGCCGATAAAAAAAGCCATTTATTTTTTACGGCCGCCGGCCCCCGTTGAGGCAGCCATGACGCTGGGAAGGGTGATGTTCTTTTGTCCTTGGTACTTTCCCTTACGGTCCGCATAGGCGACCGAACAGACCCGATCGCTCTCCAAAAAAATAAGCTGCGCAATCCCTTCGTCGGCATAAATTTTGGCCGGCAGAGGCGTGGTATTTGAGATTTCGATGGTGAGATTGCCTTCCCAGGTCGGTTCCAGAGGGGTGATATTGACGACAATCCCGCACCGGGCATAGGTGCTTTTCCCGATGGCCAGGCCCAAAACATTTCTGGGAATCCGGAAATACTCAATGGAGCGCGCCAGGACAAAGGAGTTGGGTGGAACCAAACAGACCGGCCCCCTGAAATCCACAAAAGACCTGGGATCAAACTGTTTGGGATCCACGACGGAACAGAGCGCATCCGTAAAAATCTTGAATTCATCCGCCACGCGGATGTCGTAGCCATAGGAGGAAAGCCCATAGGAGATCTTCCCCTCCGAGACGAGCCTTTCCTTAAAGGGCTCAATCATTCCATGCTCCCGAGCCATCTGTTGAATCCAGCTGTCCGCCTTAATCACGATTCACCTCCATCCCAGGCCGGGCCCCAGAGACGTGTGGAGCCGGCACTCCCCGACCGTAGTCGGGTCCCACAGGCCGGGCCCCAAAAGCGTGTGGAGCCGGCACTCCCCGACCGTAGTCGGGTCCCGCAGGAACCGGGCAAGGGTTTTCTTAAGAGCACTCACTATAGCCGCAATCGTGGCAGGTGGGGCCGGAGCACCCTGATTCAAAGGCCACATTGGAGGAGTAGCAGTTGGGACAGTAAAGAATCTGCACCGCCTCCCACAACTCCAACCGCTTGGACTCTGCGGGTTGGGATTCCGTGTCCTGATCAAGCAATCCCATCTTCTTGAGATGCATCCGCAGAGCCACCCCAATGGCGTGGGGGATGGAGTTGATGCGGTTTTCTCCAAATCCCAAGGGGCGGTCCCCCTTGACGGAGTTCAAGTGCTTCAGGATCCGGGCCGGATCCCCGCCATATTCAAAATACTTCGACAATAAGATCCCGATCAGAGAGGTGAGACCGCTGATCTCCGTGCCCATAGGAGGAAGGTTGGTGAATACCTGATAGGGACCTTGATCATCGTAGTTGATGTGGATGTGCAGAGGGCCATATCCTGTTTGTATCTGGTAATACTGGGAGGAAACCCCCAAGGGCCCACCCTCCCTGGGTTTTCGCTGAACAGGCTGCGGTGGAACGGCCATGCCTGTTTGAGAAGAGAGGTTTAAAACCTGCTGGGCCTTGCAACCATCCCGGTAGATGGTGATTCCCTTGCATCCCTCTTCATAGGCCAACAGATAGGCCCGGCGCACATCCTCCACCGTCACCGTGCCGGGCATATTGATTGTTTTGGAAACACCATTGTCCGTATGTCTCTGGAAGGCCGCCTGAATCTTCACATGGAACTCCACCGCCACATCATGGGCCACAGGAAACAAATCCTGGATGGACCTCGGGACCTCGGGAATACCCCTCACCGCCTTATGATTCCTATCGATCTTCTTCCAGAGCTCCTCGTGGCCCAACCCGAAGAATTTATTTTTCTCCGCCACTTCCTTGAATAGGGGGTTCACCTCAAAGAAAACATCTTTGGGATCCGGAGAATCCCCCTTCTTTAGGGCGTCCAAGGCGCGGGCATTGTAGCGGGTGTAGGCGATGCCGAAGAAGGGTTCGATCCCCCCCCCCTGGAGACCGGCCGCGATGGCGATGGTTCCGGTCGGGGCTATGGTGGTCCGGGCGCAATGGCGCGGGAACCTATGCTCCCCACGGAAGTAGGGACCTTCCTCATCATAGATGGAATTCTTCCAGTAAGGAAAGGCTCCCCGCTCCTTCGCCAACTCCTCCGAGGTTTCTAAGGCGGTCCGGTCAATAAAAGCCATCACCTTCTCCGCCATCTCCAGCGCCTTTGGAGAATCATAAGGAATCCCCAAGCGAACCAACGCCTCCGCCCAACCCATAATTCCCGCTCCGATACGGCGCCCCCCCTTGGCCATCTCCTCGATCTCCGGCAGAGGGTAGTTATTGACCTCAATGACATCATCCAAAAAGCGCACCGCCAGGGAGACTGTTTCTCCCAGCCGCTCGTAATTGAGTTTGCCTTCAAGCAGAGATCCCTCCACAAAATTCGCCAAGTTGATGGAACCAAGATTACATGGTTCCCACGGCAAGAGCGGGACTTCACCGCATGGATTTGTGCTTTCCACCTGCCCCAACAACGGCATGGGATTGGACCCGGAGTTGTTGATATGATCCAAGACGACAAATCCCGGATCGCCGGTCTTCCAGGCGCACTCCACCATCAAATTGAATATCTCCGGGGCATTGGCCTTGCCCACGGGCTGTTGCGTGCGTGGGTTGATCAAGTCATACTCAGCGCCTTCCTTCACCGCCTGCATGAACTTGGCATCAATGGCCACGGAAACGTTGAAGTTCTCCATCACCCCGGGCCGGCTCTTCATGGAAATGAACTCCCGGATCTCCGGGTGCCAATAGGGCAGGATTCCCATGTTGGCTCCCCGGCGGCATCCGCCCTGTTTAACCACATCCGTCATCTTGTCATAAATCTGCATGAACGAGATGGCCCCCGAAGCGACCCCCTGGGTTTTTTTGACCACATCCCCCGCGGGCCGGAGCCTCCCAAATGAAAAACCTGTTCCTCCCCCCGCTTTCTGGATCAGAGACTGGGCGGTCAGCGCCTTGGTGATGGCCTCCATGGAATCCTCCACCGGAAGCACATAACACGCTGAAAGTTGCTGGAGCTCTCTTCCGGCGTTCATCAAGGTGGGCGAGTTGGGAAGAAAATCAAAACGCGCCAGCATCTCATAAAAACGCCCTCCCCATTCCTCCACCAACTGCGCGGCCCCAGGGACCTCCGCGATGGCCCGCTCCAAGTTTTTCATCAACCGCACAAAATTGGCATCCCGGTCCCGGGCCTCATATAGACCTTGATGGAACAAAATCAGTTTGGCCGTCTCTCCCTGCTTGGTCGGAATTTCCCGGATCAATCTCTGAACGGAATCGAAAATTCCCCAGCGCTGAGCCTGAGGATGGAGCAATATCTCCGCCATGGCGATGTTGCGAGCCACTCCCCAAAGCCAAGCCTCCGGGCCGGCGGCATCCCGGAGGTATTTATCCCGGATCACCTTTAATTGGTTCTCGGTCAGACGCATGGAACCCCTTTGTTGCACAGACTCCAACTCCTTTTCAGGACTTCTTTCGGCCACGACTGGCTTGAGCATGACTCTCCACCTCTTGTTTTTTAGAATCTTCTGGTCGCAGGGAAGGTGCGCCGATCTCCCGAACGATCTTGGAAAACTCCTCTAAATCTCCAAACTGCCGATAGACGGAAGCAAATCGCACGTAGGCGACCGCATCCAAGGGTTTTAGGGATTTCAGAACCATCTCCCCAATGGCGCGGCTGGGAATCTCCATCACATAATCCTGCACGAGCTCAGAAACCCGGGCAATGACTTTCTCAATGGCATCGATGGAGACCGGGCGTTTCTCACAAGCCTTGAGAATCCCTTTTTTGATTTTGGAGGGATCAAATATCTCTCGCCGCCCGTCTGCCTTGACCACCATCAGCGGCAACAACTCTACCCGCTCCAGGGTCACAAAACGTCGCCGGCAAAGGCGGCACTCCCGCTTGCGACGAATGGCCGAATCGGTCTCATGCGGGCGGGAATCCAGAACTCGGTCTTCGGTATGATTGCAGAACGGACAGCGCATTCGACCTGCCACCAGGGGAAAAAATCCCCCCCCCACACTCCCTGATTAAGATCGGGTCCCTCTAAGGTCTCGGCGGTGCTGGATTTACCTCAGGAGGGCTAAAACCAGGTCACTCAAGAACATGAACTTGGTTTTGCTTGCTTTTTATTTTCAACATGTAGTGACAGTTTAATTTTAACCGCTATAAGTAGATATGTCAATAGAAAAAATCACTAAATGGGAAATTTGAAGACTAAATCTAGGCAGGAAGGACCCTGTTTGAACTATTTACCGCAGAAAGGAAGGCCTCAGGGCTCGCCGGAGGCTATCCAACGCCTGGCGAACCGCTTTCTTTCTCACCTGCAACCGGCTGCCGGAAAACAAAAACCGCCGGACCCAAACGCGGCCGCTTCCCTTCCGCGCAATCCCGATCCAAACGGTGCCGACCGGCTTTTTCCAACTGCCTCCGGAAGGTCCCGCAACCCCGGTAATAGAGATGGAGAAATCCGTGTGGGAACGTTTCAAAATTCCCCGCGCCATCTCTTGAGCCACTTTTTCCGAAACGGCGCCGAACCTCTCCAGACTTCTCCTGGAGACCCCCAAAAGACGGACCTTGGAGGCATCGGAGTAGGCGACCACCGCCTCCAGAAAATATTCCGAACTTCCCGCCGCATCCGTGAGGCAACCGGCCAACAGACCCCCGGTGCAGGACTCCGCCACAGAGAGCGTCTGGCCTCTCTTCTTGAGCAAGCGTCCTACCGCGCAGGCCAGTTTGGTCATGGTTTCCGCGCCGTCCCGCTCCGCAGGAGCCCCGGTTTGGTCATGCCAGGACCAGCCCTAAAAATAAAAGCAGAATCCACACCAAAAAAAAGATGGGAGAAGTAGTGAGCGAAGAAAAGCCCAGCCCTCTACGGAAAAAACCTTCGAGAGAACCGAGGCCGATCGCCACCCGGCTTTGAATATTCTCGCAACCTATTTTCCAACCGCACTGCAATCCCTGAAGCGCCTGCAAAATCCACAGGGCTCCCCGACGATAAAACCGGTCGGTATCCGCAAGCGCGACATCCGCAACTTTAATCCTGGGCAGCAAAAGATAAAACAGCGCTCCGGTGGCCGCCAGAAGGCCGAGGGCTTGAAGGAGACGGGGCAAGTCATAAGGATGGTACCGGATGGAAAAGGGAAGGAGCCGGTAAAGGCTCTGGGGGTAAACGCCGGTGAAAAGGCATAGAAAGGCAAGTCCCCCCATAGCCCAGTACATGTTTTGTGTCAAGGGCCGAACCGGTCGAGAGGTGGGCCGATGGAAGAAGCAAAAATAGGGCAGCTTCAGACCCAGACTCAAGAAGGTCCCCACCGAGGCAAGCTCCAGCAAAAGAAAAATTCCCGTCTTTTTCTCCAGATGAGCGGCTTCCAGCACGATGGATTTGCTCACAAAGCCGTTCAGGAAGGGACCGCCGGAGATGGCGAAGGCCCCAACAAAATAAAACAGGCCCACCCAAAACATGGAACGCCAAAGCCCCCCCAACTCGGTGAGTTTGGAACGCCCAGTCGCCTCAATCACCGCTCCGGCCGCCATAAACAGAAGCCCCTTATAAAGGATATGGCTGAAGGCATGAGCGGAGCTTCCGCTGACGGAGAGGGCGGATCCCAAGCCGATTCCGCAAACCATATATCCCACCTGACTGACGATGTGGTAGGACAAAATCCGGCGGATGTTGTTTTCCAGAAACGCATAGACGACGCCATAGACCGCCATCAGAGCCCCCACCCACGCCAACGCCTCTACGCCAAAAAAACCGCGGGCCAAGACATAAACAGCGGTCTTGGTGACATAGGCACTCAGATAGACGCTTCCGGTGGGGGTGGACTCCGGATAGGCATCCGGAAGCCAGGCGTGCAGCGGAGGGACCGCAGCGTGGATCAAAAAACCCAATAGGATGAGAAATCCTCCCCCATCCAGAGGGATGGTCTCAAAGGTGAAAGCTCGCCTCTCGATCCCATAAAGCAGGCACCCGGCAAAAAGACAGAGCCCTCCAGCCAAATGCACCAGAAGATACCGAAACCCTGCGCCCAGGGACCGGGGATTGGAGCGATTCCAAATCAAAAACATCGAGGCCACAGACAGCAACTCCCAAAAAACAAAAAGCGTGACGAGGTCGCCCGCGAAGACGGCACCCAAGGAGGCCCCTGCGGCGCCCAGGGCGGCGACATGCTGTTTTCTATTATCTAGATGGAGGGCGTAAAGGTTGCCAAAGAAGGTCAGGAGAACGAATGCCAAACCAAAAAACCAAGAAAGGCTATCCGCCCGAAGCCAGATCCAGCGGATCCCCATCCAGAATCCGCTCTGGGTGCTCGGTACCGGAACCTGAAACAAAATCAGGAGGGCAGCCAGGGGAGCCGACAGCAGAACCGCTTTCTGCCAGCGCCTTCCTCCGACAAGGATCGCCGGCGCCGCGAACGCAAACGGAAGCCCCGGATGCAGGATCATCCCGATCCCCCCGTCCAGGAGACCAAACGCAGCTGCGCCTCAATCAAAGGCGGCACAGAGCCGAATAAGAGGATCAAACCGGCGGTCACCAAAAGGGGCGCCAGCAACTCCCAGGGGGCCTCCCTCTTTTTCACGAAGTCGGGCGAGGCGCAGAAGAATCCCCGATAGACGATGGGCAGAAAATAGGCGGCATTCAGAAAACTGCTCAAGAGCAGCACCCCGAGGTAGATTGGGCGCCCCGCCTCCAAACTTCCCAACGCCAGATGCCACTTGCTGATGAAACCGCATAGCAGAGGAGTGCCCATCATTCCAAAGGAAGCCACTGCAAAGGCAGCCAGGGTCCAGGGCATCCGGCGGCCAATCCCTCCCATCTCGCTGATCTTTTCACGATGGGCCCCGACCTCCATGGCCCCCGCGCAGAAAAATAGCGTAATCTTCATCACCCCATGATTGACCAGATGCAGGACCGCTCCCCTCCAAGCCGCCTCCGAGGCAAGGGCCACCCCCAGCATGATATAGGACAGCTGGCTCACCGTGGAATAAGCCAAGCGGCGCTTGAGGTTATCTTGGAGAAGCGCGGCTAAAGATGCTCCCACGATGGTCGCCGCCGCCAAAATCGCCAAAACCTCGGAGATCCCCAGTTCCCGAAGAAAATCCAGACCAAACACATAGCCGCTCACCCGCAAACAACCGAAGACCCCGGCCTTGACCACCGCCACCGCATGCAAAAGAGCGCTGACCGGCGTGGGGGCCACCATGGCTGAGGGAAGCCATCCCTGCAAAGGGAATATCGCCGCCTTCACACCCCATCCGAGCCCAAACAGAAGAAAAAGCCATCGCAGCGTAGAATCCTGCGCCGTTCCTTTCAAAAATCCCCCTGGGACAAAAGAAAGCTGTTGCGATAAAATCCAGGTCCAGGCAACCCCGGCCAGCAGGCACACGCCTGCCGAAAGGGTATATAACAAGTACTTCCTACCGGCCCGCAGCGCCTGGGGAGTCTCCCGATGAACCACCAACGGGTAGGTGGCGATGGTGAGAATCTCATAGAAAATAAAAAAGCTCAAAAGGTCCGAGGAAAAAGCGATTCCCACGGTGGAGCCTAGGCAGATTGCAAAGCAGGAAAAATAGCGGGTTTGTTTTTTCTCGCTCTGCAATCGGACATACCCCACGGAATAAAGGGAAGTCAAAAGCCACAGCCCGGAAGCCAAAAGGGCAAAAAGATACCCCAAGGCGTCCACTCGAAGCGTCGCAGAGAGCTGAGGCCACCAGGCCCACAAGGGAGTCTCCAGGGCCACACCCCCCAAAACAGAAGGGGCCATGGAACAGACCCCAAAAAACTGGGCCGCCGAAGCCAGAAAGGTCCAAAATTCCCGGAGCCTGGGACGACGGTCTGAGGCCAGGATCAGCCCGGCAGCCAAAAAAGGAACCAGCACACAAAAACCCGGCACCCAAGAAATCATCTAAGGTAAAGCGTGAATAAGCACATGGGAAACCAACGGGGAACTCAAGGGCCCCAGAAGAAGGATCAAAAAGGCGGTGAGGACCACCCCCCACGAGAGTGGGCGCAGCAGCCGCCTATCGCCCTCTCCTAGGATTTTCGCCTTTTCAGAAGAAAAGGAAATTTGTTCCAAAACCTTGAAGAAGTAAGCGGCCGTCAAAAGGCTGGCCCCCACGATGACCGCCGCAAAAAACGGCTTTTGGGCTTCCCAGGCGCCCAAAAGAAGGTACCACTTGCTGAAAAATCCACAGGCCGGCGGAATTCCGATCATCGAAAGAGAGGCTATCCAAAAAGCCCGCACCCCCCAAGGCGTGGCACAGTGTAAACTGCCGAGATCCGTCACCCGGCGTACCCCAAAAACGCCCTCCGCCTGGGCGGCGAACAAAAAAAAGCAGGTCTTCATGATGGCCTGGTTTAAAATGTGCAGGAGGGCTCCCAAAAGAGCGGTGGAATTGCCCAGGGTCACCCCCAGCAGAATGTAGCCGATCTGGCTGACGCTGGAATAGGCCAGCATCCGACGCAGATCCGTCTGCAGAAAGGCCCAGAAAGCGCCGGCCACAATCGCCGCGGCGCTCAGAAGGCGCAGGATCCCCAGCAGGAACTCCTCAAAAATCCCCCCCTTCGCCTCTAAAAAAATCCACCAGACGAGGCGCAAAAAACCATAGAGCATCACCTGGGTCATGAGGGGTGCCAGAAGAGCCGCCGAGGCGGAGGGGGCATAGGCGTAGGCGTCCGGCATCCAGCCGTGCAATGGAAAAAGACCGATCTTGAGCGCCAAACCACCCAAGATCAAAACGATCCCCGCACTCAAGAGGGCCGGATAGGGACTCCCGTGAAACCGGGCGATCCAATCCTGCATGTTCAAGGTTCCGGTCGCACCGTAGAGACAACCGACTCCCAGAAGATAGAGGGAGGCCCCGACCGTGCCTAGAAGCAGATACCGAAAAGCGGCCACCGGAGCCAATGGATGGGCCCCCATCCCCACCAAGGCATAAGCGGACAAGGCCGCCACCTCCAGAAACACAAAGAAGTTGAAAAAATCCGCCGCCATAGTGATTCCCAAAAGCGCCGAGACCCACAACAAGGCCCCGCAATAAAAATATACCTGGCGACCTCCCACCTCTTTCTCCACCAAGCGGGGCGTCACCGCCAAAACCACTCCGGCCAAAAAACAAACCAAGGCCGCCATGCCCGCGCTCAGCGCGTCCAATCTCCACTCAATTCCCACAGGAGGCGGCCAGCCTCCGAAAGCGTAGCGCAGCGCCCCATGCTCTAAAACAAATACCAGTCCCTGAACAGAAAAGAGCAGAGAGGCCCCCAACGCAAGAAAAACAACGGACAGAACCCATCCTTTCCCAAGACGCCCCAACAAAAGCACCCCCAATGCCCCCACAAAACTGCTCAGAAAAATCAAAACCGGAATCTGAGAAGAAAGACTCATATTTTTGGAGTTTAGCCGGAAATGACCCGCACCTTCCCTCCCCGAAAGACTCGGTATTTTTTTCCGCGCCAGGTCACAGTCTTGGAAAACAAGCCGCCATACCAAATGATTGCTTGCATAATATCAATCAGCGGGATGCAAAGATATAGGGTCCAAGGAAGCGCGGCTCCCAGGATGGCACGATCCTGCAGTAAGGAACCCGCAATCCGCACGAGGACCCAAGTTCCCCAGAGTCCCAGTCCCCAATAAGTCCCCTGCACCAACGCCAAGCTCATCGCTAAGGCACAAAAGGTTAGAAAGAGAGAACAATGGGCCAGAACGAATCCATATAGTGATGGTGCAGCATTGCAAATGACCTTGGTCCATTTATGGAAGTGTCTCATGGCAGATTGGAGAGAACTCACATCCTCTCGAATCCATGCCGGAGTACGCAGCAGCGAGATTCTGGCGCCGGCTCTGCGGAGCGCGGATCCGATCGCGTAATCCTCAGCGATATAATGGGAAAACCCCTCAAGACCGCCGATTTTCTGTAGCATCTCTTTTTTAAATCCCATCCATCCGCCGGAAAAGGATTGGAACATCCCCAAGCGAAACATCAACGCCCCAAAGACTGAAAACCCGTGGTTAAACGCTCCCGCCATCAAGAGTTGTCCGATGCTATCTACGTTAAAGACGTAGGGGGTTGCATAGATCGCGTCAGCTCCCGTTTTAAAATTTTTAGAGGTTTCAACCAAAAGTCTCCGATCCGCTTTTATATCTGCATCCGAAAAGACGACCCTGGAATGTTTGACGTGAGGAAAAGCCTCGATCATGTTGTGGATTTTGCCCATACGATCCCGGCTGGGGCCGGTCAATACAATCTTAAGGTCTCGTTTTGGATAAGACCCAACTACGTTGCAGGCGATTGGGTAGGCGGGGTCTTCTTTCGTTTCGATGGCAAATAGGACCTGTAATCTATTCTCCGTATCGGCCTCAATGAGCGACCGCAGATTTTCCTCAAGCTGTTCCTGCCCTTCTTTCATGGGTTTGATGATGGTAAAAGGCTCGGTCTCTTGGCGTGGAGCTTCCACACGGTAAAAGTTTAGATTGCAAATCATGCAAGCAAGATAATAGAGGATTTGCAGCACAACATAGGCGGCAAGCCCAATAAATATGAGTTCAATCCAGGCTAGCACCGAAAAAATCCGAAGGGGGTGGCCGAATATCTAAAGAATCTCGTCCTCCTCGAGGCTTCCAAAATTCTTATGGATTTTTCTTAAAAGGGCGAGGGCCACTCCCAGGGTGCTGACCCCCACCACGATGGCCGTCAGCATCAAAGCCTGGGGGAGTGGATTCATGTACTGATCGGTAGAAAGTCTGGCGGAAGACTCAAGAAGAATGGGCAGGGTGGCCTGCCACTTAAAGTTGAGGGAGAGGTAGAATAGAATAATACTGGTCTGAAAAAGGTAGAGCCCAAAAAGCTTGCGCATCAAATTTCGACTCACTCCCATCGCCCCCAAACCCAGAAGAAAAAGAAACAAAAAGGCACCGTACACCGCGAAATGAAGAGGCACGCTCATGAAGAAGAACTCCTATCCCAAGCCAGGCTGGAAAAGATGGAGGCGATGACGGCCATGACCGCCAAGCAGATTCCGATCTCAATGCCCAAAATTCCCCAGTACCGCCGAAAGGCCTCCTCCATTGCCAAGGGAAGACCCGCATAATCCAAAAAAGCCCGGCCCCAAAAAATCCCAAAGGCTCCCAGCAGAACATACAGAAAAACCCCGACGGCCCCCAATCTCAAGGCCCTCCCGGGGTCAGGCATCCCACGGGCAGACGATCCGGCAACCAACCTCTCCAAAACCGTTCCCGCCCCCAAAAGAACCCCGGCCTGAAAACCTCCTCCGGGACTGGTGTGCCCATGAAACAAGACATAGAGAGCTCCCAAATGGATCCAGGGCGCCAAAAGGTGCGCCACCTGCCGCACCACGGGGCTATCGTGCGGATGGACCACGTTTACCCTCCAAAATAAGCAGGCAAGCCACCCCCGCGGTAAAGATGACTGCCGTCTCGATCAGGGTATCAAACCCTCTGTAGTCCGCCAAAATCGCCGTTACCAGATTGGGCGTCTTCATCTGGGACATAGCCCGAAGGATATATGCCGGGGAGACGTGGAGGTGGGCGGGGCTTCCCGCGGCGCCGAAAAATGGAAAATCCACCCCCAGAAAAAGCAACAGGCCCAAAGCGCCCAAGGAGAGAAACGCCGCCCCATGCCGAAACCGGAGCTTGCGGGTCCGGGCCACGGGGCTCATCTGAAAAAGGGCCAGCAGAAAAAATACGGTGGAGGCCCCGGCCCCCACCACCGCCTCGGTGAAGGCCACATCGGCCGCTCCCCAGAAGGTCCACAAAAGCGCCAGAAAAAAGCTGTAGCAGCTCAGCAAAAAAATCGCCCCCACCAAGTCCGAAAGCAGCAGCACCCCGACCGCGCACGCACACAACAAGAGCAACAAGGCAACCGGCAGCATCACCTTTCTCCAAGGGGCCGCACCCCCGACCGCAGCGCCGCCCGCATTGTCGCGTGGATGGTCGTGGGATTGACCAGGCATAGAACCACAAAAATAAAAAGAATCTTTGCCGTCGCGGGGGACCCTCCCTGCCGCCAGGCCACGCCCGCCAGAAGCAGGAAGGCGCCCAGGGTGTCCATCATACCCACCGCATGACTGCGGGTGAAAAAATCCGGGAGCCGCAGCACGCCTATCGCCGCAACCGTGCTCCACAAAAGGCCCGCCGCAATAAAAAAGATGGACAGAAAATCCTGTATCATCAGCCCGCACCCTCCGCGGAGCTCCGGGTACCGGCCGGGCCCCCAGAGGGGGCCAGCGTGCCAGCACCCGGCGCTTTTCGCCTTTCCAGATATTTCGCCACCGCCAAGGAGCTCACCAGGTTGAGCAAGGTATACCCCAAAGCAATATCCACAAACATCTCCAACCGGCCCTCAAGCGCTCCCAGAAAAATAAGCAGGATCACCGCCTGGGTAGAGATGCCGTTCAAACCTATCAAGCGGTCAAAAACCGTGGGCCCCTTCAAAACCCGGTAAAGATAAATAAAAACTATCCCGATCAACCAAAGACTTGCCAGGGAAAACAGGTCAGTCGAAAACACGGGAGATATCCTTTTCCATGGCGCCGCTCACTAAATCCCGGGAGAAACTCTCATCCAAGACATGCACCCAAAAGGTTTGGTCCACAATATCGGCGCAAATGCTCCCGGGAGTCAGGGTAATCGAATGAGACAAAAGCGTCTGAGCCGGCCGGTTGGAAAGCCGGGTCGGATAGCGCAGGAGGCGGGGGCGAAGGGTGTGCCCGGGTTTTAAAATCAGCCCGGCCACCTTCCAGTTGGCGATCACAATCCTAAGGAACAACCGCAGCAAGAAATCCGGCAAGCTAAATACTCGAATCCCCTTCCACCTCTGCTTCTCCTTCCACGCCGCATCCATCGCCGCCACGGCAGCAGCGCACCCAAAACCCAGAATCAAGTGGAAGAGGTCCCACTTTCCGGACAAAAACACCCAGACTGCAAAAAAACCGGCCGTTTTCCAGAAAAAAACCATGATCGATCCTACTGAGCCACGCAAACTTATTTACAGGACTTTTGCGAATCTACTTAGAGGAATGGCCAGGGTTCCTTAGAAGACATCCGACGGGGGTGGCCGAGGATTTGCCCTGCAGACCCCGTAGTGGAGTGGACTTCGCTGCAGTTTTGGCGGTCCGTTCGGACACCAGCCGAAGGCTGCGTGGGACCCTCTGGGGGAAACCGACGGGACTGGTTTCCCGGGGTCCGGGGGCCAAGGGCAAACTTCGGCCAGGACCCCTATCGGTACTAAAGAAAACCCTGGACAGGACCTCAATTCCATTTTGCAAAAGTTCAGATCTACTCATATTTTTCAAGTTGTGTGCCTGGAAAATAGGCCTTCAAAATCTGCTCATGGGTGGCGCGCCCCAGGTGCGCCCTACCGGCCGCCCCCGACTGGCACAGGCCCACCCCATGTCCCCAGCCCGCCCCATACACAAAAAACTCCGAGGGCTCGCCTTGCCCGTCCAGACGCGCCTCAATGGAAACGACGGAGCTGCGCAGGGGACCCAGCCCCAGGTGGCGCCGCATCAAATGCTCCTTGCCGATGGTCACGCTTCGACGGCTACCCTGGACGAGGAGCATACGCAGATGGCCGGAGGAAGCTCTCTCCAAGACCCTCAGCCCCAGAAGCCTCCCGGTGCGATAGGCTCGGTCCAGGTTTCTCTCCAGCTCCTGTTTGGGAATCACCCGGAGCCACCGAAACTTCGAAGGATGCACATACCTTCTCAACCCGCAGAAGGCCGGGGGAGGATATTTGATCCACTGATTCATCTCCCAGGCCCCCTCCGGGGGCTTTAGCTCCGAGGGATCCCCATCCAAGACGCCTTTCAAATAGGGGACCCGCGCGCGCCAAACCTGCTCCGAAGGATGGGTCATCCCCCCGCAGGTGGAGTGATACACCCCATGCACCAGCTTCCCCTCATACCCCAGGACCTCCCCCCACGTCTCTTCCACCGCCCGGCTGGTCCGGCGGCTCTCCTTGCGAACCCCCCGGTACACCTGGCAGTGCTGGTCGTCGCATAAATCATAACCGTGTTTCCGATGGGGCTGCAAGGATTTTTTTCGGTAGAGGGCCTGGGTTCGGGCCAGGACGGCTTGGCTTTTGAGGGCCTCCATGGGAAAACTCTCCTCCATCTCCGAAGGGAGCACGCTATAGAGATACTCCTCCAGGGAAACCAGATTGACCAGGTAAAATCCCCCGCCCCGCCAGAAGAGTTCCAGATTCCCCCGATACTCCCGGTCGGAGCGTCCGGTCCAAGGAAACCCCTGGCCGTAGCGCACCTCCTCCAAGATAAAGGTGCTCCGGTCAGGTTCCAAAAGCTCAAGGCGCAGAGGCAAGGCATAGGGCCCCAGCCTTTTGCCCGCCGGAGAAAACACCCAACAAAAACCTGTTTTTTTCGCCGCGACGATCTTCCATCTCTCCTGGGCGGCCCCCGTCTGGAGAACCTGCGGCTTACCGGAAGATTTCTTCAAAATTTCAAAACCCCGGCCTCCGCTCCAAAACTGGATGCTCTTTCTCAGCACAGGGTTTCCCGAGGCGCTGGTTCCCAACCCCACCCGGAGAAAGACCGGCTCCCCGCGTTGGGGAACCGGAACCAGATGCGCCGCAGAGGTGATCTTTGCTGCCGGAAGCAGATCCTCCGGCTTTTTCGAAAGAAGAGGCGCCAAGCGATTTTTTCCCTTTAAAGCCTCCGGATGGGAAGAATCGAGATCCAGGATCTTCACATACTGCTTCCAGGCCTCATCGGTCCGGCCCAATTTCTCCAAAAGCCTCCCCCAGGGCAACCGGACCTCTTGAAAGCTGAAATCCTCCGCCGGCGTCCGCTCATACATCTGAAGTGCCTGAGGCCACTTTTCCAAAACCTCGTAGGTCTTCCCCAGGTAATAATAGGCGGGGGCAAAATCGGGCCAGACACGGGTAATCTTATCCAGAGAAAAAACAGCCGGCCAAGGCGAGGAGGAATGCTCCAGCTCATAAATCCCCTTTCCCAAAAGCGCCAGGGGATGCCTGGAATCCAACCGCAAGGCCTTATCCCAAGCCTCTAAAGCCCGGTGATCTTCTCGTTGATAAAACCACGTCCATCCCAACTCATTGAAGATATGCGGATCTCCGGGAGGAAGCTCCGCCGCCCTCAAAAAAAGCTCGGCGGCGGACCTGAGCTTCCCCTCCTCTCTCTCCTGCACCGCCTGATCCAACAGGCGGCGAACCGGCACGCTGGAAGCCTCCGGCTCCCCGGCCGGTGCCCGAAGCTCTGCGGAAGGTGCCGGCACGCTGGAAGCTTCACCGGCCCAACAGGAAGAGAAAAAAAAGAAAATCCCCGCAAGCAGAAGACGACCCCACATCGCATCGCATTATAGATAATATGCCAAGTCCTGTAACTTTAGAACCGGATGAGGAGGGCGTAACGGAAGGTATTTCCCAGATCTCCAAACGGAACCCAGGCAAAATCGAAACGGGCGCGGTAAAAGGTGATGCCGGCCCCGACGGAAAGCCCCGTCAGCCCGTCGGGATCCGCATTCTGGCTGTTGTAGCCGGCCCGCAAGGCCGCCGAAAGCCTCTCCGCCACCGGCTGCTCATATTCCCCCCCGACCGCGTAGGTGAGGGAGTTGTCTCTAGGCAAGCCCAGATCGGCTGCAAAAATCAGATTTTTCCGGAAGCGGTACCCGGCCCCGGCAAAAATGACCGTCGGCAAGGGATCCGACTCTTCTTTAAATTTCGGCTGGGAACCCAGATGCCGGACTCCCAAACTCAAGGAAAGGGGCAGGCCCTGGAGGTGGTGCAGCGCCCCCAGGTCCGCCGCGAAGGCGCTGGCCTTTTCCGAATCCAGCTTCTGCCGAACGTACTTGGCGGTCAGGCCCAGGCTGGTTCTCTCCGAAAGCTTTCTGGCAAAGGACATGGCGTAAGCAAAATCCGAAGCCTCAAAGCTTCCTGCCGGGGCATCGGTATCGGTGAGGCGTCGTTCCAGACCGTCCACCGAGAGGTTGTAGATGGCCACTCCCAGGGTGCCCAGGCGTCCGGCGCCCCCCCCAGAATTTGCGGCGGCGGCCGGGTCCCTGAGCGGCAGGGCAAAGGCGGCGAACTCATAATCCAAGCCCTGGAAAAACTGGTTGTGCATGCCGGTGACCTCCGCCCTCTCCAGGAAGGCCAGCCCGGCAGGGTTGTAGTAGATGGCGTTGGCGTCGTCTGCCACAGCGGAAAAAGCCTCCCCCATGCCGGCCGGCCGGCCCCCCGCGCCGACCTTCAAAAACTGCGCGCCGCTGGTCCCCACATCCTTGGAATTGCCGAAGCCCGCCCAGGCCGGAGAACAGAGGGCCGACAGGACATGGCAAAAAACAAACAACGCGACCGCTCTCATTTTATGACCGCCATTTTGAAAAACTTTTCTTTCCCGCCGACCTTCAGCTCCCCGATATAGACCCCGCTGGCCACCTGGCGCCCGGAGTCGTTTCGGCCGTCCCAGGCGGTGTAATGCACCTTGCCGGCGGCACGGAAACCCAAATCCAGGGCCCGGACCCTCTCCCCCACCACATTAAAGACCTGGATGGTTACATCCCCGGAAACTCCGGCAGGCAAAGAGAAGCGAATGGCCGTGCCCTCCGTGGTAAGGCTGGTGGGGCCTCCGCCGGCGGGACGAGTGAGGCTGAGGGTCTTGGTCTTCAGATCAAAGGGGTTGGGAAAGTTAAAGACGGAGACCTCCCCCCCGGAGAAGGTCTCTCCCTCGATGACCGGGACGTTATTGTCCAGCAGCACGAAGGTGGAGAAATGGTCCACGCAGATGGTGATCGTCTGGTTGAGACTGTCTACGGAAGGAGAGGCGGCGCAGAGGTTGTCCTGGCGGACATAGACCGGGTTGGCGGCGTCTCCGTCATTGAACCAATAGACGTTGAGTCGCGCGGGATCGGTGACGGCAGCGGTGTCATAGTGGATGGTGAGCAGCGCCGGCTTGGACAGGGTGCGCACCCCCAGGGGCAGGAAGATGTCATAGAAGGCGCTCAAGGGACTCACCTCCGGAGCGTTGTCCAAGGCCCTCAGGAAATCCTGCGGGTAGGCCTCTTTGGAAAAGCGCAGCCCCTGCCCGGAAGCCAACCCCGGCTCATCCGCCTTGCGAAGCTCCATGACCGCCGAGGTGTCCACCGCAGCCTGGAAGGCGCCGGCGGGAAGCTGAACCTTGGTGGGATCTCCCTCCAGGGTCAACTCTCCTCCGGTGATGTTGCTGATGCGGTTGGATCGGGCGGCATCCACCCCCACAAAGAAGGTGAAGGTGCTGATGACCAAAAATTCCGGGTCCGAGGTTCCGGCCTTGGCGGGGTCCCGCAGATCGGTGAAGGCCTGAAAGCGAAGCTGAAAACTTTTGTCCGTTGCAGCCGGCCGGTAGCGCACATGGATGACCCGGCGGTCCAGGCTGATGCCCGGAGGATCCGAGGCCAGCAAGGGCTGGAAATCCCCTCCCCCGGAGACCTCTTGGACGATCTGGCCCAGATTGCTGTCCCCGGTCCTATTTCTCAAAGCCTGCGGGGAATCAAAACGCACCAGGAAGTCCTGGCCGCTGCGCAGCGACCTGGCAAAGACGGGAGGAGCTTTAGGTTGCAACACCAAAGCCAAAACGCGCTTCTCGGTGGCCGAGGAGAAGCGCACCTCGGTCAAGACAGTGATCTCCTGCCCTTCCCCCTCGGTCACGATCCGGTAGGTCACGTTCGGTTGGAAACCGCTGATCGCATACTCCCGGACGAGGTTGGCGCTGGGGTCAATGGTCAACCCGCCAAAAAGGAGGCTGTCTAAGTTGGGGGAAACCGCGGCGATGAACCCCACCTCCTCGCGGCGGGGGAAGGTTCCATCGGGCTTGGTGAGTCTTCCGGAAAGGGCGGCCCCTCGGGAGAGAGTCAAGGTCCCGGCATTGACCGTCACCGGTCCTTGAGAAGCCGTCGCCGGCACGCTCACCGTCTTTTGCGCGGAGGCATAATCCAAAGAGGCGGCCGTCAACTGATAGGTTCCCGGAGAGAGGGAGGAAATATGAAAGTTGCCGCTGAAGTCGGTCAAAACGTCAATATCCCCGAAGGGATTGCCGCTCCTTGGAATCTCTCCCTGCTTTAAGGCAAAAAGGAGAGCTCCCGGAAATCCAGTCCGCTCCCCTTCCGGAAACCTCAAGGGGGGGCCGGCAGGATCGGGGATGGCCACCTTGCCCACGATGGTCCCCAACGCGGGCGAGAGGGTGAAATTGACGGAGGAAACGCTTCGAATATCCACATTGGCCTTCACCACCTCCCCAAAGGCGGAGGGGGCGGCCAAAAAATCCCCTGCGCGCAGGCGGGGCGCGGCGATCAGGTCATAGAAGGCGACATCCGGATCCAACCCCGCCAGGGAATAGTTCCCGGCTCCATCGGTGGCGGCTTCCAGCCCCAACTCCGAAAACTCAAACCGGGCCGCCGGCACGGCGATGACCCGGATATTGGGCAAGGGAGCGCCGGAGGCGTCTTTGACGGTTCCACGCACCGTCACCCCGGAGCGAAGCTTCAGCTCCCCCAAGTCCACAGTCTGTCCTTCCGCCACCGCCACCCCCGCCACCGTCAGGGGAGCCAGGTTGAACTTCCCCTGGCCCTGAAACAGAGAGGAGAAGGAATCCTGCTTGAGCACAACGTCATAGGTCCCGGGCAAAAGCCCGGAGATGATAAATTTTCCTTGGGAGTCCAACAGAAGAATCGGAGGACCCATGCTGTCAGACTGCCGGTCCGCCTCCCGGAACCCTCCATCGAACCAGGGCCTGGCTACCGCAAAAATCTGAAACCCTTCCGGCAAAAGATTCAAATTGGAGGCGCCGATCGCGGTGGATTCCACCGTGCCGTCCACCTTGATTTGCTGGACAATTATTTTTGCCTTCATGCGCCCCGCCTTCTGGAAAGAAGGATTTTGATTTTGAAGGCCGGTGCCCTGAACCTGAATACGCAGGGGCTTCGCCGCATAGATGCGCGGCGTCCCAAAATCTACGGCCTCCAGGGTATAGACCCCGTCCGCGATGCGGTTCAAGGTGAAGTTGAGCGAATGGACGTTATTAAAGGAGAGATTTTGGGAGCGGACCTCCTCCCCCCGAATATTTCTCAAAACCAGATCCACACTGCGGGTCTCCTGGACCCCGGGCGGAAAAGAGACCGAGCCGGAGATGGAGACCCCCTGGCTGAGTTCTAAATCCTGCCCGGTCAGGGCGGTGCTCAAGACGGTCACCACCTTCTCCACGCGGGCCACCTCCGGCCCGGTGACCGCGTCCAAGTCGGCTCGGTTGCGCAAGAGATAAACCCCCGGAGGAACCCTCTCGATCTGATAACTCCCATCCGGCCGAATGGCTCCAAACAAAACCGTCCCTGCCCCCGAATCGCCTTCAAAGCCTTGATGGAATTCCCCAAACTCCCGACGGATCAGTTCCACGCGGGCCGTGGTCGTTGCGAGTCCCCCGTCAAAAGCGGCGTGGGCCGTCAAACCGGGGATGGAGCTGACGCTCACAATGAAATTGTTCCCTAGATTTAAAGAAAGACTGCCGCGCAAGGTGACCACGCCGGAAACGGAGGCCCCGGTGCCGCTCACATCCAAAATTGCGAAAGCCGATTGCCCGTTGACCACGCCCACCCTCCGAAAAGCCCTGGCTCCCGTGCCCCGGTTGAAGGCGGAGATATCATAGAAGGAGGTGCCCAGCCTCGTGACCTTCACGGTGGCGCTGGAAGCAAAAGGAGCAAACGTCCCCCCCAAGGAAGAACCTTCTACGCTGGAAGCCGGCGAGAAAAATCCGGAGCCGGGTTCAATGCCGGGTCCGCGGATCTCCCAATCCACCAGACTCCAGTCCTGCCCAGAGACGCCTAGGATCGTCACCATCAAGGTGCCGGAACTGCGGGTCAAAGTGAGGTTTTGATTTAAGGAGGAGCCGGACAGCGTCACCAGATGGGGGCTGGCCGGCTGGGTAAGCTCAAAACCCTCCCGGTGGGCGAAGATCTGGTAGGTTCCACCTGGCTCCAAGCCTCCGATCTGATAAGGGCCGCTGGGGGAGTTGAGGAAAAGCGGAACCTCCACGAAACCCTGCATCAGCCGTGTATTGGGATTGTAGGCGGAGATGAAAATCCGGACCGGATCCGGCAGGCCGGAGGTGGATCCGGCCAGCTGCACGGTTCCGGAAATGAGGCCGCCTGCCCCCGGCGGGAAATTTAAAGCGGGAGCCAAGGGGTTCGTCAAAGAACCGATGTCTGTTCCCTGAGCCACGCAGGAGACACACAAACTGGCGGTAGCCGGAACGACCCCGAAACTCCTGGCCACCAGGGTATAGGTGGTGCTTTCCAGTCCGAACAAAGAATAGACGGCGCTGGAGCGGTTCACTTGAACGGAAACCTGGCCGAACCGGGAGGGGAAGTTCTCCCCGATTTTAATGGCCTCCACATCCACCGGGGTTTCTTGGGAACGGGTGGAGGGAAATACCACCCACCCGAAGGCCGCACTCTTTTTGGCCCCGGAGAAATTGAATACAAAGTCCAGGGGGCCAGTCAGGTCGACCGTCGTCTGGGAGGAGACCCCCAGGAAGGGAAGCTCCGCCCGCAGGGTATAGACTCCCGTGGAGACAAAGAGCGCCGTCCAGGTGCTGAAAAAATTCCCGAAGTTCCCGTTGTCCGAGATGGTGCTCTGGGCCACAAAATGCAAGGGTCCCCCTGCAAACCGGGAAAAGTCGGCCGTGTGCGCCTCCGCAAATCCCCAGAGTTCCACAGGAACGGTGGAGGGCAAGACGGCCGCCACACGGATCCGGGTAGGGGTGGAGAGGGCGATGTCTATCCCCAAAGCCCCTGTGGACAGGGCGACAATGTTGAACCTTTTTCCCTCCTTTTGGGCCCCCGTATTGGGATTGAACTCATGGGCAATCAGCGTATACGCGTTCCCATCCACCAACCCAGGCACGGAGTAGTCGCCGGAGGAATCCGTTTTGGCGGATCCAAAAGAGCCCGCACTGCCATTGGCCTGCACAAAGGCTTCCCCGGTAGACATATTCTGGACCTTCCCCTCGATGAAGGCGCTGCGCACCCGAACCTTTAGGACATCCGTAGAAACCCCGGCGTTAAAGATCTCCACCCTGGCCGTGTAGGTGGCATTGGGCACTATGAACCCCTCAAAATTGCGCCCGTTCCAAAACACGGGATTGTTTAAGGTGCTTCCAAAACCGGAGAGGTCAAAAACGATGGGCGGTGGAGAGAGCGCCGGAACGCTGGTAAAGGAAACCCTCCATTGCAAACCTTCATTCGAAAGCTGGAAGCGAATGAAGGCGGAGTCCGCGATCCCATCCTGATTCGGAGAAATCGTGACCAGGGTCTGCCCCGCCTGGAAGGTCCCCGTATCCACCGATAGGCTGGAGAAGGCATTAGAGAGGCTGCCCGCTGGTTGGACCTGCACGGACTGAACGGCCAGACCCACCCCGAAAACCTCAGCGTGGATATCCACCGTTCCCGAGGCGTCGGTTTTAAAGAAGAAGGGATTGCTGAGGCCGGAACTTGGGGGAACCGTAGATTGCGTAATCAACGGACTAAAGGCGGAAACGGCGGAAAAGGACGAGAGAGCGACAGGCAACCCGGCTTGGACAGCAGAAAGGAAAACCGGTGTGTCAGTTCCCACAGCAGCAGGATTTCCGCAGTCGTCAAAAAGCTCCACCCGCATGGCGACGGAAGGGGAGCTCTGTTCCACCACAAACGGCGAATCGGGCGTAAACGCCGCACCTTTGGGGGCGCCTGCCGTCAGCTGCATGGTGGGATACGGAGTCAGATCTCCAAAGCTAAAGGAGGGGTCCGAACGAGAACGGGTGGAAAAAGGGAGCGGCCCTCCGGCGGCATTCTGGCTGCCCGTAAAACCCTCCCGGTAAAAGAGTTGTATGGTGCTTCCCACAGACAAAGTTCCTGCGCTTAAGGTGGC
The DNA here is from genome assembly GCA_016204975.1 of Elusimicrobiota bacterium. GTDB lineage: Bacteria > Elusimicrobiota > Elusimicrobia > JACQJP01 > JACQJP01 > JACQJP01. The sequence goes on from JACQJP010000009.1 coordinate 28,056, forward strand.
AGCCACCCAACGCTTTCTCTCCATCGCATCCGAAAAGGGCAAAAAGTCTTGCGGGGGGTCTGGATCCACGAGTAAAGAGACGCCGCCGACTGTGGTCGTCGCAGACACAAATCCGGAGCCGGTGCTGATGAGGACGGGATCCGGCCATCCATCCGGGATGCGCACCAGAAACCCGCCGTCTTGGGAGAAGGCGGAACCTTGCACGGTGAAGGTGAAGGTGGCGGTGATAAGCGCGCAAGATAGGGCCGAGTTGGGAAGGACTGCGGCCGCACCCTGCCCTCCCGGATTGTCCGTGGTGGTTCCCGCCCCTCCCCCGCTGTCTACGCTGAAAGTGGCGGTGGCATAGACCGCCGAGAAGAGCCCCATATCATCCTGAGCGCGGGCGTTGAGCTCGTAGAGAACTAAGTTTTCAAAGGTGGGAAGTTGCATGACCTGCCAATTGACGGAACTGGCCGCAAAGGGACCGATGGAGAGCCAGGTTTCCGTGGTCGCGGTCCAGCTGGAACCCGTCCAGTACTCTCCTGCATGGAATCCCTGCGTATCCCTCAGGCGAACCTGGACGAGGGTCACCATTCCATCCGTATCGAATGCCGTTCCGGATACCGTGGTGACAGATGGGAAGGGCCCCCCCACTGGAAAACCGATGGATGCGGAGGGGGGCGTCACCGCCCAGACAGTGGGAACTAAAAACAAAATGGCGCAGCCCATCCCCAAAAGAGCTGTCCCTCTTCGCAGATGCCGAGGCAAAGAATTAAAGCTCATCGTGAAAAGTCACCTGCCGGCTCTAAAGTCTAAATCCTAAAAAACCCGGTTTCCATGTGATTTTGGTCACTCAATACTCATAACTGAACCCCATCAGGTAGTTGGCGGTACTGAAGTTGTAGCGGTAGAGCTTTTCATAATCCATGTTGGAGGAGCTCCAGCCCAACTCCGAGGAGACCTGCAGTCGAAAACGGGGGGCGATGGGATAGCTAAAGCGAAGCGCCACGGAAGATTCCAGCACATGGATGGCGTCCGTCCCATAGGTCCCCTCCGCATCCTGGACCAGGCGGTCCGTATAGTCCCGGTAGCCCACCCAGCCGGAAAGCCCGAAAACCATCGCCTCCTTGGGCGGACCGTAGAAAAACTGGAAACTGGGACCCAGGCGGTGTTGAAAGTAGTCGTAGTAACTCTCGATAAACTGCGTCCTTTGGGCATCGTAACTGTCTTGGTTGGAACGGTTCCAGAGAAAGCTGTAGGAGAAGTCGCCGGCTAAACTCCAGTTCCGGCTCAAAGCGACGAGGGGCAACCGCAGGCCGGCATTGGTCAGATGCAGGCTGTCCCGGCGGGACTCCCCGGAAAGCTCTCCCGTTTCCAGCACCACCTGCTGGTCCGGAAAGGCGCGCAGGACGCTGGCCAGCTCCAGTTCCAAAATCATCCTTCGTGGAAGCTCCAGGCTCCCCGCCAAAGTCAGGGAGTGGTTCAAGGAGTTCAAAACATCCTCCCCCGCCAGCTCCCGGGAAAGGCTGCCGGCCTCCGCATCCACCCCGGCCTGGGATTCCAGGGACTCGTAATTGGGAAAGTGAAGGATGTAGAAATCATAGCGGGTCCGAAGGGAGAAGGGCTCTTGATAGAGGTACTCCGCTTCCAAGCCAAAGCCCGGCTTATAGTAGTCAAAAAGCCCCTCGAACCATTCCTCGTCCTTCGTCTCCTTCAAAAGCTCCATCGTAAAACCCAAGTCCCCCTTAAAACGCCAATCGGCAACGGGGGTATAGAGCGCCTTCGCCGCCACCCGATGGTCCTGAAGCTCTTGAAAAAGCGTTCCTCCGCCCACCAGGTCCTGCACCTGTTTGGTGCCTCGGTAGGCGCCGGTGTAAATGGGAAGAAGTGCCCACCTCTCGTTGAAGCGCAGGACCGGGGAGGCCAAGAGACTGGAGTTTCCGGAGAAGGAGCTTTCCTCTCCCTCAAAATAGTACTGCCCGCCGGAGAGTTGAAAATTGTAGATAGGAAGAATTTCTACGGCGTTTAGGGGAGAGAAACCGGAAATCAGCAAAAAAAATAGAAAAGCCGAGGCGCAAACTACTCCCCCCCCTCGGACGTTCCATCGTCCAGAGCGTAGAAGCACAGAAGCGATCAAGTCAGCCCGTCTTTTCTTGAACTTCCCTTATTCCGCGGTGCGGTCTGCGGAGGGAATAATTCCCGACTGAATCAAAATCCTGGGCTCCACCACGATATCAATCTTGCGCCCGTTGAACTCCTTGGCGGTGACCACCTGCTCGAAATTCCAGTTCAATAGCTGCTCCTTGAAATCGGAGCCCGTGCGAATGCCTTCAAAATCCGCCAGGGTGGCGATCCTGCCGTCGTCATTGACCATATAGTTGTCCCACCGGACCCAGGAGCCGTCGTTATAGGACTGAAAAAACTGCTGGTGCATCAGATCGCCTTCCGGGAAGCTGGAGCTCACCGCCGGCTTATTGAGGAACGTGATGTCGGTATTGTAAGACTGGATGCCGGAGCCACCCATCGAAATGGCCTGCAGGGGATCGGTCGGGCTCCAGGACTCCTTCAGCACCCCATTGACGGAGAACTCATAGGTATCAAACAAGGTTTGATAGAGGGACTCCCCTTCAGAGAGCTGGCGAAACTCATCCAGTGTGGGATCAAAGACGACGTTGACATCATCCAGTGTGGTGGCGTTGCTGTTTAAATCCACCGGATGGCCGCCGGTGGCCAGTTCCCGCACGGAATCTATGGTGTTGGATCGGCCGGTCCGAAAGCCGGTCAGCCAAAACTCCGGGGCTTGGCCGATCGTTCCGGAGAGTTGGTTCAGCGCCAGACTTAAATTGCCGGGCAGGGCCTTGTTGAACGTGCCCAGATAGAAGAAATAATCGAAACGGTTCTCCCGTTCATTCAAAACCACCAACTTAAACTGATCCGGCTGCGGGCGCAGGATATATTGCTCCAGCCGCACCCGGTTTCCAAAGGCGTCAATCAAGCTTTTGCCGGACTGATACTCCGCCAACTTGATTTCCTGCGCCGCCGCGGCCTGAACCTGCTCCTTGTTCATTTCGAGAGCCACTTCGCGGCGCATCTTCTGTTTCAAGGCCTCCCGCTCCTGCTCCCTCTCGGCGGGGGCCGCCCCCTCCTGTTCCAGAGGTTGGGGCTGGCTCATACGGCTCTGATCCACTTGGATCTTCTCATTGGGGTTCAGGAGCACGGCATTGCCCCCGCGGTCCTGAACCGCCAAAAGGCCATGGTAGAGCTCCACCAGGGTCCTTCCATCCTGAAACACCTGCACCCGGAAGGCCGTCCCACGGACGCTGCAGACCGCGCTGGGCGTGCGGACTTGAAACTGACGAGAGAGCAACTTCTCAATAAAGGCTTTCAGGACCCCCAGATTGAGTTTGAGCTCGGTGCGGGTCGGCGAGAGTTCCTGCACCTCTAGGATGGAGCCGGCCTCCAATTCCACCCGGGACCCATCCGCAAAGGCCACCTCCGCAAGACCCCGGTTGCTGGTGCGAATCTTGTCCCCCGCAAAAAGCTCCATGGGAGCGGAGGCATCGGACCAGGAGGGGGTCCCGGCCTTGCGGATCTGCACCCCTCCGGAAGCCTGGCGCAAAACCGCCTGGGAAGGAGGCTGGGCCGCAGCAGACTTGCCCGGAACAGAAACCCCTGAACCCGGCAGGGTCATCTGGGCATAGAGGAAAGCGGGCCAAAAAACTGCGGCGAATAAGGAGCCGATATATCTGCGATTCATTGCAGCTTTAGGCTAACAGGGGAGAGGTGGATTTTCAAGGTGAGTTTTGTCACTCGCTGACAAGGCAGGTCCTCACTTTCTGGGAAACAGCGGAGGTCCTTTCCGGATCGGCCGACCGCCCTCCCCCAGCTGGGCCTGCATGTCTTGGGCGGCCTGGGGCATGAAAGGTGAAATCCAATCGGAAAGGAGCCTGAGCGAAGAAACCATGTCAAAAAGAAAAAAGGCTACCCGATCCGGATCCCCCTTGACCTTCTCCCAAGGGGCCCACCGGTCCACCCTCTGGTTCAACCGGCGAATGACCTCCCAGATCGTATCCAAAGCCTGGGAAAAGGCCAAGCCCTCTATGGAGGCCTCCAGCACCTGGGTCTTTTTGGCCAATTCCCCGGTCAGAAAATCCTCCTGCATTTTCGGACGGTAGGGCAGGCGCCCCGCGCAGAAATTCTCCACCATCTGCGCCACCCGAGACAGGAGATTTCCCAAATCATTGGCCAACTCCGCGTTGTACCGGGACTTCAGAGCCCGGCGGGAGAAGTCCCCATCCTGACCGAAGGGCACCTCCCGGAAAAGATAATACCGAAAGGCATCCACCCCAAACTCTCGGATCATCTCCTGCGGGTCTATAAAATTTCCCTTGGACTTGGACATCTTCTCCCCCTCCACGGTCCACCAGCCGTGAGCAAAGACCGTTCCGGGCAGGGGAAGATCCAGCGCCATCAGCATCGCCGGCCAGATCACCGCATGGAAACGGAAGATTTCCTTGCCCACCAGATGGACCTCGGCCGGCCAATGGTCCTCAAACCGGGGACTCCTCTCGTGTGGAACAGGAGAATAGCCGGCGGCGGTAATGTAGTTTAAGAGGGCATCGAACCAGACATAGATGGTGTGCCGACCGTCCCCCGGCACCCCAATCCCCCACCGGACCTTGGCGCGCGAGACGGACAGGTCTTTCAGACCCGACTGGACAAAATTGGTCACCTCCGAGGCCCGGAAGGAAGGCTTTAGAAAATCGGGATGGTCCCGGTAGTGTTCCAGTAGCGGATCTTGGTAGCGGGAGAGCCGGAAAAAATAGCTTTCCTCCTGAATTTTCTCCGCAGTTTTCCCATGCACAGGGCAAGAGCCTCTCACCAAATCCTCTTGCTCCCAAAAATTCTCACAGGGAAGGCAATACCATCCCTCATAGGTTCCTTTGTAGATATCTCCTTTGCGGAGCAGGACTTCAAAGACCTGCTGCACCGGCCTTTCATGCCGGGGCTCCGTGGTGCGTATGAAATCGTCATACCGGACGCCGAGAGCGCCCCACAGGGCTCGGAAGCGCTCCGACATCTCATCCGCCCATTGGCGGGGGTCCTTCCCGGCTTCCCGGGCAATCTTTTCGATGTTGGCGCCGTGCTCATCGGTACCGGTTAAAAGGTGGGCCTTCCTGCCTCGGAGCCGGTGCCACCGCGCCAAGACATCCGCCGCCAGGGTGGTGTAGGCATGGCCGATATGCGGGGGGGCGTTGACATAATAGAGAGGAGTGGTGATGTAAAAGGACTTCACCCCCCCCCTCCCTGCCGCACCGCTTCCAGAACCATGCCGGGATGGGCGTTTCTCTTGAGACAATCCAGGGCCCAGAGTATCCGACGGATCTCCTCCGGGCCCTCCCGGCGCGAGCGGTCCTTCACCCAGTCCCCATAGACCTCGCCGAGCCTGCCCCACAAAATCTTCTCCACACCTTCCCGGGACTCGGGTTCCATCCGGGTTTCGGAGGGAACCGTCCCCCCACCGGAGAGGCGAGCCTGATCCTGCCGATGGAGTTCCGCCACCGGCACCGCGGGCGCAAGGTGCCGAAAGGCGATCCTTTGGCAACGGGAAAGGACGGTGGGCAAAAGTTTCAGGGGGGAAGAGGTCGTCAAAATAAACAATGTCTTCGCGGGAGGCTCCTCCAAAATCTTGAGAAGACAATTGCCCGCCTCCGGCGTCAATTTTTCCGCGCCGTCCAAGAGGGCCACCTTCCACCTCCCCTCCAAACTCTTGCGTTCCAGCTCCCGACTGATCTCCCGCACCAGCTCAATCCTCAAATTCCTCTGCTTCTCCGTTCCCCCTCCCAAAAACTGTGCCTGGGCCACATCATCCAAGATCCGGACATCCGGATAGACCCCTTTGGGGATCCTCTCGCAGGCGCTGCACCGCCCGCACCCCTCGAGAGCCCCCGGGCCCAACTCCATGCAGTTGAGCGCCTTGGCCAGTTCCACCGCCGCCGTCCTCTTTCCAATCCCCTCCGGTCCTTCAAAAAGCAGGGCCCCCCCAATCCTGCCGGACCGCAGGATCTGCTGGATCTGACGGACCGCACGCTCTTGGCCTATGATCTCTTTAAATGACATCTCCTTTCCACTGTCTCGCAAATTTTTCGGTGCAGACTCTCCACCCCTATAGACCCAGCCAAGGTCACCACCCCGCGGCTCCGGACGCGCGCCAAGGACAAATAGCCTCTGCGCACTCTTTCCCAAAAGGCCCGGGGCTCCCTCTCCAGGCGATCCCTGTCCCGAAACCCGGACCGCGCCAGAGCCAGGCGAACCGGGAGATCCAAAAGCAAAGTGAGATGCGGATCCAGCCCGCCTGTGGCGATGTGGTTCAAGGCCTCCACCACTTCCAGGGAAAGCCCCCGGCCATAGCCTTGATAGGCCAGGCTGGCCAAGGCGTACCTCTCGCAGATGACCCACCTGCCCTGCGCGAGGGCGGGCCTAAGGATCTCCCGGGTGTGCTGAACCCGGGAAGCTTCATAGAGAAAAAGCTCCGCCAGAGGCTGCACCTTCTGGGTTGGGGAAAGCAGGATCTTGCGGACCGCCTCCGCCAGGTAGGTCCCGCCCGGTTCCCGGGTATGGATCGCCGCCACGCGGTGCCGAAACCTTAAGAAATTGACCAGGAGCCTGGCCTGAGTGGACTTTCCACACCCGTCCGGCCCCTCCAACACAATGAAAAATCCTTTGCGACGCGGCATCGCAAAGGATTTTAGCAAAATCCACTCCCAGTCTAGCGACTATGATCTGCTCTTATAATCCCTCCGGCCATTCTCCGGACACCTCCCGCCACTCCAGCAGCGTCACCGTGGCGTTGGAGATGGGAACGTCCTTGACGGATTCCGAGTCAAAGAAGACGAAGACGGTTCCGGCATTGTCCACCTCGTCCTTATCTACAAAAATAACCCCGTGGATCACGTTGGATCCCTGAGCGTCAAACTCCTCCTGGGCGTAAACAAACCCCCGGAGGGAGACATCCTCCTTGGTCCCGGTCTGCTGAGGGGGGTTGCCGCTCATGCCGAAATCAAAACTGGCGCAGGTTTGCTGGTTCCCGCAGTCGGCGTAAAACTCGCCGACGGCGCCGGTGTCGAAGCTTTTGTACTCCAGATGGGCCTGGGAGGGAGGGGTCACCGAATACTGGGGCATGGCGGACCAGGCCCCCCCTTTCAATTCAAGCTCACCCATCACGATGACCTTCCCTACAATGTACTTGGAGCCCTGAAGCTCCAAATCCTGGGCAAAATACCAAACCAGGTTATCATCCAACAAAGCCCCCACCCCGGCCGGGCATCCCGTGCAGGAGCCGCCGGGATAGGCATTGTTCCAGTCCTGATCCCCGCCGGGACAATCCGCGCTCCCCTCCCCAAAGCAGGTTCCGGAGGCGATGGCGCTGGATTTCAAAGCGCCAAAATCAATCACCGGGCGGGGAGGGACGTCAAAATAGGCCCAGTACTCCACGTTGTCCGTCTTGGCGGAGCAACCTGGGTTGTCGCAAAAAGGGGGATCCGGTTCGATGGCGCCCCGGGAATACTTCCGGGGATGCCCGGCGGATGCGGCTCCTCCATCCAAGTCAATGTCATCCAAAGACTTGACCGGCCCCCAATGGACCCGGGAGTTGCCGTCAATATCCACCGAGCCGCCGGACCAGATGGCGGAGTCAATACTCTGTCTTTCGAAAACGGCCCGGATCCGGCGGACCTCATCGGTGGATGTGTCTCGCCCCACCCCGATGGCGATGCGGCGGTTGGAGTTGGTGGGATCCGAACTGATCTGGATGGCATAGGTCCCCCCACCCACATCCTCATATTTTTTGTCAAAGTCATATCCGGAAAGGACTCCGGTTCCCGTGGCGTCCCAGTTGGCTCCAGTCTCCTGAAGTTTCCAGTGGGCCCGGTCAATGGCGGCCTCGGCCAAGTGAAAGGCGGTGGTGCTTTTTTTGTGCTTGACCCCCGCCCGCATGTCCTCGCTCACCCACCACACCATGGCCGGGACCAAGATAGACAAAACCGCCAAAACCAAAATGACGATCACCACCACCTGACCTTTTCTAGCACCCTCCGCAGAGCTTCGGGTACCAGCCGGACTCGCAGAGCTCGCCAACGTGCTAGTCATTCATAATCCTCACTTTTTCCACCGAGAGCTGAAGGGCCTTGGCTCCTCCCTCGTAGGTCTCCTTCTCCAAGGTCACCGAGACCGAAACGATCTGATCGTCATCGGTGCGGGGGTAGGTGAAGGCGATGTAGCGCAGATTCTCCGTCAAGGCCCGCGTTCCCACATCCACCAGGTAAAGCGATTTTTCCTGCTGGTAAAACTTCATGGTCTTGCCTCCCGCCTGGGTAAACTCGATCCGGGAGTAAGGAGGCTGGCCGGAAATCTGGTCAATGACGACCATCGAGGCCCTGGCCTGGCGCAGGTTGCGGTTGATGAGGTCCAGGGCGCCTCTGGCCTCCCTCTGGATCTCCACCCGAGCCTGGGTCAACCGGAAAAAGCGGGTCACGCCGATGTAGATGCGGGGGCCGATCATGGCCAGGACGCCCAGAATGGCCACGACCAACATCAGCTCGGTCAACGTGTAGCCCTTTGCGTCTCTGTCCCAAAGCTTGGCCATAACTGGACTTTTGCAAAGAGGTACTTTATGGGCCCTGTCCGGGGTTGCCTTCCGAAAAACGCTCGCCATTTGCGAGGCTCGCTCCCGAGTGCAGCTTGGCTCTCGCTTCGCTCGTAGCCCAAGGCCAAGCTGCACAGGGTTTTCCCCAGGCAATCCCCGGCCAGTCCCCTTCTCAATATCTTTGCAAAAAGGAGTGGGGGGTCTGCAGGGCAAATCCTCGGCCACCCCCGTCGGATGTTTTCCAAGGAACCCTGGCCACTCCTCTAAATAAGATTGCAAAAGTCCAGTCATAATCTACCAATTCAAATCCACCGTCTGGGTCTGTCCCGCCGCCACCGTAGCAGTGCCGCTTTGGCGATTGGTCGTGGGCGTCTCGCCGCTGAAAGTGGTGTACCAGGCGGCGAGGTTGTAGCTTCCAGGGGGAACCGCGAGCTCATAGGTACCGTCCGAAAAGCTGGAGACGGCATAGTAGAAAACCGCTCCGGAGCGCAAGGAGGCGTTTATCGCAGGCGGAGGCTCGGAGATGGTTGCGGTCGAGGCCAAGACCAAGACCCCGATCGTAATCGGGGCGCTTCCCCCCGTCGTCAAATCCCCTGCAATTTTTCCAAAAGCCCCGGAGACGGTATAGGTCCCCACAAAGACGGTCGCGTCGGAAGCGACCGTGGCGGAGTAGGTGCTGGGGGAGACCGTCTCCCCGCTGGAGGGGTAGGCCCCCACCTCATAGGTTCCCACCGGCAGGTTGCCGATCAGAAAATAGCCGTCCGGTCCGGAAATTCCGGAGCCTCTGGAAAGGCCCCCCTGCTCCGCGTCAATGGCCACCCCCGGCAAAGGGTCCACCCCGTTGGTGGAGACAAAACCCCGCAGGCGCCCTCCCTGGCTTAAGGCAAAATCCACGCCGGAGGCGATCTGACCGACCGAAACGACCACCCCGGTCACCACCCCCAGGGTGTAGGAAGCGTCCTGGTTGCCGGGGTTGGCGGTCACGTCGTAGGTCCCGGTGGCGATGGAGAAGGAGTAGTAGCCGCCGGAGTTGGTCACATCCTGGCCTCCGGAGGCGGCCACGGCGATGTTCGGCAGGCCCGCCGCCCCGTCCGTGACGCGCCCGCTCACGATCCCGTCGGCGGTAGAAGAGGTCAAGGTGACGGATCCCAAACCGGTATTGGCAGAGGCCGACACGGAGACGTTCAGACGCTCTGCAAAGAGGGTCCCGCTGGACAGGATCACCCTCCAGCTCCCGGTGGCCACTTCCACCACCTGAAAGCTGCCGCTCCCGGAGGCCGTGGCCGCGGAGGAGAGCCCGTCCGTCACGGAGATCAAGGCCCCCCGGGCCGGAGTCCCCGAGATAGGGACCAAGGTGGAGGCGGATGCTCTCGGGGCAAAGGTCAGGGACATGTCGTGGTTAGCGGAGGGGACAGTGGTGACATTGAGGTTGAAATCGCTCGAGTTGTTCTGGCTGTCCCAGGCGTTTCCTTGTGTAGAGGTCACCGTAGAAGAGCTGACGGCGCGCGCGATCTGCTCGCCGGGGTCCAACCCCTTGTTGAGCACCAGCCCGGAGGTCTCGGTCGTATTGGGACCGGAGCTCTCCCCGGCGTTTCCACGGGTCCACCCCGCGCGATCCAGGGGCACGTTGTTGCTCAAAAGTCCCACCCCTCCCCCCTTGCTCTCCTCGATGACGTTTCCGGTCACCCCCTCATCATAATAGGCGTCCGCCGTCACCGTCACCCCTCCGGCGCGGAGGGTATCGGTGTTGGCGATCAAGAAATAGCCTTGAGAGGCAATCGTACTGTTCACAAAGGTCAAACCCGCCTCCAGTGCGCAACTGGCCGCGGTGTTGAAGCCCAGTTCCTTGCAGGCGTAGGGACTGGTTTTCTCGTAAAAGATGGTGAGGTTGAAGCTCCCGCTCAAAGTCCAGGTCCAGGTGGTGGGGTTGTAGAGCTCCACATACTCCTGGTTAAAGCCGTTGGAGGCGTTGACCGTGGAAGCCACCACCTGCGAGAGGACCAGGTGATCTCCCAGGTAGGCGATGCCGGAGACGGTCCCCGAGGCTTTGGGAACCAAGGAAAAGTCCTGATCGCTGATGTCTCCGTTGGCAATCGAAAGGTCCT
>JACQJP010000007.1 GCA_016204975.1 Elusimicrobiota bacterium
GACCAGTTGTCGCTCAACTCATCCCGGGTCCAGATGCGGATGTAGTAGGTGTTGCCTTCCAGAAGGTTGGTCAGGGTGTAGGCCTGGTTCTCTCCGGGGGCGACGCCGGTGGAAAGCTCCACCTGCCAGGTGGTACGTACGTCAAAGGTGTGGTCAATCTCGGTGGAGTAATCAATGCGGTAGAGCCCCCCCACGATGCTTCCCTGGTACTCATCGTCTCCGGGAGCGGTCCAGGTGAGGTCAATGGTGGCGGGCGAGGAACCGGTCAGGGCCGAAAGGTTGGTCACCGCGCCCGGAGGCACCGCCGCGGCGGGGGCGGAGGAGGCGTTGGACATGAAGCTGGCCGCAGCCGCCTGGTCCAGGGATTCCAGGCGGATGTGGTAGGTGGTGCGCGGGGTCAGGGAGCCGGCGAGGAAGGTTTCCGTATTCCCAGGGGCTTGAGGGGCAATGCCTTGGGTGATTTCGGTCGCGTTTTGAAAATCTGTTTGGCTGTTGATCTCGGAAAGGGAGCGCTTCAGGATGTAAGCGTCCACGGTGCCCGTGCTTTTGGAGGACAGGGGCGCGGTCCAGGTAAGCTGAATCTCCCCATCCCGGACCCCGGCGAAGGAGCTGAGCGCTCGAAGGTTGGTGATGGTTTCCGGAAAGACGTGCAGGGCCCCTAAGCCGGCGCGGGAGTTGAAGGAGGTATTGGAGTGGGTGGAGAGGCTGACCTCGGCTAGGTAATGGAGGGCCTCGAAGCCCGCCTGATCGGCTGACTCGGCGCCTCCGGCGTTGGCGGCGTTGCGGGCATCCTTGAAGCCGGCGTTGTCGAGTTCCTCGCCCGCCAGAGGCAGGGCCAACCATCCTGCCAGGACCGCCACTCCGAAATAAGCAAGGCTTTGTCTTTTCATAATCTACGCCTGCGCCCGCATGGGCCTGCGCGCGCGCGCGTTCGAGAAACGACCCCATAATCCTAACCGGCCAAGCCGGAAAAATCACGAAGAACACGCGAATTTTTTGCGAATTTTCTGTGACCGGAAGGCCCCCCCGCCTCTGCGAACCACAAGCAGGATGCCGCTGCCGCAGACCACCGGATGCCGGGCAGCCGGAGGGGTGGGGGGTGAAAATGCTTGATTTTAAAGGCTAATCGACCAGCCGGTAGCCGATGGTGGGAACCGTCTCAACCCGCTTTCCGATAGAACCCAGTTTTCTGCGGATGTTCTCCACGTGCTTATCCACCGTCCGGGTTTCCAGATCATCGGGGTACTTCCAGACCGCCTCCAGAAGCTCCCTGCGGCCGAGGGTGCGTTGGGGGTTACGCAAAAAATACACCAAAAGCTCAAACTCCAAGCGCGTCAGGGAAACCGGCCTTTCCCCCGCCAGGACGCGGCGCTCCAAAAGTTGAACCTGGAGCTTTCCGGAAGACAAAACCGAATCCTCCTCAGAGCCCGCCCCCATCCAGATTTGGCGGCGGATCAAGGCCTGTACCCTCGCCAGAAGGATCCGGGGGTCAAAGGGTTTAAAGAGGTAATCGTCCGCGCCGGATTCCAAGGCCACCACGGTATCCTGGGGCATGGTGGCCTTCCCGCTTATCAGGATCACCCCGATATCTTTGTTGCCCTTCTCCTGGCGAAGGGACTTGATCACCTCCAGGCCGCTTCGCTTGGGGAGGTACCAATCCACAATGAGGACCCTGGGCGTCTCTTCCCGCAAAAGGCGCTGCAGCTTGTCCGTATCCGGGGCCACCTGAACCCGCATCCCCTGAGATTCCAGAAGCAGGCGGATCATTTCGCAGACCTCGTTATCATCATCCGCCACCAGCGCCAAAGGACCTCTTCGCATCTCTAGTTTTGGGGGATATACTCCCCAAACACCTCCTTCAAGGTTTGGGTCATCTCGCCCAAGGTGGCCCCGGAGCGGATACATCCCAAAATCGCCGGCAGGACATTTTCCGTTCCGGAGGCGGCCCGCTGCAAGAGCCCCAGAGCCTCCCGCAGCTTTCGGGCGTCCCTTTTCCTCTTCCGAGCCTGAAGGGTTTTAATCTGGCGGCGCTCCAGCTGCGTGTGGATCTTTAGAATGGGGGGGCGCCTTCCATTCTGCTGCAGCACATTGACCCCGACCACACGGCGTTTCCCCCCAAGCATTTCCTGCTCATAGCGGTAGGCGCTATCGGCAATCTCCCGATGAAAAAAACCGTTCCGCAACGCTCCCAACACCCCTCCCTGCTCCTCAATGCGCCGCATCAAATCCAAGGCTCTTTCCTCCACCTCGCGGGTTAGCGCCTCCAGGTAAAAGGAGCCGCCGAAAGGGTCTGCCGTATGCACAATGCCCGTTTCATAGGCCAGGACCTGTTGTGTGCGCAGGGCCAAGGTCACCGCCTCCTCGGTGGGCAGGGCCAAGGCCTCATCGTAGGAGTTGGTGTGCAGACTCTGCGTCCCCCCTAGGACCGCCGCCAGAGCCTGGTAGGCGGTGCGGACCAGGTTGTTTTTAGGCTGCTGAGCCACCAGCGAAACCCCTGCCGTCTGCACGTGCATCGGCAGCACCCAGGAAATTTTTTTTCGGGCCCCGAACTCCTCCCGCATCACCCTGGCCCAGATGCGCCGGGCCGCCCGGAACTTGGCGATCTCCTCAAAGAAATAGTTGTGAGAGTCAAAAAAGAAGGAGAGGTGTCCGGCAAAGTCATCTACCGCCAGCCCCCGCCGGACGAGCGCCCGCACGTACTCCCGTCCGTCGGCCAAGGTAAAAGCCAATTCCTGGACGGCGTCCGCCCCCGCCTCCCGGATATGGTAGCCGGAAATGGAGATGGGGTAGAAGCGCGGCACCTCCCGAACGCAGAATTCGATGGTATCCAAAACCAGCCGCAGGGAATGTTCCGGAGGATAGAGGTACTCGTTTTGGGCGATGTACTCCTTCAGGATGTCCGTCTGCAAGGTGCCGCGCAAGCGCCTCCAACTGACCCCTTGTCTTTCCGCTACGGCCAGATACATGCCCAGCAGAATCGGAGCTGGCAGGTTGATGGTCATCGAGGTGGAGACCTCCCCCAGGCGGATATCTTGGAAGAGGATCTCCATGTCCTCCAGGGTGTCAATGGCCACCCCCTCGCGCCCCACCTCGCCCGCAGCGCGGGGATCATCCGAGTCCATCCCCATCAGGGTCGGCAGGTCGAAAGCGGTGGAAAGCCCGGTCTGACCGTGGCGCAGCAGGTAGCGGAACCTCCGGTTGGTCTGCTCCGCAGTTCCATGCCCGGAAAACTGCCGCATGGTCCAAGGGCGAGCCCGGTAGCCGGAAAAGGAGAGGCCTCGCGTGAAAGGGTAATGCCCGGGATCCCCCAGATCCCGCTCGTAGTCTAAGGATGAGATGTCTTCCGGCCGGTACTCGCGCCGCACCCCGATCCCGGAAAGGGTCGTGGGTTCGGCAACGGCTCCGGGAACCCCAAGAACGGACGTCGCGGCCGGCTTCATCGGCGAGAACCTCTTCGCGGGACACCTCTCCTCGGAATTCTACCGGGGGCCGCCCGCCTCTTGAGCCAGTTTCTGCGCAACTGCTGTCTTTTTTCCAGAGGGATCCGCCGCCAGCTCTTGCGCAGATGCAGAACCCTCTTGCGCAGATCGCGCATCTTTCTGCGGTGCAGCAGGAAGCGTTTGAGATTTCTGGGGGGGCCGGGAGGTTGGCCCCGGCGCACCTCCGTTTCCTTGCCCCCCTGAAGCAAAAGGCCCGCCACCCACACCTCCCCTTCAAACACCCCGACCGCCGCCTCCTCCTCCTTCGACTCCACTGCGAACTCCGTGCCCCGCACGGAGGCCACCGCCACAGGGGTCCGGATCCGAAACTCCCTTCCGGAGAAGAGCCTCTCTTTCAGCTTCAAAAGCAGGGAACCCTCCGGAAGCTCCATCTCCACGGAGGAGGATTTTAAATCCTGAAGACGCAAGGTGGACGCCTCTTCCAACCGCAACAGATGCTCGCCGTTGAAGCTGAACTCCACATAGGAGTCCGAGCCGGTGCGCAGAAGGTCCCTCTGCTCCAAAGGCATCCCCACCTCCGCCTCGATCCAATCCTCTGACGCCTCCTGGTAGACCTCCACGCGTCCCAGCAGACCCGTAATCCTCACGTCCCAGAACACCTCTATTGAGACCGGGTCCTGCGCCCAAACCCACCGCCCGCTGAAACAGGTCGAGAAAGCAAAGACAAGAAGGGCAAGCAAAAGTCCCGACTTAACTTTCATCAGATTTAAAAGTGAGCCGGCGAAAGTTTCGCCGGCCCACCTGTAAAACTCCCCCCTCCTCCAAAACCACACCCTCCCCCCGCACCACCTTCCCATTCCAGCGGACCCCGCCCTGGCGGATGAGCCGCCGGGCCTCATTTTTGGAGGAGGCCATGCCGGAAGCCACCACCGTCTCCACCAAAGACGCCCCGCCCCGGGGAAGCACATACTCCGGAAGCTGCCCTGGAAGCTCCCTTTTGGAAAAAACCCGCTCAAACTCCTGTTTGCAACCCTCCGCCACCTGCGCCGAGTGGTAGCGGGACGTCAGCAGCTGGGCCAGGTGGAGCTTAACCTCTTTGGGGTGATTATTCTGAAGCGCCTCCCAATTCTCCTCCGTCAAAAGCTGGTAATAATCCCCCATGGCCGAATCTGAGATGGACATCAACTGCCCGAACATCTCCGGAGCCGGGGCATTCAAAGCGACCGCGTTCCCGTAGGATTTCGACATCTTTCTCACCCCATCGGTTCCCAACAAAAGCGGAAGCGTCAACACCACCTGAGGCTGTTGTCCACAATCCTTCTGGATCTGCCGGCCGAACAAGAGGTTGAAGATCTGGTCCTGCCCCCCCAGCTCCACATCCGCGCGAACCGCCACCGAATCGTAGCCCTGGAACACGGGGTAGAGAAGCTCCAGAAGACTCAAGGGCTCACCGGATTTCATTCGCGCTGAAAAATCCTCCCGCTCCAAAAGCCTGGCCAGGGTCGTCCGGCGCATGCTCTCCAAAAGCCCCTCCCGCACAAAACCCTCCAGCCACTCGCTGTTGAAACGAACCTCTGTGCGCCCGCGATCCAGGATCCGGAAGGCCTGCTCCTGATAGGTCTGGGCATGCCGGCGAACCTCCTGTGGGCTGAGCTGTGGGCGGACCTCGCTTCGGCCCGAAGGGTCCCCGATGCGGGCGGTAAAATCCCCCAGAATCAAAACGGCGGTATGTCCCAACTCCTGAAAAACCCTTAGTTTATTCAAGACCACCGCATGCCCCAGGTGCAGGTCGGATGTCGTGGGATCCACCCCCAACTTGACCCGCAGGCAACGAGATGCGGACAACTTGCGGCGCAGCTCCTCCTCCGAAACAAAATGGACCGCCCCCCGTCGGATTCGTTCCAAGAGCTTTTCCATGAGTAACCCAAAATCTTTTGAGCATTCTATCAAAAAAAACCGGTATAATGACCAAACGGAAAAAACCCCCGCAATCGAACCTCGTTGAATGATGAAAAGTCTTCTCTTGCTCCTCCCCGTTCTGCTCCTGCTGCCTCAGAAAAGCTGGGCCGAATCCATGCCCATCCAGCCCTGGAAACTCATCAAAAGCGCTGAAAAGACAGCAAAAAGACTGAACACCCGGATCCGGGACAAACGGGATAAAGAGGAGATTCTGGAGGAGCTGCTGAAGCTACATCTGGCCTGGGAAAACGGACTCCAGTTTCCAATCCCTCCCTCCCAACAGGACCTCTGGAGGCAGTATTGCCAGATCAGCCTGGGCATTCTCTCGGACGTGGAGCACCAAATTCAGATCGGCTACCACGCCCAGGCCGCAAGGTCCCTCCGCCGTCTGCCGGAGCTTCTGGGGCGGATGAAATCGGATTTCCGGCCGGGCTTGTGGAAACGCCTGCTATCGGGATTGGGACTGATCTAATTTTTTTATCTGTTCCAGCGCCTCGCGTCGCTCATCGGGATCCGAGACCAGCCGCAGATAGGTTTGATAAGCCTCCAGGGCGCGGGAAGAATCCCCCCTTCGCCCATAGGCCAGCCCCAGATTGAACTGCGCCGGGGCAAAACGCGGATGCTCCCGGATCAGCTCCTCCCACAACGACAGGGCCCGGTCCATCCGGCCTCTCTGAAAGTAAAGCAGCCCCAAATCGTTTTTCGCCTCCGGAAGATCTCCCATCTGAAGGGCACGCCGGAACGCGGATTCCGCCTCTCCCAGGCGTCCCATCCTCCTCTGTGCCAACCCAACGTGGTAATGGAGGCGCGCATCCCGAGGACTGCCTCGGAGTCCCTGGCGGTAATACCCCAGAGCCGACCCCGGATGTTCCTCTTGCAGCGCCGCGTTTCCCAGATTGTTCCAGGACTCCGAAAGCCCGGGAAGCAGGCTCAGAGCCTTGCGAAAACAAAAAACCGCCGCAGGGACCTCCGGCACGTTGGCGCCCTCTGGGCGCCCGGCGGGTACCCGGAACTTTGTGGAGGGAGCCAGCCTCAAATAAGCCACCCCTAGGTTGTTCCAGGAACTGGCCAGATAGGAAGTGACCTGATGGGTAAAAAAATCTCCCGGAGGATCGCCGCGCCAGGCCAGGAGCCCGAACCGAAGGCGAGCCCGATCCAAAAAGCGGCGCAAAAAAACCGGATCGGGAAGGGAGCCCACCAGCCGATAGGTCAAGGCGGAAGGAAGAGCGACGCCGTAGCCGGAAAACTTCTGAGGCAGGTCCGCATAGATCGGCCTGCCTCGATGGAGATTCCACGTCATCAACACCTGCAACAATTGCTGTCCGGATGTGATCTCCCCCTCAGGCAGAAGCTCCGGATGCCGACGCCGGAGCTGCCGGTAGCCCCAGAGGGTCCTATGAAACAGAATCGGCACCACATCCGGACGTTTGCTACGGCAAACCTGCCAGTAGCTGAGGGCGAAGGCGGTGGGGTCATCCGGGGAAACCAGCAGGGCTTGTGGAGGCAGGACCTGAAAAAGATTCTGGGCATAGTCATAGGCCGCAAAGTTTGCCCGCTGGTTGCGGCCGGAGATGCCAAAGGCAAAGGCCGCTCCCAAAATCCCCACCCCCAGCCCGTAGATCACAATCCCCAATAGACCGCGACCCCACCGCATTCGCAAATTCCACCATCCCCATGCCGCCAGGCAGACCCCAAAGAAAACCGGCAGCACCCAGTGGGGCTCCAGAATCGCCCGGGTCGCCCGATCCTCCGGAGAAAGATTGGCCAAAAAAAGAAACAGGGGGCCTGAAAAAAGAAAGGCGGTGACCGCAAAGCGGACCCAGGCGCACTTGCGGCCCGCCACGGCTCCCCAGAACGCGAGAAGCGTCCCCGGCCAACCCAGCTGATCTCTGATAGACGAAAGAGCCAATGCGACCTGCCCTCCGGCCTCCCGCCACCCCCACGCTCCTCCGGACACCTCCGGATGGAGGCGAAGCCCCCCCAGGTCCGACCGCAAAACCAAACGGAAAAAATTCCGAAACGTCCGAGGCTCTCCCCAATGCAGGACGGGGTCCTGAAGGGAGCGCAGGGGAAGATAGAGGTAAACCGACAACCCTAATAGAAAGAAAAAAAAGAAAAGAGCCCAATTCCGCCCAGCACGCTGGAGCTCTCCGAGCGATCGGCTGGTATCCGACCCCCGGCCAGAGGCCAGGGGCGTAGGAAGCCCCAGTGGGGCGTGACGAGCGCTGCGCAGGGTGCCGGACTCCCGAAACATCCCATAGAGAATCGCCGGCGCCAGAAGGATCAGGGACTGGTGGTTTGCGCAACCCAGACCCCAAAGAAAAGCCGCCAAAAGCCAGCGCGACTGCCAAGCCGCCCAACTAAGACATGCCCCCAAAAGCACATGGAGGGCATACATCTCACTGACCTGGCCCAAAGACCATACGGAAGGAGCCCAACTGAAAAGAAGCGCTGCGAAAATCCCTGTAAAAAAAGAAACGCCGGAAAAACGCAAAAAAAGCCAGGCCGCCGCCAAAGCGACGCAGACCGCACTGGCGAGATTTAAAATATAGGCCGGATTTCCCCAGGGGCACAGCCTCAAAAACGCACTGCCCACCAAGCTATAGAGCGGATAGCCGCTGGGATGCGCGACGCCCAAGGAGCAGGCAGAAGCCGCCAGGTCTCCGCTATCCCGATAAGGCGAAAGGGAGGGATAGGAGGTGGAGAGATAAAGTCCTAAAACGCCCAGAAACAAAAAAGGGGCAACCCACCGCACCGGACGATCCATTACCCTCCGCAGAGCTTCGAGTACCCGCCGGGGCTCCAGAGGAGCCCAGCGTGCTGGCTACAGCAGATCCTGAGGATCCACATCCACCGTGACGCGCACCGAGGAAGGCAAAGACCAGCGGGAGAACTCCTCCAGATATGGCTCGACCTTTTCCCAAGAAGGCCCCTTGAGCAAAAGATGGAATCGATACCGGGAGCGGAGCCGCGCATAGGCGGCCGGGGCGGGCCCCAGGACCTGGAGAGACCCGGCGGCCCTTTCCCGCAACCTCTGCGCCAACTTTTCAGCCTCCGCCTCCGCCCGCGCCTGGTTTTTCCCGGAGACCAACACCCGCACCAAAAACATAAAAGGCGGGTACCCAAGCTGCCTGCGGATGCGGAGCTCTTCCTCGCAAAAGGCCGAATAGTCTCCCGCTGCAGCCGCCTTCAAGGCGTAGTGGTCCGGATCGTAGGTCTGCAAGAGGACTTTGCCGGGTCTCTCCCCCCTTCCCGCACGGCCCGCCACCTGGGTCAGAAGCTGGACGGTGCGCTCCGCCGAGCGAAAATCCGGCAGGCGTAGCGCCGTGTCGGCATCCGCCACTCCCACCAGGGTCACCTGGGGGAAATGAAAACCTTTGGCCAGCATCTGTGTGCCCACCAGGATCTGCGCCTTCTGGTCCTTGAACTCCTGGTAAAGCCCCTGGGGGCTGGAATGCCTGGAGAGTGCATCGCGATCCATCCGCAAGATCCGAGCCTGCGGCAAGGCGGCTCCGATCTCCGCCACGATCTTCTGGGTGCCGCCCCCCAAGAAAGCCAGCCCCCGCCCTTTGCACTGCGGGCAGCTCTCAGGCACCCGGATGCGGTAGATGCAGTGATGGCACCGCAGTTGTGGAGCGCCCTGGCGGTGGACCACCAGGCTTACCCCGCACCGGGGACATTTCGCCACCCATCCGCACAGGCGGCACAAATGGACGCTGGAGTACCCCCGGCGGTTGACAAACAGAATGGCCTGCTCCCCCCGGGCCAGCGTCTCCGAAAGAGCTTCCAAAAGGGAAGCCGAGAGAACTCGATTTTTTTCCCGGCGCATATCCACTGCCCGCACCTGGGGGAAAAAACCGCTCCCAGAAACCCGTCTGGACATGCGGCAGATCCGGTAGGACCCATTCTGGGCCAGAAAATACGTCTCCAGGGAAGGAGTGGCGCTGCCCAAAACAACCAGGGCCCGATGATCGGCAGCGCGTTTGAGGGCCGCATCCCGGGCATGATAGCGGGGTTTCTGATCCTGCTTATAGGCCCCCTCCTGCTCCTCATCCAGGATGGCCAACCCCAAGTTCCGGAAAGGCAGGAGCACCGCGGAGCGCGCGCCAAAGACCACGGCAAGCCTTCCTTCCGCAACCCCCTGCCAGACCCTTCGCCTGGCTGTGGCCGGCATCCTGCTGTGCCAAAGGGCCACCCCCGTCCCGAAGCGCCGGGAAAGGGTCTCCTGAAACTGCGGGGTGAGCGAGATCTCCGGAAGCAGAAGCAATGCCTGACGACGCATCCCAAGCGCTTTCTGAATCAGATGCAGGTATACCTCCGTCTTCCCGGAGGCGGTGACCCCGTAAAGCAGCGTCGGCCGCGGAGCCGGGCTATCCAACTCCGACTCCAAAACGGAGACCGCCTGCCTCTGCTCCTCGGTCCAACAGACGGGACTCTCCGGACAATGAGTCGCCTCCCCCGGAGGCTCCGGAGGAGAACTTTCCCGATGGGAAAAACTCAGGAAGGAAGGCACCAGAGACCGAAGCGCCTCCCCCAAGGGGCAGGCGGCGCGCCGGGAAAGCCAGGAGGCCAGCCCCAGCAGATCCTCGGAGCAAGGGAGCTCGCCCAAGATCTCCGCAATGGGTTTGAGGCGCCCCCAGGGAGACTCCCTGTGCAGCGAGAAGACCCAGCCGCAAAGAGATCTTGAGCCGAACGGAACCCGTACCCGATGCCCGGGCCGCAGAACCCCTCTCCATTGCTCAGGAATCAGATAATGAAAACTCTTAAAGACAGGAATCGGCAAGGCCACCTCCGCGACCGAGAGGGCCTCCGGAAGCTCCGAGGCGGAGCAGGTCTGGGAAGAGATTACTTCACGCACTCAAAGATAAACTGGGGGGGAAGATTGCGCGGCTCAAACTCCAGGCGAACCTGGTGAAAATAGCGCTTCAGGAACTTCTCTAGAAGCGAGGTGTTCTGGTAGGCCACAAAACGCCCCCCGGTTTTCAATAACTCCGAGGTCCTTTCCAGAATGCTTTCCTTGGTGGAGTCCTTGAACAGGGTGAGGGGAATGCTGGAAAAAATCACATCCGCAGGGCCGGCAATCCCATGGTTCAGAAGTTTTTGTTCCATCTCCAGCACATCCCCATGCAGGACCCGGAGCCTGGAGTCTGCGATCTTCTGCAGATCCTTGACAAACAGCTCGTTTCTCTCAATGGCCACCAGCTGAGTCTCCGGTCTCATATGGCGCAGGAGCTCCCGGGTCAGCACTCCCCCGCCCGGGCCATACTCCACGATCAAGCGGGCCTGCTCAAAATTCACCTTCTCCAACAAACGCTCCACGACATACCGTGAGCTGGGAACGACGGAAGCCACCCGCCAGTCCTTCAACATTGCCGCCAGATATTGAAAATACTTAGGCCAAGCCATCCTCTACGGCCAGTTCCTTGCGAAGCGCTTTCATGTCCTGCCAAACCGCCGATTTAAGCTCCGGGCGCCGCAGAAGCGCCGCCGGGTGATAGGTGGGAAGTACCCGAATCTCAGGAAACCCCGGATGCCCGCACCATCGGCCCCGCAGCTCGGAGATTCTCCGGTCCGTACGCAACACCGCCCGTGTGGCCACCGACCCCAACAAGACGATAAACTGGGGGCGGATCCTGCGGATCTGCTCCTCCAAATAGGGACGGCAGGCTGCGATCTCCTCCTCTGTGGGCGGGCGATCGTTGCCGCGCCTCTGCGGCTGGCCGGGATCTACCATGGGGTGGCACTTGACGACATTGGTGATATAGACCGTCCTTCTGGAAAGGCCGATGGAGGCCAGGATATTGTCCAGCAGCTGTCCGGCCCGACCCACGAAGGGCTCGCCCCGGCGGTCCTCCTCAAAGCCGGGGCCCTCTCCGATCCACATCACCTTCGCACACTCACTGCCCACCCCAAAGACCGCCTGAGTCCGAGAGAACCCCAAAGGGCATCGGCGACAGGAGGCCACTGCGCTGCGCAACGTCTCCAAACTCCGCCCAGAAGATTGAGAAAGAGCCATCCACCCCGGCAGCCAGTCGCTGCGCTCCAGATCCACAAGATGGGTCCGCAGATCGCGAAGAACTGCGCGAGAGGCGCTCATGAGGCTTCCCCGGCAATGCGGCTTAAAATTCTGGAGGCCGCCAGGCGCTTTGAAAGGGCAGGATACCGGAAGCGCCGTCCGTCCGCGCTCAAGAGGGTCATGCGGATGGAGGAGCCGCCCAAACTCGCCGGAGAGTTGGCCACCACCCAGTCCAGTCCTTTCGAGCGAAGCTTCCTGAGGGCGTTTTTCTCAAGCCTTTCCGTCTCCAGGGCAAATCCTACCAAAATTTTTGGTCTTCCAAAAATCCTCTTTCGCTTCCCCAATTCCACAAGAATATCCCGATTAGGAGAGAGGCGCACCCAAAGGGAGCGCCGGCTCTTTTTGACTTTGCGCGGAAAGCGCCCGGCAAACCTCCAGTCGCCCACCGCCGCCGCCCCAATCACCGCATCCGCTCGCTGGCCCCAAACGAGAGCCTTCTGCAGCATCTGGTGGGCTGAAACGACGCAAATGCGGCGAATCCCGGAGGCAACCGGGGCGGACATCGGCCCATGGATCAGAACCACCCGTGCTCCCAAATGCCGCAGGGTTTGGGCCAGGCAAGCGCCCATCTCCCCGCTGGAGGCATTGGTGAGAAACCGGATGGGATCCAGATACTCCCGGGTGGGGCCCGCCGTAACCACCGCCGACTTGCCGCGCCAAAAATCTCTTGCTTGCCGGCTCACACCGCAATCTTCAGTAACCGGGCGACGATTTCTTCCGGAGCGATCATCCGGCCCCAGCCCCTCTTGCCGCTGGCCAGGGGCCCCTTCTGCGGGCCCCAAATCCGGTGTCCAAGACTTCGAAGGCAGGAGACGTTTTTCCGGGTGGCGGGATTTTTCCACATCTGTTCATCCATGGCGGGACAAAAAATGACCGGAGGTTTTGTGGCCAGGATCAGAGCGTCCAAAAGCCCCTGGGCATGCCCGCCGGCCGTCCGAGCCAGGATCTCCGCGGTGGCCGGGGCCACGACGGTGCGGTCCGCCCACTGCGCCAAGGAAAGATGGGCCATCTCCCACACGGAGGGATCATAGAGGTCCTGGTAGACCAGATGGCCGCAGAGCGCCGAAAGGCTTAAGGGGGTGATGAAGCGCTGCGCACCGGGAGTTAAGACGCATCGGACCTGGACCCCTTTTTCCCGAAGCCGGCGGATGACCTCGCAGGCCTTATAGGCCGCAATGCTGCCGCACACTCCCAGTACCACCCGATGCACCCTTGCGGCCACTAGCACCCTCCGCTCCAGCGCCCCCCCCCGCACCCTCCACAGAGTTCCAGGCACCGGTCGGGGCCCCAGAGGGGCCCAGCGTACCGGAGGGCGCCGGCTAGGAACCCTTGCTGGAAATCTTTTTGGTTTTGGAATTGGTGGGCTTTTCCGAGGAATCTTCTAAGGGAGATTCAATGCCGTCCACCGCAAGGCTGGGGAGGTTCTCCCAGGTGACCTTCCCGGATAAAACATCCTCCAGCGCCTTGTCCAAAACCTGAGCCTGCGTGCTGTGGAGATGCTCTTCCCGCCTGGTCAATTGCTTAGCCCAGCGGGCCGCCAGCGGAATCAACTCATACTTTCCCCGCGTCAAGTTCAAAAGCTGCGCCTCCAGGGGAAGGGGGGACGATTCCTGCTCAGATGCCTTGGGTTGCCTGGGCATGCTACCACCTCCCTCGCCGGCGCCTAAGCGCCGATTGGAATCTTCTTGTCTTTGCGGACCCTCAAAGATTCCGTCCGCAAGATCGCCTCCACATCCTGGGAGGCCCGATCCAAATCGTCGTTGACCACCAGATAGTCATACTCCGGAACCCGTGCGAGCTCCCCTCTGGCGGTCTGAAGACGTCTCTGGAGCGCTCCTTCCTCCATTCCGCGACCCCGAAGGCGGCTTTCCAAAGACTCCCAAGAGGGAGGGGCCAGAAAAATCAGCACCGAGTTCCGGAAGGCCCTGCGGACGGAGGCTCCTCCCTGAACATCGATCGGCAAAAGCACGTCGCGGCCCTCCCGGACTTTTTCCCGGATAAAATCCTTGGGGACTCCATAGAGATGCCCATGGACCTCGGCCCATTCCAAAAAATATTCCTCCTTCGCCCTCTTGCGGAACTCAGATTCCGTCAGGAAAAAATAATCCCGCCCGTTCTGCTCGGCTGGACGCGGGGGACGCGTGGTACAAGAGACGCAGTAGATGAGGTTGGGAATCCTCTTCAACAGCTCGCGGCACAATGTGGACTTTCCCGTTCCGGAAGGCGCAGATATGACCACCAGCCTCCCCTGGGCCTGTGGAGCGGGGGCTCGAGCCATGCGGCTGCTATTTTAGCAAAGAAAATCATTGATATACAATGCTTTTAAACCAGGCAGGCGAGCCAAGCAGGACTTCTACTCACCAAGGAAGCGGACCGCTCGAACTCCACCTCCGCGGTACACATCCCAAAGAAGCCGGACCGCATCCTCGGGGTTTAAAGGCGGATGTGCTTCACTGATGCGCACCAGTTTCTCCAGATCAATGAAGCGGATATGCCCCTCCGGAGTCACGAAAAATTGTGTGTCGGGAAGGGTGTATCCCGCCCGGGTCAAATCCCCGATCGCCCGTCTCATCTCAGGCATGGTGACCTCCCGAACGGTTCTCTCGCTGAGACGCGGCAGCATCACCTCCGGAAAATCCCCGATGATTTCTTCCATCACCATGACCAGCTTTCCGTTCCCCAAGTCACCGACCCCGTACAACTTCGGACCCCACCCCAATCCCTCCAAAATCTTCAAAGCCCCCACTTCCCGCAAGAAGGCCTGATACATGTTCTGCTCATGCCGGAGCCCCAAGGCCTCCCTGATCTGCTTCGGATACTCCGGAAAAAACTTATAGACCTTGACCGCCGCATCCTTCCCCCCCACCCTGACGCGATAGACATCGGAGAAATTCCCGGAATCCCGGACCGTGCTTGGACTTCTTAACTCATAAACCAAGTCCGACTCATTAAGCCGGATCACACTCACCCCCAAATGCTCCGCCAAGGCCTCCGGAGCCATCCTTTTCTGATTGAGGGACAAAGAGCCGCCCAACATCCGCTCCACCGTCGGCCTCACAGACGAACCGTCCATCCAACGCAGATACCAGGGAAGTTGAGCGCTGCCGACCGTGCCTTCGCCGTATTTTCCGGACGTATCCACCCATTCCGGAAGACGCGCCCTTTCCCGGAAGGGCTCCAATACATCAGGATTCCCGGCTGATCTGCGATAGCCAAAAGCCCGCAGTTGGGCATCCGTCAAATCCCGCAGCGGTACCACAACACCGCGCGCTGGAATTTCTGCTTCCAGATATAAGGACTTAATCCCAAGCCGGTCCAAGCCTTCTCGCTTGGGATCACCTCTAATTTGACCGACAATCTCCGCCAGCAAATCAGGATCTTTTCTAAGGTGGCGCTCCCTAATCTGCGCCGTATAAGACGTCTCGCCTGCACCAAACTCAATCCCTTTAATCTCCACTTTGGGAAAGTTTTCAAAAAAACCGATGACCGTACCCTCCCCGGTAGACAGCCCGGAACGAAAAGTCAAGCCCGGAGCCACTTCACTCAATACCTCCCGGATCTCCCCAAACAAGTTGGTCTGTTTTAATGCCGACCCCTTGTCAATGGCGACAAGGTTGATGGAGCCATCCACCGCTCGATCCATAAGAATCAGCGTCATTTCCCCTGTCTTGGACAGGTCTATCTTTGGGCTCAACCTCCGTATCAAACGCTCCTGAATAACTTTACCCAACCCATCAGCATTGAGCCCGGACACCTCAATATCCAGTTCACGGCCCCGCGTCCCTGGTGCATGAACAGCCTCCCCCCTCGAAAGTCCCCGGGACACAGAAAAACCTTCTAAGACCGGGTTCGGATTAATGGCCGGATCCACTACAGCAATGCCCATTGTATGCTTCAGTCGCCCAAGTGTCCGGGCGTCAATATACCCCACCGTGCCTTTGGGATTGTTGGTATCGTAGGTTTCAAAAACAATCTCGGTCCTGCCGGAGCGGGGATCCGCGAAGCGGAAAGGATTTCCAACGGCAAGCCAATGCCCTGTCTGTTCACCCGTCTTGGGGTTTGCCCCGGTGTCAACGCCCACGACGACCGGCTGCCCTGTGGCTTCCATAAATCGAACCAGATCCGGAAGGAAAACAGAAGTCACCCTCAGACCAAACCGCTCCGCCAGGGTCCCAATTACCGCCCGCAACTGTATATGGTTCAGCCCTTGAAATCCAGCCGGAATATTGCGACTGCGTCCCGCAAAAAATGGATTCTGTTCCAACGCCAACCCCAAGAAGTCCTTGGTTTTTAGCTTCCCCTGGGCAACTTGATCCGCAAAAAGCACACAGCCCACCAAAGCACAGGTATCCCGCATCTGCCGACGGAGAATCTGCGCACCGCCGGTTCTCACAAACTCCCCAGCCTCCCTAGCGCGCCGCCCCCCCTCCTGGTATACATGGTAGCTCCGGCTCATCAAGTACCGAGTTTCTGCATAGAGGGTTCTTGATCCCTCTGAAGCTGAAGTCCTAGGCAACCCTCCCAGCAAAAACTCCGCCTCAAAAACTTCTCCCAAAGACAGTTTTTCCACGGCGACGTCCGGCATCCTCGACCCAAGAAGGTCCGCAATCAAATGAGCCTGTTCGAAATTCCCATTTGTCCGGTCAAGAGCAACAATCCGGAGCATCCTTTCCATTTCCGCCTTCGGCAAGGGAAGCTTTAGAATGCGCTGAAACTGAGGCAGGTTCCAGATGGCGATGGCCTGGGTTCCGAGGTTGATGCGATCGGCAAACTCTCTTCTAAGCTCTTTCCTTTGCTCATTCCTTTCCGAAAAAACTTCCTGCTCCGCGGGCCCTTCGATGAGCCCATCTCGCAAATCTGCCAAACGATGGGATAAATTTTCCCGGGCGGCAAGATCAGTCTCGGCGAGCCACATCTGGAAGAGGTCCCGCGCTTCAGACTCGACCCTCTGAAATTCTTGGATTTCCGACTTGGAAAAAATATTCCGAGCGCGATACAGATTCCAAAAGCCCCAGAACCTCGCCGAACTTTCAGGGGGAGACCGAGGGCCTAAGCGAGCCAAAAAGGGAAGCATTCTGTTCGGCAGGACCTGAACCAACCATGCCCGCAACCCCTGGGTTCCCTCTCCCAAAACTCGCGGGGAGGAAAGTAAGGCCATCGCCTCCCCTCGAGCCAAAAGGCGCCCCCCGGACTGCGAAGGCTTCCCTACCGCTAGAACAGCCACGGCGATGTCATCCGGTTTGGCATAGGCCAGATCGCGGGCCTCCTCCTCCGAAATCCTCCCCTCCCTAACCAGACGCCTCAACTCCACGGGTGTCCTAGGGCGACCGGGGAGCTCTTCTCTTTTGCCGTATTGTCTGGAAACCCGCACCGCCTCCGCCTCCAAAGCCTTCGCCAACTGTTCCGGAGTATGGGAAGCCCCAAAGATCTCCCGCAGCCTGCTTTCAGGCACATTGTCCAAGACCCCATCCGTCATCGCCGCCACCATATCTCCGGGCTTAAGCTCCACCTTGTGGACGTTGGGTCTGCTTCCTTCTCGAGTCAGTTTAAAGCCTTCTACACCCAAGGCATTGTCCACCATGGCGCGGCTCGAGTATCCGCCGGTCATCAACTCATACTCCTCCAGATTAATCGGTTTATCGCCGGCCTCCTCCAGAAGTTGTTTGACGGCGTAATCCTTCTCCAGAACCGACCTGACCTCCGGGAGATCAAAATGCTCCGGCTGAATCTGCTCCGTGGCTTTGATTTTTTCAGCCACCTCTCCCGCCTTCTCCTTCGCCTTTTCTTTCCCCAACGAGGGCTCAAAGGAACGTTCGAAAGCTCCTCTCAAGTCCTCCAGGAACCTGTCCTTCGCATAAGCGACAGGGGACTCCTCCGCAGTCGCTCGGATTAAATCTGCATTCGCTCGGCGGATATAAATCGCGCTATCCCCCACGTTGCCCGTGATCAGATATTGGCGGCCGCCGGCCGGATCGCGCACGACTGCCCCCACCGACAAGGTGGTGCCCGGAGCGCGGGGTCCTTGCAGGCCATGGAGCCGGCTGTACTCCATGACCGCTTGATGCGCCTGCTCGATCGCCTCGAAAAGGATAGCCTCGGCCTGCTCCGGGGTGGTCTCCGAGGTGATCCGGGGCCGCAATTCCCCACGCAAACCCAACGCCCGCAGGACGGCGTCTTTGGCGATGCGGCTGGCCATATCCCCTCCCTGATGCCCCCCCATGCCATCCCAAACGCCCAAAACCCCCGCTTTCGGATGGACGGCGAGGGCATCCTCAATATGATCCGCGTCAGACTTAGTCGAGGTCAACTGAGAGGCTGCCACATCCTCATAAAACCTCTTCCAGGCCTGCGTCTCAACCCTCTCCAGTTGTTCCACGGAAAGCTCCCGATGCACCGTCCTCCCTGCCTCTGTCCAGGTCAACTCAAGTCGCCCGTCCGCAAGGACCTGGGAAACCATGGCCTCATGAATTTTTCCATCCCCTCCCTTAACCTGGACCGAATCGCTCAGATCCCATATCCGCCCGGGTTCTCTGGGGGCCTGCGCCGCCCCGACGGTATTGCGCCCAAACTCCATAGGCGAGCTTCGCCCCTCGATTCGGCCGTCAAAATCCACGGAGCGTCCTAAAGGAAGGCCAAACTTATGCAGAGTGTTCCGCACAGGCGCGCGCAGGCGCTGCCAAAGGTTGAAGCGAACCGGGGGAGGAGCCTCCACCACATTCAATCCTGCTATCCTTCCATTGACTACATTCTGGTATGTAAACACGGGATTCTTCACCTCCGGGGACATCACCCTTGCCATGAGGGGCCGGGCTTCTCCTTCGGGAATTAGACCGTTTCGACGCCACCCATCTAATTGCATCAAGCGCTGAGTCCGAAGGGTTAGATCTTGGTTGGTCCGGCCTCCAAATTTAAACATCGCCAGAGGACCCAGGGTGGGGATGAGCTCCGTCAAACGGCCCTCCATCCGCGTTCGGAACTCCTCACCGGACCACCTATCGCGGTGGACAATGTCGTCTAAGATTTCCACGTTAGTTTCCGCCGCCGTGATCCCAAAATGGGCCACCACCGGCGTCATGACGGCTTTCTCAATCCGGCTGAGCTGCAGATAGGTGTTGAGCACCCGGTTCAGAGCAGCAATCCGACCCTCCGCAATGAGGCCCATGGCCCCTAACCTTGCGGGAAGCGCCGCTGGAGACAAAAACACGAAAGGAACCATTCCCAACGACTGATCAGCGGTGATACCCAGCAAACCGGACCAGCTGTAAGCGATGCCGACAGGACTGCCGTGGGTCAGACCCCCGCCTTGAAGCCGACCCTCCTCCATCTTCCTCTGGTAGGCCGGAAATAACCCTCCCTCGGCAACCTGCCGAGCATATTCTGCGGTGCCGGGGGTCAGTCCACCCTCCCCTTCCGCATACTCCAGACGCTCCAAATTTTCCGGGGCGGCCATATAATTGCGGACCAACAATCCGGTGGCCAAGGCCAGTTGCTCATCATGAGCCTCACAGGAGAGCTCATTGCCCAGCCGGCAGCCGATGCCATGGCCCGCGGCAGTGACAAAAGCGACTGGAACTCCAACGCCCAATTCCACCAAGGGGTCCACCGCATACCTTTTGACGGGCTCAAAAACATATTGATTGGCAAGATTCACTGGCACCATCGCCCCCTCCAGAACAGGGGCCCCCGCTTTCCGAATCTCCAAATCTGAGGGTGAGCTCAAATACGGATAGGAATTCGTCGCCCGCAACGCCACCTCCCCCAATACCCGCTGGGCCGCCTGTTCGATATGCGTGGTCCACCTTCCTCCCTCTACGATCTCGAAGGCCGAGGAAGGAATCTCTCGAAACTCGCCATGCAACCAGCGGAGAAGATCGCGGGAACTTACGATATAGGTCCCCCCCTTATTCTTGTAGATGAAGCGATCCTGACCGGGCCTGGCATAATTCACAAATTCCACCTCCTCACCATCCATCACAATTTTCTGCAAGCGGACCCCCTGGAGAACCGGGAACCACGCGGTGGAACCTGCTTTGCGAGCGATGCCCTCCACGAGAACTAACTCTCCACCCAGAGCCATTCCAAAACGCCCTTCTTCAATAAATCCATCCTCGGTCTTGCGCCTTCGGATCTCCCCCTGCTGCAGCTCCAGACCGCCGA
The DNA here is from genome assembly GCA_016204975.1 of Elusimicrobiota bacterium. GTDB lineage: Bacteria > Elusimicrobiota > Elusimicrobia > JACQJP01 > JACQJP01 > JACQJP01. The sequence continues at coordinate 19,633 of JACQJP010000007.1, forward strand.
AGTTGCCTTCAAAAGCCCGGCCCTGCCTGTAGCGCACGACCTCTCCTGTCGGAGTTTCAAAGCTCCCTGAATAGGCACGGCAAGAACGAAGGAGAGCGCCGCATCGATGGACCCGCCACCCTGAGGGACCCTGGATATTGAGCCAGCGGACAACCGGTTCCCCGTTCTCGTACTCGACGATTCGAAACTTATCCGGACCGATCTCCTCCACTGTCGCCACCAACCGACCGCCTCTCCAAATCTGGTAAAAAACTCCTGCACCGAACTCACTGGCGTCCACTTTCCTGAACTCTCCCTCCAAGCGGGTGCCCCATCTCCGGTTGAGTTGCTCCACTTCCTCAGGAGGAAGGATCGGCTCCCCCGAGCCCAGGCAGGCGTAGAGGCGATCCTGTGCCCCCATCCAGCCGATGGGACCCCCCAACAGAGAAAGAGCCCCCAAACGCTCCCTCCGCAAGAAACCTCGGCACGTCGAATTTAAAACTCTCTCCCCCTCAGCAGAGGGAGGTTTTTCTCGAACCATGACCCCCGGCACCCTCCCTTCTCCCTGAGTTTCCCGCTCGCGATAGCCCTCTTCAATGCTCCCCGCCACAAATTCCCGGGCCTCGTTGAGAAAAACCTGTACCTCGGCATCCCCTTCATATTTGCGCCGCAGACGATTGAAAAAGTTGTTCAGAGCCCGCCTGGATTCTTCCGGATTCTCTGAATCCATAGCCTGCGCCAGACCTTCCAAATCTCTCCCCAGTTTCCCGGTCAATTCCGGAGACAGACCTTGAGCCATACTCTGCAAACGCTGGTGAAGGTTCTGCTGGAGCTCCTGCTCTTGTTGCGCAAGCTCCTGAAGTTTTTTTGCAACTGACCCATGAATACCAGAGAGGAGTCGAAGAACCTGCTGGAGGCTGGGGTATATGCCGCGGTCGGGATAAAGATATAGGGCTCTAAACTCTTCAAGCTTTTTCGAAAGCTGCTGATCCAGACGCGCAAGACGCTCTTGAAAATCGAGCGCAGGGGCTTGCTGTAACTGCCGGCCCTCTTCAAATAACCGTCGAATTTCCTCCAGGATTCGATCCAGCTCTACAAGTTTTTCAGTGCCCCCAGACCCGTTCCTAGATCCTAGAAGCACCCCCAGAATGCGCAGAAGCTCCTCAGCCTCGGAGCGAAGCTCTTCATCCTCGGCCTGCGTTAAACGATTGAGGCCGGCATGCCGTTCGATTGGTCCTAAAATCTCCCGAAGTTCCCGGCCATGTCCCGAAGCTGGAAAATCCTGCGGTGTTTGGGTCTGGTAATACTTCCCAAGTTGACCCTGGAACCTTTCCTCAACCTGAACCAGTTTTTCATGCCATTGAGCGATTTGGTTGGCGAGAGCAACCGCTTGAGCGCCGGCAAGGCCGGCAGAAACCCCTTGGGCCTCTACGGCAACCGCCTGCGCCGCAAAGACCAGCGCCAAAATCACCCGAAACATCCGCGCAACGCATCCCGCCTTTGCCATCCCAAAAAGTGTAGAGGGTCAAAGTAAAGGCTACGTAAAGCTGGTGTAAATTTAGTGTAAATGCCTGGGTAGGACTTTGGACCTAGAAGTCCCTAGGACCTTTGGCCCTTGCAAAGGACGGTCAAAGCCTTTACTCTTCAGAGGAAAATAGAGGGACAGAAGAGCCTCCGGGGAGAAATGCCATGGCCGTCCTAGAGGAAGAAATAGAAGACAATAAACGAACACAAACGGCATCAGATGGCAAAAAACAGCATCTACATATGCGCCCCCTCTGTGCCTTGAAGGCGATGGAGAAGGTCGCCAAAAAGTGCCTCTCCAAAAACCAGCCGGAGGCCCTTTTGGAGTATGCCGCCGCAACCCTGCTGGAGGAGTTGGGCTACCAGGAGGTCCTCTTTCGCTTCACCGACAAGGACCGAAGCAGCCGGGAGATCGTGGCCAAAAGCGAGCAGGCTCTCCCCGGAGGGATGGCCGAAATCTTTCACCCCATCTCTTTGGAGGGAAAATCCATGCTCCTGATGCGCATCAAAATCCGGGAGCCGGAGACCTTGGACTCCCTAGAAAAAACCATTCTGGATGCCATCGGCAACCAGTTGGCGGTGGCCCTAAAAAACTACCTCCTGTTCGATGCGGTGAGCTCCACCAAGGAATACCTGGAGGCGGTTCTCCAGGGCTCCTGCGACGCCATCTGCACCACCGACATGCAGGGACGCATCGTCTACTTCAGCCCGGGGGCGGAGAAAATCTTCGGATATGCGGCCCAGGAGGTGCTGGGGCAGCCCGTGGCCAATTACTTTGAAAAGGGACGGGAGGAGGCTGAGCGCATCATGGACCTGCTGTTAAAGCAGGATACCCTGAGAGACCATCCCACCGTTTTCATCGGAAGGGACGGCTCCCGAATTTTCTGCAGCATGTCCGCCTCCCTGATCCGCGACAAGAAGGGGAGGGTTTTGGGAACCCTGGGGGTCAGCAAGGATGTCACCCAGAAAATCCTGCTGGAGGAGCGGCTCAAAAAGCTCAGCATCACCGATGGCCTGACCGGGCTCTATAACCAGAGGTATTTCTATGAGGTGTTGGATAAGGAGATGAAGCGGGCCCGGCGCCAAAACAGCGACCTCTCCCTGATGCTTTTAGACATGGATCATTTCAAATCCCTCAACGACCAGCAGGGCCACTTGGCCGGCGACCGGGTGCTCAGGGAGATCTCCCGGGTACTCTCGGAGTCCATCCGACAGGACTTGGACATCGCCTTCCGCTATGGGGGAGATGAGTTCGCGGTGCTCCTGCCGGGGCTAGATGCGGAGGGATCCAGGGCGGTTGCGGAGCGCATCCAAAAGGCGGGCAGGCGCGAGGAACTTCCGGTGACCTTCAGCATCGGCATCGCCAACTGCCATCCGGATCACTCCGTGCGGCAGTTGATCCACGTCGCGGACCGCGCCCTCTACGAGTCCAAAAGAGCCCGCCGAGGCTCCATTCACTGCATTTAGAAAACCCAAAGAGATTCCTACTCGGCCGGCGGTTCTTTGTAAGAGAGAACGCGCTTAAAGCACCAGATGGTAAATCCCCAGACCAATCCGACCGATGTCAGCATGAATATCCATCCTAAAGAGGTCATTTTTCCTCCGATGAATCTATCCCGTGCCTGCCGTCAATATCCAGGCCTGCGGCGCGCCAGCGTTTCTCGCCGACCCAGGTGCATAGGACAAGCAATGCGGTTGTGCCCAGCACCAAGGCAATGGCACCCTGTTTGAGCGGCTCCTCGGCAACGGCCCCCAGCCAGCCGCCGAGATTTTGGGTGCAGAAAGCCACAAACACGACGATAAGGTAGGTCGGCGTGACATACTTCATGATAAAACGATAAATATTCGGGATCTTGAGATGAGATCCCATATGCGCCTGTTTCCATCCACGATCCATGCCGAATATCCAGGCGAAACAAACGGCCTGAACCATGGCCAGGATAAAAATAAAAAATGTACCGACCCAATCGTCAATGGTCGACCAAAAAATTCCTCCCTTGCTGTAGTACATGACCAGAAACGAACCGATCGAGCAGGTTATAACCAGAAGCGTCGTGGCTGAGCGCTTGCTCCAGCCCAATGCTTCCCGGAAAAATGCCAAAGCCGGCTGATACATGGAAATCGAGCTGGTGATCGCGGCCAAAAACAACATGAAAAACCAAATCGCTCCCACCAGATTGCCTAAAGGCATGTGCGCGAAAACAACGGGCAGCGTTGTAAATCCCAGCCCAAAGGTTCCGCCCTGAACCGCAGCCAGGGTTCCGGAGAGCCCCAGGAAAACAAAGGAGGCCGTAAGCGTAATCAATCCGCCGAAACCCACCTCGAAGAGCTCATTGGTCGAGGAGGCCGTTAAACCGGCGAGCACCACATCGTCCTTCTTCTTCATGTAAGAAGCGTAGTTAATGATGACGCCGAAACCGACCGAGAGCGTAAAGAAGATTTGTCCCGCGGCTGCCAGCCAGGTCTGAGCATTGCCCAGGGCCGAGAAGTTCGGGTTCCACATATAACCCAAACCATTGATCACGTTTTGCTCCGGCGCGCCGGGATCAGGAGTTCCAAGGGTGAGAACCCGGATCAGAACCACAGTGGCGCAAAGGGCCATGGCAGGCATGGCCCAGGAGCAAAATTTCTCTATTCCCTTGGATATTCCCCGGAAAACGAGCCAAATATTGACAGAGAATGCTATAAGCCAAAAAATAAATGTCGTGAAAGACCCGCCGGCCAACACGCCGTTCTCGTTTCTCCCCGTGTAATTTGTGTAGAACTGAGAGGCCGTCGCTGTCTGCTGAGCGACGGCGGAATGGACATCCACCCCGATCCCTCCGGTCAAGTACTTCCAAGCGTATCCCAGGCACCATGATTCGATATAGGTGTAATAAAACGAAACCGCTAAGGGAACCAAAACGCCGATGATGCCGAAATAGCGCGCCAATCTGCCTTTCCCGAAAACTCCCATCACCGCCGGAGCCGAATGCATGCCCTTTAACCCGCCGTAGCGGCCCATGGTCCACTCGGCCCAGCCGATGGGAATGCCAAGAAAAATCAGCGCGCAAAGATAGGGGATCATGAACGCGCCGCCGCCGTTTTGCGCGGCTTGACCGGGAAACCGGAGGAAATTGCCCAGCCCTACGGCTGAACCCGCCACAGCCAGAATAACGCCCAATCTGGTGTTCCACTCTTCTTTTTGAGACATCTACAAATCCTCCATGAAATTATTTCAAGCAGGCCGCGAGTTTTCTACCGGGCGGGGTATCCTAGCATATTTTTCTGTTTTCCAAATGCAGATCCCAGCAGTCCCTGAAATCTTGCGGAAGCTCCGCGGTCAGCACCATCCTCCGCTTAGAAACCGGGTGGAAAAACCGCAGACGCCAGGCATGGAGCATGGGGCGTGCCGCTCCGGGCTGAGCCTGGCGTGAGTAGAGGGCATCTCCCACGACCGGCCACCCCGCCGCCTTCAGATGCACGCGAATCTGGTGTGTCCTTCCGGTCATAGGCCGGACCTCCAGATGGGAAACCTCCCCGCAACTTTTGAGCACCCGGAACTGCGTCAGGGAAGCGCGCCCCGAAGCCAAAACCTCGACCCTCTTATGCCCGCTTCTTCTTCCCAAAGGATGCTCCACCTGATGCCAGCACGCTGGGGTTCTCTGAATCCCCGGCGGGTACCCGGAGCTCTGCGGAGGGTACCGCCGGCGGCCGGGGACCTTGCCCCAAACCAAGACCCGATAGAACTTTTCCACCTGCCTGGCCGCAAAGGCCCTCTCCAGAACCCTCTGGCACCTCACGGTCTTAGCCGCCAGCAAGATTCCGGAGGTTCCCCGATCCAGGCGATGCACCAGGCCGCAGCGCGGAAGGCCACCCAACCCCCTTTGGAAAAGCCATGCCGCCAGGCTGGGCTCTTTCTCCCACAAGGCGACCTCCGGATGGCGCAGCCAACTCTGCCCCAAAGGGTGCACCAGAAGCCCAGGAGGCTTATTGACCGCCAGCAGAGCCCCATCCTCATACAAAACGGGAATCTCTAAAGGCGCACCCCAGGCCGGGCCCCAAAGACGTGTTGAGCCGGCACTCCCCGACCGTAGTCGGGTCCCACAGGCCCTCTCCGGAAGCCGGACCCGGACCCAGTCCCCGTCCCGCAGACGGTAATCCGGGGAGCGGGGGTCCCCATTGACCCCCACCTGGCCCGCACAAATGAGGCGCTGCCAAAAAGAGCGGGTGAAGCCCTCCTCATGGCGCGCCAGAAAAAGGTCCAGCCTCTGCCCGCGATCCTCCTCGCCGCAGAGAAGCTCCTTGAAGTGTTTCATGTGTCTAGAGGGCCGGCGCTCGACCGGAAGGTGCGGGCGCGCCCAAGCAGAAAACCGATCCCCGCCAGGATCGCCGCTGCCGACATCCACTGCGCAGGGGAGAGCCCCAGCCAAAATCCCCCCCGGTCATCTCCTCTGAAAAACTCCACCGCCGCCCGTCCCAAAGCATACAGGATCACATAGCAGACAAAGGTTCTCCCGTATCTTTCCTGTTCCCATTCCTCGCGGGACCTTTTGGAACGAAGGCCGTAGAAATGCAGGAACAAAAAGAGTCCGAAATTAAAAACAGACTCGTAGAGCTGCGTCGGATGCAGGGGAATGTCTGCCCAGCGCGGGTCCACCAAGGATTGGGGATGGGAAAAACGAACCCCCCAAAAAAATCCGGTCGGTCTTCCATAACAACATCCCGCCGCCAAACATCCCAGGCGCCCGATGGCATGGGCCAAGGCTGTCGCCGGAGCCCCCAGGTCCGCCAAGCGCAGAAAGGAGAAGCCTCCTCTTTCGGCAAAAAGCCACGCCCCCAGAACCGCCCCCGCAAACCCTCCGTAAAAAACGAAACCATAGGAGAACTCCGTCAGAACCCGCCAGGGCTTGGCGGCAAAATAGTCCCAGGAAAGCGCCACATAAAAAATCTTTGCCCCCAGAATGCCGCTCAAAAGAGCCCACAATAAAACCTGTTGGATTTGCTCTTCAGAAAGCCCCGCCCGCCTTCTCTGGGACTGAAGGTAAATCGCCGCCGCCAAAAAGGCCCCCGCCACCAAGACTCCATAAGAAGGAATCTCCAAAGAGCCAATCTTAAGTAGAACAGGATGCATGGCAATATTTACCGCCTACCTCCTTCTGGAGATTCCTATCAAAAGCATCCCCACCCCCACCGAAATGCCGGTATCCGCCAGGTTGAACACCGGCCAGATCATAAAATCCAGAAAATCCACCACATAGCCATAGGCCAAGCGGTCATAGAGGTTCCCCAGGGCGCCTCCCAAAACCAGGGCCATCCCCCACTGGGCCCAATCGCTCGTGGACTCTATTCTGCGGCGCCAAAGACACAAAAGCAGGACTAGAGCCAGGGAAACCCCCGCCAGCCAGGGGTTTGCCTGTGGAAAAAGTCCGAAGGCGGCGCCGGCATTCTCCACGTAGGTCAGATGAAAAAAGGAAAAAACCGGAAGGCTGTGCACTCCGGAAAGGTAACTGGAGGCCAGAGACTTACTGAGGCGATCAATAAAAAAAACCGCGATCAGGATAAGGCCTGTGCGCACCGGGAACAAACCTCCTCGAACGCGGGATTTTGGCCCAGATCCTCCTTCCACTGCCAGCAACGCGCGCAGCGACGGCCGGAAGCCTTCTCGACCGTCACCTCAAAGTTTTGGCCAGGAGAATCTCCCAACTCCACCTGGGAGACAATCAAAAAAGAAGGCCAGTGTTCCCGGAACCTCTCCAGGAGCTTTTTTTCCTCTTCGGTTCCCCCCCGCAGCACCACCCGGGCCTCCAAAAAGGCACGAATCCTTTTATCCCGGCGCGCCTGCTCCAAAATCGCATAGGCCTTCTCCCGCAGCTCCCAAACCTTACGGAACTCCTGGTCCAAAACGAGGTCCTCCCAAGTCCCCTGAGCGGCAGGCAGGTCCTCCAAGAACACACTGGAAGCCCAGGAGCGCTTTGAGCCGGCCGGAAGGCGCACAAAATACCGCCAGGCCTCCTCTGCCGTAAAGGAAAGCACCGGAGCCAACAACCTCAAAAGGGAAGACAGCAGTTCATAGAGCACGGTCTGAGCCGAGCGCCTTTCCCGACAGCGCGCCGGATAGGTGTAAAGGCGGTCCTTCAGGATGTCCAGGTAAAAAGAGGAAAGCTCCCGGACGCAGAACCCGTTTAAGGCGCGAATGGCCCGCTGAAAGTCATACTGCTCATAGGCCTGCCGGACCTCCGATGTCAGAACGTTCAAACGATGCAGCATCCAACGGTCCAGATCCAAAAGCTCCGCATGGGGCACCTCCTCCGAGGAGGAAAAATCGTTCAGATTTCCCAATAGATACCTCAAGAGGTTTCGAATCCTTCGGTAAGACTCCCGGGGACCTTCTAGGAGCTTTTCCGAAAGCCTCACATCCTCCTTCCAGTCGCTGAAGGCCACCCAAAGCCTCAGGAGATCCGCCCCCCACCTCTCCACGACCGTCTGCGGGGAAACCACGTTGCCCAGGGATTTGTGCATGGCGCGTCCCTGATCGTCCAAGACAAAACCATGGGTCAACACCGTGCGGTACGGAGCCCGCTCCTGAAGGGCATAAGACAAAACCAAAGAGGACTGAAACCACCCCCGGTGCTGATCGGAGCCTTCCAGATAGAGATCTGCCGGGAAGGTCCCTTCCTTCAAGACAGAAAGCCAGGAGCATCCGGAATCCACCCAAACATCCAGGATGTCCTTCTCCGCTTCAAAATCCCCGCCCCCGCAAAGGCCGCAGGTCCCCTTCCAGCTCAGAGCCTCCAGGGGGCGCTCCCCAAACCAAAAATCGGAGCCCTCCCGAGCCACCTTTTTCTCCAACTCGCCGATGAGCTTAGGGTCCAAAACAGGCTCCCCGCACTTTTTACAATAAACGGCCGGAATGGGAGTGCCCCAAAAACGCTGGCGGGAAAGACACCAGTCCGGCCGCCCCTCCAGCATCCCCCGAATGCGGGCCTCCCCCAAGGGTGGAATCCACCGCACGCGCCCCACCTCCTTCAAAAGACGGGAGCGCAGATCCTGATGGGCGACGCTCAGAAACCACTGCTTCGTGGCGCGGAAAAGAATGGGCTCCTTGCAGCGCCAGCAGTGCGGATAGCTGTGAACGATGGGAGCCTGCCCCATCAAAAATCCCCCTCTCTCCAGCTCTCGCGCGACCGCGGCGTTGCCTTCCTTAAAAACATGCAGTCCCCTAAATTTCCCGGCCTCCTCGGTGAAACGGGCCTTCCCATCCACAGGACAAACGACCGGCAGGCCGTATCTCTGGCCGGTTTCGAAGTCTTCCCGTCCGTGCCCCGGCGCGGTGTGCACGACGCCGGTCCCCTCCTGCGCGCTGACGTAATCTGCCAGAAGCCCGCGAGAGTCTGCCGACTCTAGAGGACTCCGGCAGAGCAAGGATTCCAGCTTCTTGCCGCCAACCGCCTCCACAACCTCATGCCGTTCGATGGCCAGCTCACGCATGACCGCATCCAAACGGGCCTGGGCCAGGATCAAAAGCTCCTCCCCGGCAAGAGACCGGCCTCGGCACCGCACCAGGACATAGGAAAGCTCCGGATGAAACGCCAGGCCCACGTTGGCCGGCAGGGTCCAGGGGGTGGTGGTCCAGATGAGGACCGATAGGGGGCCGCGCACCTTAGATGAGAAAGGCGAGCCGGAGGCGACCGGAAATTTGACATAGGCGGAAGGGGAGGTCTTCTCTTTGTATTCAATCTCCGCCTCGGCCAAGGCGGTTTCGCATTCACCGCACCAATAAACCGACTTCAAACCCCGGTAGAGGTACCCTTTCTCCACCAGGATCCGCAGGGCCCGCAAAATCTCCGCCTCATAGGCGGGGTGCATGGTGGCATAGGGATGCTCCCAATCCCCCAACTCCCCCAACCTTTTGAATTCCTCCCTCTGAATCTTCAGGAACCGCTCCGCAAAGGCCCGAGCCTTGCCGCGGAACTCCGGAAGATCGCGAACCTGCCGGCGGTCCATCTTGAGCTCCTGCATCAACTGCTGCTCAATGGGAAGCCCATGGCAGTCCCAACCCGGAACAAAAGGCGTTCGAAAGCCGGCCATGGCCTTGGATTTTACCACCATATCCTTCAGGATGCGGTTCAAGGCGTGGCCGATGTGGATGTGGCCGTTGGCGTAGGGAGGGCCGTCATGGAGGACAAAAGGGGGCGCGGCGCTGCGCCTCTCCAGAAGCTTTTGATAAATGCGGCCTTCCTCCCAAAAGCGCAGGATCTCCGGCTCCCGATGGGGCAGATCCGCCTTCATGGGAAAGTCGGTCTTGGGAAGATGGACCGTCTTGGAGTAATCGATTTTTTCCCGGGCCATCTATTTGAGCAGGTTTCTGGCGATGATGAGTTCCTGAATCTGAGAGGAGCCCTCGCCGATCTGATAGAGCTTGGCGTCCCGAAAGAATTTCTGGACGCAGCCGCTGAGGGAGGCCGCAGGCTCCCCAAACAAATCCAGAGCCATCGTGGAGGCCTTCATCGCCAGCTCCCCGCTGTAGAGCTTGGCCATGGAGGCCTCCTGGGCATAAGCCATCCCGGCATCCATATGTCGGGCGGCCTTGAGCACCAAAAGACGGGCCGCCTCCACCTCGGTGGCCAGATCCGCCAGAAACTTCTGGACCCCGGTGAGCCCCGGCCCCAGAGCTTCCCTCCGAAATTGGCGCCTCAGGAGCCGGCTGAGATTGCCCCCCGAAATCATGGCCCGCCCGTCCCGAGCCCACCGGAGGCTCTCCTCCAAACAGGCCCTGGCAATTCCTACCGAGATTCCGGAGATCCCCACCCGCCC
>JACQJP010000008.1 GCA_016204975.1 Elusimicrobiota bacterium
ACCATGCCCGGGTTGCTCACGCGGTTGTGATCGAACTTGAGCGATCGCACGCTTTGGCCGTAGAGGCCGTAATAAGAGCGTCCCGCCGTTCCTCCCGCCGTCCTGAAGACTATGGCGTTGTTTTGTATCGTGGCGCCGGACTTAAGGCCGTTGAGATAGAGGCCGTAGCTGTCGACCGAGGATGAGAGAGAGCCCGCGATGGTGTTGGAACTCAGCCAAATCCGTGAGGCCGTTGCTTGAGTGGCGAAATAGACGCCATATTGGCCGCCGACGATGTTGTTGGAGGATATGTTTATGGATCCGTTGTTGCCTTGATCGATGAATAGAGCTCGTCCGGCCGAGCCTGCGGAGAGGGTGTTAGCGGAGAGCGAGAGGCCGACATTATTTAGGGCCCGCAACCCGTTGGCCGTGCCGGCCGCGCCGGTGGCGATGAGCAGGTTGTAAGCGATGAGGGTATTGGTCGAGCCGCTGATATAGGCCGCGGTGGAACCTTGCACATAGGACGATGAGATGGTGTTCGATGAGGCTCTGTCTATAAAAAGGGCGGAAAAGCCCGCGGCGTCGCTGATCATGGTGCTCAGGCTGATGGTATTGTAGTCGGAACCGGCAAATAGATAGGCCCCGTACTGGCCGCCCCATAGATAGCTTTGAGTCACGGTGTTTGAGTCGGAACTCTGGATGAAGAGTCCGTCTGTGGACTGGCCAATCAGGGTGCTCAGGCTGATGGCATTGTGGTCGGCACCGGCAACTAGAGAGGCCCCGAACGCGCCGCCCCGTCGTTAGCTTTGCGTCACGCGGTTCGAGTCGGCGCCGTCGGCGTAGAGGCCGTACCAGCTCTGCCCAATCATGGTGCTCAGGCTGATGGTATTGTAGTCGGAACCGGTATCTATAGCGGCCCCGAACCAGCCGCCCCATAGATAGCTTTGCGTCACGGTGTTCGAGTCGGCGTTCCAGACGAGGAAACCGTCCCAGCTTTGCCCAATCAGGGTGCTCAGGCTGATGGCATTGTGGTCGGCAC
>JACQJP010000010.1 GCA_016204975.1 Elusimicrobiota bacterium
CCAACCCCGCCGGATTCCAGTGTTGCGCCAGGGCGTCTTCCGCCACGGCCACATAGGCCCCCCCCATCCCGATCGCCCTCGGCCCCACGACTTTAAAGCTGTCCCCGTACGACAAAGTGAAAAAGCCAATTAATATGCCACCTGTCCCAATTGCGAAAAACTTTTTCATTTTTTCCCCCTATTGCCGGACATGCTCAGCAGTGCGCTCGATGCTTGCCAGCGCCTCAGTTGAGGCGTGGGTGCTTCAGGTGGCGTGAAGATTTTCCAACTTGACCTTGGGGTCTTTTTTCGGAAAGTCCAGATGTTCGGAAGCGCTCAGTATTTCAATCCCGGCTACTTCCTCGCCTAGACCAAGGTCTATGGCGACGTCCTCAGTTAAGCGGATTGTAGTGACCGCGGTTGGACCTTGCTTGAAGGAAATATAAAGGGCGTCTGCGTTCGGATCGTATTTGATTTTCATTTCGCAGCCCCGAAATAGAATACATAGACAGTAATCACGGTCATTTTAGATTTTTCTTCTCTCGCAATCGGCATCACTTGTTTCGTTGCGTATTCCTTGCCTTTCCATAGGGAATTATAAGGGAAATTCTTGCGGAACGCCAGCCTTCCTTTTTTGGCAAGGATTCTTTCTCCGTTCCGCATGGTTTCTTCCACCTCCGCAGTGGTGGTGCCCCGATCGGTCATTTGATCAGCCGCATGCCTGGAAAACTCTATCTCCTGCATAAACAGTTTGGCATGTCAGTTTAACATTGTTAAATGAAGAGAAGGAAGGCGAGGGTGCCGATGGCGCCGCAGGTAAGAAAGGCCAGCGCCGTGTATCCCAGGATATCTTTAAACTCGATCCGGGTGATGGCCAGAAGCGGAATGCACCAGAAAGGCTGGATGGAGTTGGTGAGCATGTCCCCCCAGGCGTAGGCCAAGACCATTTTAGGGAGAGGCACCCCCAGGGACTTGGCGGCCTCGATCAGGTAGGGGGCCTCGATGGCCCATTTCGAGCCCCCGGAGGGAACGAAGTAGTTCAGGAATGCGGAGTAGTAGTAAACCACCAGAGGAAAAGTCTGAGCGTTGGAAATCCTGATGAAGAAGTAGGCCAAGGTCTGGGCCAGCCCGGAGTTTTGGATGATGCCGTACATGCCGGCATACAGCGGAAACTGAATCACCACCCCATGCAGGGCCCGGGAGCCCTCTTCCGCGGCTTTTAGAAAAGAGGCGGGGCTGGGATGGAGCGCGATACCGGCCGTCAGAAACAGAAAATTCAGACTATTCAATGTCAGCCCCCCTCCGGAACGAAAGAAGTAATGAAAAATCCAGGCAATTCCGAGGAGTCCGATCAGGGCATTGATCCAGTAGCTCCGGTCCAGCACGCTGGACCCCTCTGGGGGCCCGGCTGGTACCCGGAGCTCGTCGCGCCCCGCTGGGGCTTCAAACGTCCCTGAGCGCTGCGAAGGGGCTGCGGAGGGTACCAGGTGTGCGGGAGGCGGCATCGGGGCTCGGACGCCCTGGGAGAGCCGGACGGCCATCAGCGTCAGGGCCAGCGCGGTGATCGCAGTGAGCGCCAAATTGAATGAGGTAAACAGGGTTTGGCTTAAAGGGATGAGCCCGGCTTGCTCCATCAGAAAATGGTTGGGGGTGGCCAAAAGAAGGGGGACGGAACCGGAAAGCCCGGCGTGCCAGACGCCCCCCAGGCCGAAGTAGGCGCAGGCGACCAGCAGCCGGTAGTCGGCTTGGGGGTGCCGGCGAGCCATGAAAAGAACCAGCACCGCTCCGGCGATGAGGCCCAGCCCCCAATGCAGCCAGGAGAGGGTCAAGGAAACCAGGGCCATGACGGCGACCGCTCCCTGAGGGGAGCGCGGAAGAGACGCCAACGCCCTGAGCATCCGGCTCACCCCGGGGGAGACGGCCACGACATAGCCTGTCAGGATGATGAGGCAGATCTGCATGCCGAACTCCAGAAGGGTCCAGAAGCCGTCCCCCCAGAAAATGATCAGCCGGGAGGTGGAGTGAGGCGTGAGCAGCCTTGCCGCCAGGAAGGTTAAAAGCGTCAGCAGGCAGGCGATGGTGAAGGCGCTGGGGATGATTTTTTCGCTAAAGCGGGTGAGCCTAGTTGCGAGACGGCTGAGCATGGGGAGCGGCCGGAGTCCGGGAAGGCTTGGCGGCGCTTTCCAGCGTCATCCAGCGCTCCAGCTGGTTTTGCGCTTGCTCCGTAGGCAGGCGGCGGAAGGCGTCTAGGAATTTCCGGCGGACGATGGATTCCTGCCGGGGATCGCTGCAGCTTCCGGCGGGGACCTCCGACTCCAGAATCTCCGTGTGCCCGGAGGTTTTTTGGATTTCCAGACGGATGGGGAAGCTCATCTCCCAATGGGAGAGTTGGACGTCGTTTAGGCGAAACTCTTGGCTTTTAAATCTGGATTTTAAGAAGGGCCTGAGCAGTTCCAGGCCGATCGCTTTTCGGGCCTCCGGGTGGCGTCGAAGGGTTTCCGTGCGCAGCCGGAAAATATCCGCCAGGGAGAACTCCGCCAGCAGCTTTTCCGCCTCCAGGTGCCGAAAAAAGCGTGCGAGCATGGCGCGGGTGAGGGCGGGTTCGTGGATCACCTGGATTTTTTCCGCCCAGGCCCGCAGGTCTTCCCGGTTTTGGGAGAGGAATTCTTTTTTAAACTGCGCGGCTCCAAGCTCCTGGGCGCAAAGAAAAAGGGCGGCTGAGTTTTTGAGAGAGAAGTTGATCGCGCTGGGCGTCCAGGAGTTTTCCGGGGAGCGCCGGTCCACCTCGTAGGTGAAGAGGTTGGTTCGGAAAAGGATTTTTCGTGTTTCTTCTTTTGAAATCGCCTTGATTTTTCCCAGAGCCTCAAAGGCGCTCTGAAAATAGACGCACCCCGGGTATTTCTTAAAGGAAAGGGTCTCGCTGACCCAGCTTTCCCCCCAATCGCTTAAAACGCCGTGTAAAGGCTTGAAGGAAAACCTCTCGAAAAATTCAGAGCCCGGTTCCAGGAGATTTTTGGGTCCCTGGGCCCCCTCCTGGGCCCATCGGGCCGCCAGGATCCCGTGCAGGGCCGGCAGGGCGGCGGTCAAGAGTTTGGCGTCTGTTCCAAAGAACCCTTCTTCTAAGGGAAAGGGCGGGTGGGACAGGGCCAGGCCGATGGCATTTTCCATCTCCTGGGAGGTTGCGCCCCGCAGCTTTCCCACCGAGCAGGCCGCGCCCAAAAGGTGGATGAAAGACCACATCTGGCCGTTTAAGGGTCCCAAAAAACAGGCGGCGCCCAAGCGGCCGGCGGCTTCGTTGCCGCAGACGATGGCGGTGAGGATTTCCTTGCCGGAGACCTCCAGCTCCGGAGACAGATGCAGCGCCGGTAGGACCGCAGAGTGGCTGGGATGGCCCAGAAAGAGGTAATCGTCGAAGTCCAAGGCGATCGCCTCGATCTGTTTTTGGATGAGAGGATTGCCCGGAAGAAGCGGTTTTTCCGAAAGGACCTCTTTGGAGGCCTCCTGGGCGGCCAGGGTATTTAGGATCTGGAGTTTGGTTTTGTGCAGGACCGAGGCGGGGATGTCCTCAAAGCGAAGCTCGGAAACCCACCGAGCCAGCTCCTGCGTGCGGTTGTGTCCCATCGAGCCATTGTAGCATTCTATCTCGCTTCAGCGCGGAGGGTTTGGGTTTGCAGCCATTGCGGGATGAGGCGGAAGAGCCAAGCTCGGATGGTGAGGGCTGAGTAGAGCTCTAGAGGATTCAGTCCCGGCGAGCGGCGGACAAACGAGCCGTCCGCGACCACCGCATTGTCATAGCCATAGATTCTGCCTCCATCATCTACGACCCCCAAATTAGGATTTTCCCCCATGGGGACGCCTCCGGAGGTATGGACGGTGACCGCGTGTTTCAAAAACTTCTGGATGAAGTTGGGAAGCCAGATCGCCCCGGCCTCTTTGGCGATCGCTTTTCCAAGCTTCTCCAGGTGTTGGTAGAATTCCTTGTTTTGTTCGATGGGATAATCCACGACGAGCTTTCCGTTTTCATCCAGCCTGGCTTCCCCGGAAGCAACATCTTTGCCCATCATCAGAAGGACCAAGGGAAGGAGTCGGGCGATGAGCCCGAAAGGCGGCACGTATTTCTGCAAGAAGTCCGCGAATTTGCTGAATTTCTCATAGTCTCTGGGGCGGTAGGGGCCGAAAATGGTTTTCAGAGTACTTTTTAGGAAGGCCAACCCGGTTTTGCCGGGCGTGGAATAGCTTCCCAGTTCCGCATAGGCTCCCTGGTGTTCTCCGTGGAGGCCCTTGGCTTGGATATGGAGTTGGTTGATGATGAAATCGTCCCCGCGGTAAAGTGGGGAGGTGTGAATTCCAAAATAGTACAGGATCGCCCCGATCCCGAATAGGAGATTTTCTGGATACACAAGGAAAGAGGCTCCGGAGAAGAGGGCGTATCCTATGCTGGACAGTCCTGCGACGGCAAACAAAAGTCCTGAACCCCGAATAGGAATCAGGAGGGTCACGGTATTCCCATTGGTGGTGATATTTTTTCCTAGTTTGGGACTCAGTTTGTCCATCCCCCCATCCCTTTGGCTATTGAGAAGGATCTTTGTGGAGCCGATGGCCCCCGCGGAGAGCACAAAACCCCTGGTGGTCAAAGAGCCTTTTGTGTAGTTGGAGTCTTGGTTCGGATTTTTCTTGAGGTTGTATTTTTTAAAGTGGATTCGGTATCCCCCATGTTGGAGGGGCTCAATAAATTCCACCTCGGTCAACGTTTCCACCTCTATTCCTTGTTTTTCCGCCAGAAAGAGCCAGTTTTTGTCCAAGGTGTTTTTGGCGCCCAGATCGCCTCCTAAAATGGAGTTTTCTCTTGGGTCGGAGTATCTCTGTTTGGCCCCATACTCGTTGGTAAATTCTTGGCCCGGTTTTTGCCCTGGTTCTGTGGCAAAGCTCATGGCCAATTGGGAAATGACTCCGGCGTCCTCGATGAGGTCCGGTCGCTTCTTCTGCAGTCTTTCCCCGGCGGCGTAGAGGAGCTGAATCGCCTGGGTCTGGCTGTAAGGCGGTGTGTCAATGGGGTAGGGAACCACGTTCGATCTTTTTTCCGCGAGGCCATAACCCAGCTCCATCTCTAGGGGGTGGATGGCGGCGTGAAAGACTCCGAAATCCCCATGCCAGCGCTTGTGGGTGGCTGCGTTGATGGGGGATCCTCCGGCAAAGACGCTGCCTGCCCAGAGGGTATAGTTGGGGCCGAATTTTTCCACGTGGTGGGGACCAAAACGCCCTCTTTCGGGGGCCCAGAACATGTCTGCATCCGGTTCAAAATTCTCTCGACTGATGCGTTGTCCTCTTTCTAGGAGTTTGACTTTTTGGATCTTTCCCGCCTGCTTGAGCTTGGATAGGTAATAGGCTGAGATGGCGCCCCCATAGCCGGATCCAATGACGGTGAAATCGGCGTCGAATTTCTGGAAGGCTTGGCGGGCTCTGGATTTTTCAGCGGCGGTGGGGCCGAGACCTCTGCGGGAGGCCTCAGCGAGCGCTTCGGGAATGCTGTCGGGGGGTTCATTCTCAAAACCTTCCGAGGCCTTTTGTCTGGCCTGCACGGCGTCTTTATTTGGATCCTGGGCCTGCAGGGTTTTTTGCCAGGCTTCTACTAGGGCCTGCAGACTGATAAACGGAACCTCGCGGAGTTCCCCTCCCGGTTGTTCCAATCGCATGGGCACGGAGATGGTGGGAACGGCGGGAACGGCGGCAACATCGGTGAAGAGAGAGTCTTGGGGTGCCAACGCGCTGGGGACTTGCGGCACAGGCCCGATTGGCACCCGGACGGGCATCAGGGAGAGATTTTGGGATAGGGTGACAGTTTTTCCGGATTTGGCTCCTACCAAGGCTTTTGCGGTTAAGGCGGCTCCCCCTGCGAAAACAGGTTGGACCGCCAAAAGGATCGCTAGGGAGAAGGCCAGGCCGGAGCGGTTTTTCACCATAGGGAATCTTCAGGGGATTGTAGAAAAGTTCCGAAGATTCCCTATGGGCCAAAGGTCCTACTGAAGGGTAGAAAAAGGACCTACGAGTTTCCTAGGACTTCTGGCCGTCGAAAAGAGTAAGGAAGGGACTTTGGGCCTATTCTGATTGGCGAGCTCTGCGGAGGGTGCTAAAGCGAGATTTTGGGGAGGGGGCTGGCTATATAGAAGGAAGCGCCGGTCAGTTTTTTGACCTCCTCCAGCGAGGTATCCGGCGCGATCTCCTGGAGCATCAGGCCTTTTTCGTTCACTTCAAAAACGGCGAGTTCGGTGATGATGCGGTCCACCACCCCTTTTCCGGTCAGAGGCAGGCGGCATTCTTTCAGGATTTTTGGCTTCCCGTCTTTGGTGGCGTGCTCCATGGCCACCACCACATTTTTGGTTCCGGCCACGATGTCCATGGCCCCCCCCATCCCCTTGACCTTTTTTCCTGGGATCATCCAGTTGGCGAGGTCCCCCTTCTCCGAGACCTCCATCGCGCCCAACACGGTCACGTCCAGATGCCCCCCCCGAACCATGGCGAAGGAGTCGGCGGAGCTGAAATAAGAGCATCCGGGAAGCTCGGTGATGGTCTCTTTTCCGGCGTTGATCAGGTCCGCGTCTTCCTCCCCCTCATAGGGGTAGGGGCCGTAGCCCAGCATGCCGTTTTCGGTGTGGAGGATCACGCGGACGCCTTCGGGGAGATAGTTGGGGATGAGGGTGGGAAGGCCGATGCCTAAATTGACGTAGTTTCCATCCTTCAGTTCCTTCGCCGCCCTTCTGGCGATGAATTCTCTTTTATCCATGCCCCCTCACCTCTCGCGGCTCACGGTTTCTCTTGGTCTGACCGTCCGCCTTTCGATCGGTTTTTTGTAGTGGGCGCCTTCAAAGATGCGGTGCACGTAGATTCCAGGCAGGTGGATGTGGTCCGGGTGCAGCCCCCCTTCGTCGACGAGGTGCTCCACCTCCGCAATGGTCACATGGGCGGCGGTGGCCATGACGGCGTTGAAGTTGCGGGCTGTCTTTCGAAACTCCAGGTTTCCCAGGACATCTCCCTTATAGGCCCTGAGGAAGGCGAAATCCGCCTTGAGGGGGCGCTCCAGGACGTACCACTTTCCGTCGAATTGGCGGGTCTCCTTTCCTTGAGCCACGGAGGTTCCGTAGGCGGTGGGGGTGTAGAAGCCTCCGATGCCGGCCCCTCCCGCGCGGATTCGTTCGGCCAAGGTTCCCTGCGGGTTCCACTCCACCTCCAGTTTGCCTGACAGAGCCAGCTCCTCAAAGATTTTGCATTCCCCCCCGTAAGACATGATCATCTTGCGGACCTGTCCGTTTTTGAGCAGAAGCCCGATCCCGTGCTCATCGGTGCCGGCGTTGTTGGAGATGACGGTCAGATTTTTGGAGCCTTTTTTAAGCAGTGCGGCGATCAGGTTTTCCGGGATGCCGCAGAGCCCGAAGCCCCCCATGAGGATCGAGGCGCCGTCGAAGACGTCCCGGATGGCCTCTTCGGCGTTTTGGACCTCTTTCATGGTTATGTCCCTTCCTCCCAGCTGTTCAGGTACTTCTTTTGCTGGAGGGTGAGCGCGTCGATGGCAATCCCCATGGACTTCAGTTTTAGCCTGGCGATTTCCGCATCAATCTCTTCCGGCACGGGGTACACCTTGCGCGAAAACTGGCGTCCGTTTTTGAGGATGTACTCTGCCGCCAGGGCCTGGTTGGCGAAGGACATGTCCATGACGCTGGCGGGGTGTCCCTCCGCGGCGGCCAGATTGATCAGCCTGCCCTCGCCCAGCACAAAGAGCTTTTTTCCCCCCCGGAGCGTATACTCCTCGACAAAGGTGCGGACTGTGCGGACCTTCCGGCTGAGCTTTTTTAAGCCCACCAGGTTGATCTCCACGTTGAAATGTCCGGAGTTGGAGATGATGGCGCCGTCCTTCATCGCCTTGAAATGTCCCACATCCAGCACCGCCACGTCCCCGGTCAGGGTGATGAAGAGGTCCCCCTGGCGGGCCGCCTGTTGCATGGGGGCCACCTCAAAGCCGTCCATTTTGGCCTCCAGCGCCCGCAGGGGCTCTACCTCCGTCACTAAAACCCTAGCTCCCATCCCCCGGGCCCGGGTGGCCACCCCCCGGCCGCACCATCCGTATCCGGCGATGACCACTGTTTTGCCCGCCAAAAGGATATTGGTGGATCTCAAGATGCCGTCAATGGTGGACTGGCCGGTTCCGTAGCGGTTGTCGAAGAAGTGTTTGGTCTTGGCGTCGTTGACCGCCACGATGGGATACTTCAGGGTATTGGCCTTCTCCATCGCGCGCAGGCGAATGACGCCGGTGGTGGTCTCCTCGGTTCCCCCTAAGACCTCCAGCAAGGGCCCCCGTCGCTCATGGAGGGTGGAGACCAGGTCCGCTCCGTCGTCCATGGTGATCTGAGGCCGGCAGTCCAGGGCGGATGCGATGTGGCGGTAGTAGGTTTTCTTGTCCTCTCCTTTGATGGCGTAGACGGCGAGTCCCTGGTGCCTGACCAGGGTGGCTGCGATGTCGTCCTGGGTGCTTAAGGGGTTGGAGGCGCACAGCGTCACCTGGGCCCCGCCCTCTTTGAGGGCCACCATGAGGTTGGCCGTTTCGGAGGTGACATGCAGGCAGGCGGCGATCCGAACGCCTTTGAGAGGTTTTTCCGCGGCGAATCTTTTTTGAATGTGGCGCAGGACCGGCATCTCCCGCGCGGCCCATTCCATGCGCAGCCTGCCCATCTGCGCCAATTTAATGTCTTGGATGTGGGATTTTCTCACGCCAGAGCGCGCGCCCGGGATTTGCGGCCGTTGCTGGCGGGGTTGTCCCGCCTCTGGCGGGCCGCCGTACCCGGAGCTGTGCGGAGGGTGCTCCGGGAGAAGGACCCAAGTTTGGTAGAGAACCCGATCCCGGTCAGGGAATGGGCTTCGTTTCTCAAGAGGTTGGCCAGATCCGTTTTTTCCCATTCAAAGCCGGGCTCGGTGCGTCCGAAGTGGCCATAGGCCGCGGTCCGCCGGTAGAGAGGGCGCAGGAGTTTGAAATGCTGAATGATTCCGCGGGGGGTGAGCGGGAAGTGTTTGCGCACCAGTTGGTTCAAGAGCTCATCCTCCACCTCCCCGGTTCCGCCGCTGTCCACCAGGACCCCTACGGGCTCCGCCACGCCGATGGCATAGGCCAGTTGCACGGTGCACACCTCCGCCAGCCCCGCCGCCACGATGTTTTTGGCGATATAACGGGCCATGTAGGAGGCGGAACGGTCCACCTTGGTGGGGTCTTTTCCGGAGAAGGCCCCTCCCCCGTGCGGCGCCCAGCCGCCGTAGGTGTCCACGATGATCTTTCTGCCGGTCATGCCGGTGTCGGATTGAGGCCCCCCCACCACGAACTTCCCGGTGGGATTGACAAAAAAATTCGTCTTTTCGTCCAAGAGCCTTCGGCCCAGCACGGGACGGATCACCTGCTCGATGAGCTCCCGGCGGGCCTTTTCGGTGATCCTCTTGCCGGTGCGGTCCAAAACCTCCTCGGTGTGCTGGCAGGAGAGCACCACCGTGTCGGCGCGCAGGGGCCTGCCGTCGCAATATTCGATGGTGACCTGGGATTTTCCGTCCGGTCCCAGATAGGGCAGGATCTTGTTTTTGCGAATCTCGGTCAACCGGCGGGTGAGCTTGTGGGCCAGATAAATGGGCAGGGGCATGAAGTCCGGGGTTTCCCGGCAGGCGTAGCCTACCATGAGCCCCTGATCCCCCGCGCCTCCCAGGTTGACCCCCTGGGCGATGTCCGGGGATTGCCGGCCGACGGCGTTCAAGACGGCGCAGGTTTCGTAGTTGAAGCCGTAGCGGGAATGGGTGTAGCCGATCTCCCGGATGACCCGCCGCACAAGCGTATCCATGTCCACATAGACGTGGGTGGTGATTTCCCCGCCCACGATGACCAGCCCCTTGGTGATGAAGGTCTCGCAGGCCACGCGCGCCTTGGGGTCTTTTGCAATGATTTCATCCAGTACCGCATCCGAAATCTGGTCGCAAACCTTATCGGGATGTCCCTCGGTGACGGATTCGGAGGTGAAGAGGTAGGTGCCTTTTTGGGTCATGGTTTAAGCTCCTTGTATAAGATCGGGTCCTTCAGCAAAATGCCTTCGTAGAGACTTTCTCCCGGATGAACCTCTACGCGCGGACCCACGATGCAGTCGGCCACAAATGCGCGGGCCCCAATCCGGGAATGCTCCAGGAGTATACTATTTTTCACCATGGCTCCAAAACGGATTTTGGAACCGTCGCCGACCGTGGCGTAGGGTCCCAGGACCGCCTCTTTTTCCACTGTGCAGTGATTTCCAATCAGGCAGGGGGCCACCAGCCTGGCTTTGGGATGGATGGAGCTTTTTTCCCCGATCCGGATGACGCCTGGACCTCGATCGGGTCCTGGGATGGCTTTCCCCGGCAGGCGGATGGAGACTTTCCCGTCCAGGGCATCCCTTTGTCCCCGGCGGTACTCGCTCAAGTTGCCGATGTCGCACCAGTAGTTTTTCGTGAGGTAGGCGTAGATAGGCTTTTTCTTTTTCAGGAGGCTCGGCCAAACGTCACAGCCGAAGTCGTAGAACCTGCGGGGAGGGATGAGCCGGAAGATCTCCGGTTCGAAGAGATAGACGCCGGTGTTGACGGTATTGGAGTAGAACTGGCTGAACATCGGTTTTTCCGCAAAGCCCCGGATGCGCCCCCGGCAATCGCTGAGGGTCACCCCGTACTCGAAGCGCTGGTCCACTTCTTTGAGGACCATGGTGGCCAGGGCCTTCTTGGAACGGTGAAACCTTAGGGCCTCCTGAAGGTCTATGTCATGCAGGCCGTCCGCCGAAAGGACGAAGAAGGTTTCCCCGCGAAAAAAGGACTCCAGTTTTTTGACGCCTCCGGCGGTGCCCAGGATCCTTTTTTCCTCGGAATAGGTGATGGGGATTCCCCATCGGGCGCCGTTTCCGCAGGCCTGCCGGATGGGACCCGGCAGGTGGTGCAGGTTGATGGCCACCTCCCGGATGCCGCATCGGGCGGCATGGCGGAGCACGTGAAAGACGATGGGGGAGTTGGCCACCGGCAAGAGGGGCTTGGGGCAGACCTTGGTCAGCGGGTGCAGGCGGGTGCCCTCCCCCGCCGCCATCAGCATCGCTTTTAGATGAGGTTTCGGCACAGCTTCTCGGCGAAGGCCAGGAGCTCCTGGGTTTTTTTCAGGCGGTCCGTTTCGGCGTAGGTGCGGATGAGGGGTTCGGTTCCGGAGGAACGCATCAGAAGCCAGAAGTCTTCCTGCAGGATGATTTTGATCCCGTCCAAGGTCCGAACCTCCCGCACGGGGTAGCCCGCGATTTTTTTGGGGAGCTTTTTGGCGAGTTTCTCCGTGAAGGGTTTTTTCTCGGGTGGGCGTTCCCGGATGTGGATGTCGCGGCGCAGGTAGAAGGATTTTCCAAAGCGGCTTTGGAGGGCCTCCAGAAGCTGGGAGGGCTTCTTTTTGGAGGCGGCCAGCAATTCCAGAAACAAGAGGCCCGAGAGCACCCCGTCCCTTTCGGGGATGTTGCCCTTGAGGCCGAAGCCGAAGCTTCCGGACTCCTCCCCCCCCATGAGGACATCCCCCCGGCGCATCTCCTGCGCGATGTATTTAAAACCCACCGGCACCTCTTGGAAGGGAAGGTGGTAGGCTGCGGCCATGCGTTGGGGAAGATAGCCCATCGAGGCGGCGCTGAGGATGCGGCCTTTCAGTTTCCGGTTTTCCAGCAGGTGATGGAGCAGCAATGGATAGACCAAGCAGGGAGTGAGGTAGTTTCCTTTCTCATCGATGACCGCCAGGCGATCGGCGTCCCCGTCCAGGGCCAGGCCGGCCAAGGCCCTTTTGGCGCGGACCGTTTTTTTGAGCTCTTCTAAGTTTTCCTCGATGGGCTCAGGCCGGATCCCCCCGAATAAGGGATCGGATTTGTGGCGCAGGAGGATCCGCTTTTTCTGGGGAAGGATTTCTGGAAAGATGAAACCCGCGTTTCCGTGCATGCAGTCTATGGCTACGGGGCGTTTCAGGCTCCGCACGATGAGGTTCATCCGAATGAGCGAGGTCAAATGCTTTTTGTACCGGCTTTTGAAGGAAAAAAACTCCGGTCGCGCGCCGTCTGTGAGAGGATGGGCCTTGGCGATTCGCTCCTCGATCGGTTGGGTGTCTGCCTCGGTCAGGGACCCTCCGTAGGGGCCTTTGAGTTTGATCCCGTTATACTCTGGGGGGTTGTGGCTGGCGGTGATGACCACGCCCAGGGAGGCCTGGAGCTTGTGCACCGCCAAAGACACAGCGGGGGTGGGAAGTATCTCCTGGAGGATGCGGGTTTTGAGGCCGTTGGCCGCCAGCACCCTGCCCATCTCCATCGCGAATCGGTCGGAGAAAAACCGCGAGTCGTGCCCGATCAGGACGGTGGCCAGGCCGGAGCCGGCTTTCAAATGTTCCGCGATGGCCTGGGCCACCAGGCGCACTTTGGGAAAGGTAAAATCCCGGCCCATCACCCCCCGCCACCCGTCCGTCCCGAAATGGATGCTCATTTGCCGATTTTTCTCCCCCTCATCAATACGCCCCCTTGCCGGATATCACCGCAGGGATCGTTTTCAGAAGGATGCCCAAATCCATTCCCAAGGACCAGTGCTCCACATAATAAAGGTCCAGGGCGATCATCTCCTCATAGCTTAAATCCGCCCGGCCGCTCACCTGCCAAAGTCCGGTGATCCCCGGCAGGATGTGGAGCCTGCGCCTGGCGCTCGCGTCATAGGCCTCCGCTTCCCAGGTGACCTGCGGCCGGGGGCCCACCAGGCTCATCTCGCCTCTTAAGACATTGAATATCTGGGGCAGCTCATCCAAGCTGAAGCGTCTCAAAAACCTCCCCGCGCGGGTGACTCGCGGATCCTCCTTCATCTTGAAGACCGGGCCGGAGCGTATGCTGAGGTGTTTGATGGACTCCAGCCTATTTTCGGCATCCGCGGCCATGGTGCGGAATTTATAGGAATGGAACACCCTTCCCCGGTGCCCCACCCGCCTCTGGCGGTGAAAGACTCCTCCTTTGGAATCCAACAGGATCCACGCCGAGAGGATCGCCAGGGGAAGGGCCAGGACCGCCAGGATCAGGCTCCCTGCCATCAGGTCAAAGCCCCGCTTGACCCAGAACTTGGCTCCGGAAAGCGAGGCGTGGCCCAGCTCCAAGGTGGGGATGCCCAGGGAGTCCTCGATCTGGAACTCCCCCATGCGCAGCTCCAAAAGGTCCGGCACCAGCTTGAACTTTACCCCCAGGGCCTCGCAGACCTCCACGGAGGATACGATCAGCTCATGCAGAATGGGGCTTTGCGCCAGGTAGACCTCTTGGACCCTTTCCCGCAGCAGAATCTCCTCTAAGTCCTTGGAGGACATGAGGTCCCCCCGGACCAAGACCGAGAGGCCCGGCCGCTGGGCCAGCCTTTCCCTCAAAAGCCGTGCGATCTTCCCCCCTCCCAGAAGGAGTACCTTTTTAGGAGCGGAGAAAAGATGGAGGAGCTTTCGGTCCAGGAGTTTGAAGCCCTGGTGCAGCAGAAAGATGCCCGCGGTGCAAAGAGGGAAGGCCAGCAGAAGCACCAGGCGGGAGTAGGAGATATTCCGGAGGATGTAGGATTGCAGGGAGGCCACCAGCAGCCCCAACAGGCACCCTTTGGCCGTCATGAGCAACTCGTCCGCCACGGGGAGAAAGCGGTCCCGGTAGAAACGGCAGGCGTAGTAGAAAAGCAGAATCCAGATGGGGACCATGGTCCGGAGGGCGTCGTAATAGACGGACCAAGGAACGATCCCCTTTTCTATGGGAAAAACTTCCACAAAGGCGGGCCATTGAAAGCGGATGTAGTGGGCGAGATAGAAGGAGACTCCTATCCAAGCTGCATCCGCCAGGGCGGTCAGGAGATGGAGGAAAAAACAGGAACGCAGACTCCCTGCCAGGCTGGGGTGGTTTCGGAGAGGCTTTTCCGGGCTCAGCGTGGCTGCATCCGGATCCTTCCCGGTGCTAGCGCCCTTGGCAGTGCTTCGGGCACCAGCCGGGTGGCCAGAGGCCCCCGGCGTGCTAGATGGCGAAGCGGAGGTCGGAGGGCTCTGGGGCGGCATAATGCTCCAAATGTTTCCTTTGGGGCTCTTCCAGGGCCGCCATTCTATCATACTTTTTCAGAGTCTCCAAAAGGAGGCGGGAGAATCGGCTTAGAAATACGCTGCGGTCAAACTGAAGCGCGTGGCGCCTCAAAAATTCAGCGTCCCAGACCATTCCCTCGAATTTCTGTACCGCTTCCATCAGGCTTTCCGGGGTCCGGCGGTCGAAGAAAAGTCCTGTCCGAAGCTCCACCATGGATTCCAGAAGCCCCCCCGCCCGATAGGCGATCACCGGCTTTCCCGCTCCCATCGCCTCCACCGGGACGATGCCGAAATCCTCCTCGCCGGGAAAGATCAGGGCCTTGCAATTTAAGTAATAAGGGCCCAGGTCTTTTGCCTCCACCCAACCCAAAAATTCGATATTTCTCTTGGCTATCTTCCGGAGGCTTTTTTCCTGAGGGCCGGAGCCGATGATCTTCAACCTCTTTCCCAAGCGGTTAAAGGCCTCCACCGCCAAATCCATCCTCTTATAGACCACCAAGGCGCTGACGGCGAGGTAGTAGTCCTTCTCGTCTACGGGCCGGGCCTGTTCCAGGCAAAACCCTAAATCCACCGGAGGAGGGATCACCCCGGCCTCCCGTCCGTAGATGCGCCGGATGCGTCCTGCCGTGTTTTTGGAGTTGGCGATAAAAAGATCCACAGTTTCCGAACTTTCCAAGTCCCACTTCTGAAGCTTGGGTCTGAGGGCCTGCATGAGACTTCTCTTGTACCACGGCATGCGCCCCGGCGCGAAATAAGAATCGTACTGATCCCAGATGTAGCGCATGGGGGTGTGGCAGTAACAGAGGTGCAGGGGCTTTTTGCCGTTGGATCTGCTCTGCGCCGCCCTTCTCATCCGGTTTAACACTCCCTTCGCGACGCAATGGCTGGTGCTTAAGACCAGATCGTAAGAGCTGAGGTCGAAACTTTCTATGGCGGCGGGCATCAGAGGCAGGAGGTTGCGGTAGTAGGCGCAAACCCCTGGGAAGCGCTGGAGAAAGGTGGTATGGATTTTCCGGTTTTCGATGGCTGTGGAGACGCTGCCCGGCCTGTAAAGGAGGGTATAGAGGTCGGTGCGGGGAAAAAGCTCGCAGAGGGCGTCCAAGACCTTTTCCCCTCCCCGCATCCCCGTCAGCCAGTCATGCACCAAAGCCACGCTCATTTTTTCCTAGGAGAAAAACCGGCTGGCCGATACGGTGAGGCGGCCGCCTTTTCCGGCTCTCAGGATTCCCGGCTCTCTCACAATCTGTACGAAAGGCACCTCTCCCGCGAGCTCGGCATGCCTGAGGTGATGCGGGGCGATCGGCACGGCCGAGGTTTTGGCCTCCAACAGAAGCCAGGGGGAGCCGTTTTGGGTGATGAGAAAGTCCGTTTCGGCACCGTCTCGGGTTCTCAGATGAAAAAGCGAAAAATCGTCTTCCGTGCGGTCACTCCACATCTCCGTTCTGACCTTCAGTTCCAGGGCGACATAATTCTCGAAGCGGGCCGCCTGGTCCGCAACGCGGGTCCAGTCGTAGAAGTATATCTTTCTTTCCTTCTTCACCAGCCGGGATCCACGCTTTGTGAACGGCGGAAGGTCGAAAACAGCATAGACCATCAGGAGGTATTTGATATAGTTTTTGGCCGTGGCAAAGTTGACCTCGATGTCTTCCCGCAGAGAGTTGACCGAGAGGGGTGAGCCGACCCGGGAGGACAAGGCGTACACCAGGTCCAGGACTTTCTCGATATGGAGAATCCGAGATAGGTCCCTGACGTCCTGCCGGACAACGTATTCCAGATAGCTTTCTCCCCATTTCTTGTGGAATACGGCGTCCCCTTTGGTCAAAGGTTCCGGGAATCCGCTGTGGGCCAGCAACTCCTCCATCGTTTTTTGGGCGAATCCCTTGGCAGCCGCCGCTTTCTCGACGTAGGCCGTAGCGTCTTTCTCCGGAAGGATGTGGTCCGGATCCGCCCCGAGGACCTCGGCCAGAATGAGGGGATGCAGGCGAAAGAGAAGATACCTTCCGGAGAGACTATCTCCCGAGGAACGGAACAGGTCCAGGCGGGCGCTGCCCGTCACAATGAACCGCACCCTGTTTTCGTGGGCGTCGAAGAGGCCCTTGAGAATGTCCTTCCATCTTGGCATCTTGTGAATTTCGTCGAAGCACACCCAGGAGATGGAGCGGGGTTTCGATTGGAGAAGATCGCTCTCCAGAAAGTCCTCCTCGGCCCGATAACGCCGGCGAATCTTTTTTTCGTCCCAATTGTAATAGAGGTTCGATCGAAACCGGGCCAAGGCCCCTTTGGCGAGGGTGGTCTTTCCGCATTGGCGCGGCCCGGCGATAAGTCGCATCTGCCTTCCGAACCGCTCCGAGAAGGCGGTTGCGTCCAAAAATCTTCGTATGGCGCGCATGGACATCGGCACTACATTTTTACATATTTATATAAAAAAGTCAATGCAAAATTACATAGGTATGTAAAAAAGACAGCTATGGCGATGCCTCCCCGCTTGTCCTGGTTATGCTTCCTCATGGCCTTCGCTCCCATGTAAATCGCGTTCAACTGGCGGATCGCCCAATACTCCCATCTCGGGCGATGTTTGAAGAAATACAGCATCTGGGACTTCCGGATTTCCAGTTGCAGCCGCTCTGGAACCTCCTCCCCTGTGCGCTGGGCATGGGGGTTGAGATGGATGGCCTTGACCTGTGGTAGAAGAAAGGTGCGGTAACCCCTTTGAAGGGCCCGAAGGGAGAAGTCCACGTCCTCGTAATACATGAAAAAGTTTTCATCGAGTCCCCCCAACTCCTTCCAAACCCTTCGGGGGAACGCCAAGAAGGCCCCGGTTACCCAGTCCACCCGGCAAGGAAGGCCGCGGTCTGAGTTTATGTAATACTTCCGGTGTCTTTTCGGAAGCACCATCCGCCACAGAGTGCTCCACAGGGTGGGAAAGGGACCGCAGCAGGGCTGCAGGCTCCCGTCGGGGTTGAAGAGCTGCCCCCCCGCGATGCCGATGTCTTTGGGGGCGTTTTCAAAAAACTCAATCAAGGGATCCGCAAAGGCCGTCGCCAGGCGGCAATCTTGATTGAGCAGCACGATGACCTCCGCCTTTTCCGCCTTTCTGATCCCGGCGTTGACCGCCTTGGAAAATCCGAGGTTGGACTCATTTTTGAGCAGGGTAATGTCCGGATAGTCGGGCCTGAGTTTTTCCACGCAGCCATCCTGGCTGGCGTTGTCCACGATGAGGATGCGCCCCTTCCGCTTCTGGACCCAGGGCGCCAGCTCCTCTAGGGAGTGCTCCAACGGCTCTCCGGGATTATAGGTGGGAATGATGACCGCAAATCTCATGAGTCAATCACCCTCAAGGACTCGATTGCGGAAGGGTTCTTGGTCGGCAGGCAAATCACGCGAGAGCTTCCGAACTCCCGCCGCAGCTCGCTCAAAACTTCATCGAGCCAAGAGGGCCCGACCGAGAGGACGCCCTCGAAATCAATCTCGATGTTTTCATCGGCGTCCGGCCTTTGGTAGGCCTTTATGGCCAGCGCCGCCTCCCGGCCGGCGGGCCTCGATGTCAGGATAGACCCGAACCGCTTCAGTTTGATTCTCATTCCAGACCCCATACGATCAGCGTGACCGTTCCGCAGGACTGGGAGGAAAAACGGGACAATTCCTTTTGGCAGGCTCCTCCGAGCTGTCCGTAGGCCACTAACGCGGCTCCCGACCGGCAGGCAAGCCCTCGTTTCTCACTCCCGGCTATGATGTTCTTGACGAACTTCAATCCGTTCCCTCTCTGTTCCGGAGCCCGCCCGGAAAGGGTTCTCTCGAATGCGGCCAGAAGGGCGGTTTGTTCGTCCTGAAGCGCCGGGTCCACCCGGGACAGCGATCGAAATACGCCCTGCCCCCGATCGGCGATGCAGATCCACAACCGCCCCCCGGTGACTTGCGTTTCAAGCCAGCAGCCGGGGTCGTCCCGCCATTGCCCAAGGTTGTGATCGAAGCTGTTGTTCCCGACCTCTCCGACGACGGAGATGACCAGCGGCAAGTCATCCTCCTTGAGCCCCATGCCCGCCAGAGAGCTTAGGCGAGCCAGGCGTGCCGACAAAACGTCGCGCGTCTCGCAGATGAACTCGCTCGGAGATTCAGCCGGTTTGCCGATCGAAGAGTACCATTGGCGGGCGCGGTCAATCTCAACCGCTCCGGCGATGAAATAGCGAGTCAACGGTCCACGGCCGCGAGGCTCAAGAGAGCCGGCCGATACCAAAGCCTTCAGATGACGGTGAACCGCTTGGGCGGATATTCCTAGCCTCCTAACCAGCTCAATCGGCTTGGCTCCGCACTCTTCGCTGATTATTTTAATTATCCTTAACCTAGTGTCTGTTTTCATAGTCTATAGTTTATTATAAACTATAAACTATAACTATTCAATACCACGCGGGGTCTGTGGATCATTTTTTCAGGCATGTCGCCGCCAGGCCCAAAAAACACCAGAAGGTAATGTTGGGAGCCCCCCAGTAGAACCCGTCGAAGAACAAGAAGGTGGTCGCGATCCCCGCCCATCCTGCCAGAAGCGCCTTGTAAAACCCCCCCTCCTCCGGATCCTCCCCCTCCAAAACCCTGATCCTCCTCCAAATCGCCAGAACGAGCCCCCTCAGAAACAAGACCAGCGTCCCAAACCCCACGATCCCCGTCTCAATCAACCACCGCAGATACTGATTGTCCGGCGTTGCCAGATTCGGGAAAGGTCCTGTGTAGTGAGTCTGGTATACCTTGGGATAGTTCCCATATCCCGCTCCGAACAACCACCGGCCCTTTAAGGCCGCAACCGTGGGATAGCTGCCCAAACGGTGCCGGATGTCTTGGTCTCTGAGATTAAAAGATTGAACTCGCGTGAGCACTCTTTGGCGCGTTTGCGGGAAAATCAAAGCGAGGAAAAGAACGGCCAGGGCCCCGTAGAAAATACAGGTGGTCCCTCTTTTGTTTTCCTTAAAATTGAGAAGCACGTAAATCCCCATACAAGTGATGAGGCCCACCCATCCGGAACGTGCCTGGGAGAGCAGAATGACTGAAAAAAGAATTAGCGAGCTCGACATCCAGAGCGCGCGGTTTTTTCGGGAGTGTTTCCACCGCCAAATGCCCACAGGGAGGAAGGGCAGCAGGATCGAGATATAGGGAACGCGGTTTCCCTGGGTTCCCATGGGGCGGCCGGAGGTGGTGTAATTGCTGTAAGGGCGGTAAAAGGGATTTTCCGCCGCCTCTGTGAGGCTTCCGGGTCCTCGAAGCTCTGCGGAGAGGGCCGCTTGCTGGACAGCCGGAATGCTTCTGGGGACGTAAGGATCCGTCATAGGATTGGAGTGGGTGAGCAGCTCGTAAGCTCCGAACAAAGACGCCAGGAGGGCCGCGCCGTAGACTGTCTTTATGAGTTTCGAAGAGGATGGGAGCTTCGCGGCAAGCAGGTAAAGGCTCCCCCCGGCGGCTGCGCCCCGAGCCATCCAACTCGTCCATTGCCGCAAAGACCACACGGGCTCTTCTCCCCAAAAAATCCCACCCAGACAGGCCAGTGGGAAGACCCACCAGAGGATTTCCCACTTGGATTTTTTTGCCGTGATGAGGGCGTAGAGAGCGCAGAAGAGAACGGGAAGAATGACGCCAAGGTAATAAACGGGAACCGCGTAACCTAGGATTGCCCACCGGTAGGTTTGCAGATACTGCAGGGGAAAGAGGAGGTAGGTCACCCAAAGAAGGGTTAGAGTGACCCGACAGGCTGTTTTCAAACGGAAACGTCCTCGCAGGCCCAGCGGAAACGCTTCACCGGAACGTTCTTCTCCCGGCAAAACCGGATGGTTTGCCGGATGAGGTCGGAGGAAAGCTGGTCGGAGCTGATGAGGAGCTGCTTGAAGGGCTGCTTTTTGTAGATTCTTTCTAAGTCCTTGTAGGTCCCCAAAATGGGCACGCCGTGTATCTTCATGCGGTGTTTTTTCCGGTCGTCGTCTATGAATCCAACCGGCTTCCAGTTCCACTTGCCGTTTTGCTTGAGGATCTCCCTCAGGGTCAATTCCCCCCCCTCCCCCGCTCCGTAGATCAGGACGGGAATCTCCGGCTCCCTGTGGTTGCGCAGAGAAAGAACCGCCAGGCCGATGAGCTTGAAGGAAAGGCGCGTCAGGGTGACGGAGAGGAAAAGAAGGATTCCATACAAGAGAAACACGGAGCGTGGGAAGTTTCCAAACCGGTAGATCAAAACGACCGCCAAAACGCTCACCAGGACGCAAGCAGTGGAGCCGTAGAGAAACCGCACGACATCCCGGGTTCCGGTAAACCTCCAGATTCCACGATAAACGCCTGTCAGGAAGAAGCATCCGTAGGTGATGAGGATGATCAGCGGAAGGGAATGGAAAAAGGAGGCCAGATAGGGTTCCGGGGGGGCAAAATCGAAGCGCAGGGCGTAGGCCAGGTAGTAGGAAAATATGATGAGGGGCAGGTCCAGGCTGACCTCGAACATCCTGCGTTTATAAGTCAGGTCGTATAGCAGGGTCGTCATCCATGGGTTGCCCGTCGAAGCCTCGCCGGGCACCGCAGTCATGTTGAAAAGATAGCTTCCCAAAAGAGTGAAAAAGATCAGAACGATGGGGATGAAGATCAGATTGGAAAGGCCGGGAGACCGGCTGAGCCAGAAAGACAATATCCCGGATGCTAGAGCTAGGGCATAGAGGGTCAAGACGGCGCGCCGCTCCGAAAGGCCCAAAGAAACCAAGCGATGGGAGGTATGATCCTTTCCCCCCTGGGCCACGGACTGTCCCCGGATGATGCGCGTGACGGAGACGAATATCATGTCCAAAAGGGGGATGGAGAGCGCCAGGGCCGGGACCACCATGGAGGCGGCCGCGCTCTGGAAGGACGCGGTTTTCATGGAAAGAACCGCCAGGAGAAACCCGACGAAAAGGCTCCCGCAATCCCCCATGAAGATGGAGGCGGGGTGGAAGTTGAAGATGAGAAACCCGGCCAGACTCCCACAGAGAATCAAGGCAAGGGCGGCCATGGCGGGTTGTCCTTCCTGGTGAAAGACCACCGCCAGGAAGAGGGAGGCGATGATGCCGACTCCTGCCGCCAGACCATCCATGTTGTCCAAGAGGTTGAAGGCGTTGGTGATGGCCACGATCCAGAAGAAGGCAAGGAGAATGTTGAGGATTTGCCATCTAAAAAGCGGGAACTGAAGCCCCAGGTAAACGGCGAGCGAGGCCCCCATGATCTGACCCATCAGCTTCGTGGATGGCTTTATGCGGATGAAATCGTCCGCCAGCCCCAGGAGAAACATCGCTGAGGCGGTGAGAAGGACCGCCAGGACGGGGAAGTCTTTGGGAAGAAAAATAAGGGACAGGACCGAAAAGGCCGCGAATATAGCCGCTCCGCCGCAGAGAGCGATGGGGTGCCGGCTCCAGCGGTCCTCCCGGGGACGGCAAACCCACCCTTGCTTGTAGGCCAGCCGGCGCGCAACCGGCGTCAGCAGAAGGCTCAGCGCGAAGGCGCCGAGCCCCCCCCAATAGATCACAGGGGGACTCCGTTGCGGTGGTGTTCGATGACGTCTTTCAGAATATCCTGGATGGAATGGGCGGGCTTGTAGTCTATGAGTTTCTGAAGCTTGGAGATATCCGGCACCCTTTTCTGCATGTCCTCGAATCCTTCCTCGTAGGCCTCTTCGTAAGGGATGTGCTTGATTTCGGATTGGCTCTGCGTCATTTCCTTGACCAGTTTGGCCAGATCCTCGATCTTGAGTTCGTGGACGCTGCCGAGGTTGAAGACCTGCCCCACCGCCTCCGGTTGCTCCGACAAGGCGATCAGGGCCTTCACCGCGTCTTTGACGTGGGTGAAACAGCGGCTCTGCTTACCGCTGCCGTAAACCGTGATGGGATGCCCCAGGAGGGCCTGCTTGACGAAGGAGGGAATCACCATCCCGTACTGCCCCGTCTGCCGGGGTCCCACGGTGTTGAAGAGACGAACCACCACCACCGGCAACCTTTTCTCTTTCCAGTAGGCCAAAGACAAAAACTCGTCTATCATCTTGGAGCAGGCGTAGCTCCAACGACCCTTCACAGTGGGTCCCAGAAGCAGGTCCCCATCCTCCCGGAAGGGCGTATGGTTGCCCTTCCCGTAGACCTCGGATGTGGAGGCGACGATCACTTTTTTCTTCTTTTTGTTGGCGCATTCCAGGACCAGCTCCGTGCCTTTGATGTTGGTCTCTATGGTGCGCACGGGGCTTTCCACGATCAGTTTCACCCCCACCGCCGCCGCCAGATGGAACACGACGTCCGCCGCGTCCACCAATTCGGAGAGGAGCGGCTTGTTCATGATCGTGTCGATCACGTATTTAAAATTCTTGTTGTTTTTGAGAGGCTCGATGTTATGGATGGAGCCCGTGGAGAGATCGTCTATGACGGTGACCCGGCGCCCTTTTTCCAAAAGGGCCTCCGCCAAGTGCGACCCAATAAACCCCGCCCCGCCCGTGATCAGAGTGTGCATTGGAAGCCTACAGTATACCTTTTTCCGCAAGCAGCCTGCGATAAAGTCCGTCTAAATCCGCAACCAATCTTTCGATCCCGAATCTTTTCAGAACATCCTTTTTCCCTGACTCACCAAACTCTAGCCTCTTTTCCGGATTCTCAAGTAGGGTGCAAATAACATGCCCTAGATTTTTTGCTGTTTCTTCTTCGGTGGTCCTTCCCACCAAAATCCCCGTTTTGCCGTCTTTTACCACATCCTCCACGCCCCCTACCCGCGTCGAGACCACCGCGCATCCGGAAGCCAGCCCCTCGATCAGGCTCACCGGAGAACCCTCGTTGCGCGAGGTGAGGACGAGCACGTCCAAATCCGGATAAATATTCTCCAAATCATCCCGGAAACCCAGAAAGTGCGTGCTTTTTTTTATTCCCAATTCTTCGGTTAGCTTCTCTAAACCCTCTCTCAGCTCTCCATCTCCCACAATCACAAACCGTGCATCAGAAAACTTCTCCAATACCTGTTTCGCTGCTCGCAGAAAAGCAGGAATCCCCTTGATCGGAACTAACCTCGCCACGATCCCCGCAAGGGGGATTTCCGGGCCGATTCCCAATTCCCTCCTTAAAGTCCCCTCATTTCTGC
>JACQJP010000011.1 GCA_016204975.1 Elusimicrobiota bacterium
CTTCAGAGATGTGTCCTTATGTTGTAAATTAAGTTTTTAAAGACAAATTATGGATACTATGCTGTGGATAGATTGTTAATAACTGGGCTTTTGCAAAAGTAGAAAGGGGGACGGAGAGGGTTTAGAATCTTCCTCTGATTTCGAGGAGGTAGCGCTGGGAGGAGCCCTTGGAGCCGGCGGGTTTGAGAGCTGGGCCTGGAGAGAAGAAGGCGGCGGAGGCCCGTGCATAGAGGTGATCCGCGATAGGGTAGCGGAGCTGGAGGTCGAACTCGTCGCCTAAAGAACGGTGGATGGAGCGGGATTCGGAGGCTCGAAAGGAGAAGAAATCCAGGTCCAGAAAAATGCCTTTCCAGGGAGGCGGGGTGAGACCCATCCCCACCACCTGGATGCCGCTCACGTCCGGATGGAGCCCGGTGCGGGTGGCGGTCGTGCTGGCTAGGGCGTCGTAGAGGGTGGCTCCAAAGTACTGGCCCAAGCCGGCGCGTTCTAAGCCGTCAAAGCGGTGCCCAAAACCAGGGAAGAAGGCCTCGTCCTTATCTGAGGTGGAGAAGTGGTCCCCGCTGCCCATGCCGAAGAGAAGCCGGGCGTAGCCCACCCCGAACCTTCGTCCCAGGGGCTGCCGCCAGGCGCCCTGGGCGATGGCTCCAAAGCCGGAAAAGTCAATGTCTCCCTGGGCGGGATCGCGGGACTCGGCCTGGCCGACCTGCCAAGCGGCTTCCCCATCGAAGGTCAAATTCTCCCATTGGAGGAGATAATGGGCGCCCAGAAAGCTTTTGGCGGCGGTGCCGACGCGGCGGCCCAAGAGGGTTCCCAGGGTGCGGTTTCTTTCCAGAAGGTAGCTGAAGGCCCAGGTGCCCTGGGTGGGAACTTTTAGGGAAATCCCATGCAGGTCGGCGTCGGCGTCACCCGTTTGCCCCTCCCGGGCCTTGGCGGTGAAGAGTTGGGTCTGCATCTTCCACCAGGGAAGGGCCGCCTCAATCTTGATTCCGGTAAAGCCTAAGTCATCGTCGTCAAGGATCAGTCCCCCCCCCAGCTTGAAGGGCTGGCGGCCCACGGTGAGCTTCCAATCCCATCCTAAAAGGTCGGAGGCCTGGAGGTAGGCGTGCTGGAACCAGGGGGTAAAATCGGTGGAGGGATACCGGGAGGCGATGCGGTCAAAGGGGATGCGGACGGAAGAGGTGGAACCGGCCAGGTTTAAGGCCTGGAGTCTCAGGGCTACCTCCAGCTTCTGCTCTTTCCCCCCTCTCGTCCCCAAGGAGATGTCCTTTAGGATCAGTCCCAGGAGGGCCTTTTGGGAGTAGAAGGCCTGGCTGTCGGAGGTATCGGAATCTAAATCCACATTGGAGTAGGTCACCCCCCTGAGGCGGTAATCCGCTTGGACATCCAGTTTCGCGGCCCGGAGGGAAGAAGGAGATAGCAGGATAAAAAAGATTAGAAAAACTTTCATTGAGAGAACGGAACGGGTTAATCGTATGAAAAAAGCGAGTGGGGGTCAATTAGGCAAAGAAAAAGCCCTCCGGTATATATCGGAGGGCTTTTCTTATCTCAACTTTTCAGATGGCTAATTTAGAACCGAACCTGCAGCGTGGATCCGTACCGGAAGACCGGGCTGGTGTTTGCACCCGCTGCTTCGCCGCCTCCGGGCCAAAACCAAGCTATGCCCAGACCTAGGCCGACATTGTCGCTGTGGGCAATGTCATAGCTGAAGTCCAGTTCGCTGCCGATATGGTCGTTGCCGGTGGCTGCGTATCCGGCTGTCCCTGTGTCCTGTGCCCGGAAGTCGTAGTAGCGGACCCCCAAGCGGGCCTTTTCACCTAACCAGGGACACTCATGGGAGGCTCCCAGGTTCCAGGTCACCAGGTTTCCCAGGCCGGAAGCGGCCGGATAGGTCAGGCCGTTTGCGACTCCGAGATCCCCCAAGGCCTGAAAGTGCCCTCCGAAGATCTGGCCGAAGCGCAGATCGGAGCGGACGGCCGTGAAGGCCTCATTTTTGGCCGTGGTGCCGTCGTTGCCGGAACCCCAGCTAAATTGCCCGGAGAGGTCGAAGCCTCGCAGCGCTCCTCCGACTTGGCCCCAGAAGGCATAGCCGGTATAGGCGGGGTCGGCGGCCGGGACTTTGTTTCGGCCTGCGTTGAAGGCGAATTCCCCCGCGTAGTTCAAGGTCGCGTCCACCACGGAAGCAGAACCCTTGGTGCGCACGCCATAGACATAGAGGCTGTTGTCCTGGTTGCTTGGTGGGGCGCCCCCATCAGCATTGACGTTGCGCTCGTAGGCGTAGAGGCCGACCGTGTTGTTCGGCACCACGTCCCTCAGTCCCAGGTTCACTCCGTAGACATCGTCGTCGAGGTCTCCGACGCGGGTAGTGGGAGTGCCGGTTTCCGTGATTTTTCCTCCGATGGCGGTCACCGCGAGTTTGTCATCCCAGTGGGTGGCGTCTACCCGGCCGATGTCCACCGAGGTCACGCGCAGACCGGCTGCGGAGATACCGGCGGGGCCAAAGTAGATCGTCAGATCTCCCGGATCGCCGTAGAATTGACGCCCCAAGGTCACGTCGTAGCTTCCGATGAGTTCGTCAATCTTCAGGCTGGCCTGGTCTACCCAGAGGTTGTTCAAAGCCCCTGTGTTTGCGGCTCCGTCCAGCACTCGCTCCCCGGCGTTGCCGTAGAGGCGGTTGTTTTTCCGGAGATAGACCTTGGCATGCACGTCATCCAGCAGGTCGAAGGAGAGCCCGGCAGTCACTCGGCTCTGGACCTGGTTTTCTTTGTCCGAGAGAGTTCCGGTCAGGTCCTGCTCGTTGTTGACGGAAAACGCCTGGACATCGATTTGACCGCTGGTTTTGAGGTTCTTGAGTATTTCCGCTTGAGCCGAAAGCCCCGCAGCATAGACAAGGCCCAGGCCCAAAACTGCACTTACAAGCTTCCTCATTTGTTGTAACCTCCTTTTGCTTCGTAGGCACCTCGTTTTCAGCCGAGATGCCCTATGTTGCCGGCACCCTTCGCAAAGCTCCGGGTGCCAGCGGGGGAGCCGGAGGCTCCCATCCTGCTAGGTCATCCCGATTTCCGCCGGGATGCCTACGTTGCTTCGGAGATCACCCCAACTTTTCCGGCGCCCTTCGCAGCGCTCCGGGCACCTGCCGGGGCCTCAGAAAGGCCCAGCGTGCAGGGCTCTCCTAAAGCGGGCAGAATTGTAATAAAAGCCCCCCGGTCTGTCAAGGGGTAAAAATGAGGAATTTTTCCCAGATTTTATCATCCAGTGTTGTTCAGTGTTGTTGAGTGTTTTCGGCATTTTTCTCCGTCGGGGGAGTCACTTTTTTTGCCCCAGGAGTTGCTGGGCGGTCTGAGCCCAGGCGGTCTCCGGGTAAAGCAGGGGGATCTTCTGGTAAACCTCTGCGGCTTCGCGGTTTTTGCCCTGCATCTGGAGGCATCGGCCTATCCCCAGGTGGGCCTGGGGGGCTAGAAAATGGTCCCCGAATTCGTCCACCAGGCGCCGATAGTTCTGGAGGGCCGCTTCATGCTTTCCTTGTGCCTCC
>JACQJP010000013.1 GCA_016204975.1 Elusimicrobiota bacterium
CGGGGTTTCAGGCCGGGCGGCCCAGCTTCGGATTGCGGCCCACCCGCAAAGTGCCCAGGCGTTCTATCTTCTGGAACTTCTCCATCGCGGCATTCTTTCCAGACCCCTGCTCCTGGTGACCGAACGGGAAGAAGATGCGGTTTCACAGTCGCAGGACCTGCGAAGCCTGGGGAGTTTTTTCCCATCCCTTCAGAATTTGAGGACCTCCTACTTCGGAGATTTCCCTTGGCAGAGGCTCAAGGTGTTGGAGGAGCTTGAAGCGAATCGGTGTGATGTGGTTTTTGCCTCCGCAAGTTCTGTTTTTTCTTCGACCCTTTCTCCGAAGAGATTTAGGGAGTTGCGCTTTTCCGCATCGGTGGGAGAGAGGTTCTCCCGCGAGAGGCTCGTGGAAGGTTTGGAGGCTTCCGGATATCGCCGGACAGACTTTGCGGAAATCTGCGGGGAGTATGCCCTCAGAGGGTCGGTCGTGGATGTGGTGAACCTGGAACCGGAAAAGGCCTTTCGGATTGTGTTCGATCGAGATGTGATCGAGAGCCTGCGGGAGTTTGATCCGGGCGATCAAAGGACGCGGCGCCTGGTAGATTCTCTGACGTTGATTCCAGCGGCGGAACGAGGGCGGGGTCCCGGGGATTGCGCCTCTCTCCGGGAGCATCTGCCGCC
This sequence comes from Elusimicrobiota bacterium, assembly GCA_016204975.1. Taxonomy (GTDB): domain Bacteria; phylum Elusimicrobiota; class Elusimicrobia; order JACQJP01; family JACQJP01; genus JACQJP01. The sequence continues at coordinate 661 of JACQJP010000013.1, forward strand.
GGCCTTTTCCGTGGCGGTCTCCGGAGCGCTCTGGAGAAAGCTGTCGGCGCGGATGAGGTCTTGGACCCCACAGGTCCTGGTCTGGGAGGATTTTTCAGGGCCCGGCGTTCAGGCCGGTCCCCAAAGGCGTGTGGAGCCGGCACTCCCCGACCGTAGTCGGGTCCCACAGGATTTCGGCGCTTTGCGGGTGGCCTCCTTCGGGGGCAGTCTGGATCTGGCCGCGCGAGAGATTCAACACCGGCTTGCGGAGGGATTCCGGGTCACCCTCTACTGCCCCAGCTTTCTGGAGGAGGAGCGTCTGGTTCAGGTTTTTCATGGTCGCGGCATCTCCGAGGAGTCTCTCCAGTGGCGTATCGGTTCCTTGAGCGGGGGTTTTTTACATCCGGGAAAGAAGCTTTGTGTTTTGAGCTCCGGAGATCTCTGGAAAAGGCCCGTGGCTTCTCGTGCCTGGTGGCCTTTGGAGAAAAACATCCGGCGCCTGCGCAGCAGCTTCGGCAGCCTTGCCCACGGGGATTTTGTGGTGCATGAGCGCTACGGAATTGCGCGTTATCTGGGGATTCAATCCCTGCGGGACCCGACTACGGTCGGGGAGTGCCGGCTCAACACGCCTTTGGGGCCCGGCCTGCGGGACCCGACTACGGTCGGGGAGTGCCGGCTCCACACGCCTTTGGGGACCGGCCTGCGGGAGGAAGCGGGTTTTGGACAGGATTGTTTGGTCTTGGAGTTTGCGGGGAAGGACCGCCTCTATGTGCCGATGTATGATTTCCGCCTCATCCAGAAGTATATCGGTCCCGGGGCTAGACCAAAGCTTTCCTCCTTGAATCGCCCCGGTTGGGAACGGGTTGTGGACGAGGTGCGGCGTCAGGTGCGGGAGTTGGCACAGGAGCTTCTCCATGTCGCCGCTGAGCGGAAGATGTCCGCGGGGTACGCGTTTGGGCCGGCGGGCGCTATGGAGAGGGAGTTCGAGGAGGAGTTTCCCCATGAAGAGACTCCCGATCAGGCCCGCGCCATCCGTGAGGTTTTGGAGGATATGGAATCCAATCAGCCCATGGAGAGGCTTGTTTTAGGGGATGTGGGCTTTGGGAAGACGGAGGTGGCTTTACGGGCCGCACTGCGCTGCGCCGCGGCTGGAAAGCAGACCGCCCTTTTGGTTCCCACCACCCTTTTGGCAGAGCAACATTTTCGCAATTTCCAAAGGCGCTTTGCGCCGTATCCAATCCACGTGGAGAGACTTTCCCGCTTCCAAGCCCGCCCGCAGACGCGCCGCATCCTGAGGGACTTGGCTTCGGGAGTTTGCGATATCGTGGTCGGGACCCATCGGCTGCTCTCCGGCGACGTGCGGTTTAAGGACTTGGGGCTTTTGGTGGTTGATGAGGAGCACCGTTTCGGGGTGCGGGATAAGGAGAAGCTGAAGGGCTTAAAGACCGGGGTGGATGTGTTGTATCTGTCAGCGACGCCCATTCCCCGCACGCTCTACAGCGCCTTGTCCCGTTTGAAGTCTCTTTCGCTCATTCAAACCCCTCCGCCCGGGAGACTCCCTATCGCCACCTATCTCGGCCCTTTTCAGGAGTCTGTGCTGGAGGAGGCGATTCGGCAGGAGGTGAAGCGCGCGGGACAGGTCTTCTACGTCGTCAACCGCATTGGAGATCTTTCCCGGCGAAGGCTTTCCTTGGAGAGGCTTTTTCCCACTCTGCGCTTTGCCACAGCGCATGGCAGGATGCCTGACGCGGAACTGGAACGGATCATGATGGATTTTTTGGATAGGCGTTATGAGGTGTTGGTGACCTCCACCATTGTGGAGTCCGGGTTGGATATTCCTTCCGTCAACTGCCTGATTGTGGAGGAGGCTCAGAACTTCGGGCTATCCCAACTCTACCAGCTTCGGGGCCGGGTCGGGCGCGAGAAGCAGAAGGCGAGCTGCTACCTGTTTTATCCTGCCAGGGTTTCCTGGGAGAGGCTCTCGGAAGGCGAACGCAATAGGCTGATGGCCCTGAAGGAGTTTACGGAGTTGGGATCTGGGTTTCAATTGGCGCTCCGAGACTTGGAGATTCGCGGGGCGGGAAACCTTTTGGGGCCCCAGCAGCATGGGTTTGTGCGGGCGGTGGGACTGGAGCTCTATAGCGAACTCTTAAGGGAGGAGATCTCCCAGGCCGGGCCCCAAAGGCGTGTTGAGCCGGCACTCCCCGACCGTAGTCGGGTCCCGCAGGGAGGCTCTCTCCAAAGGGAGGCCATCCGTCCGGAACCTGTCTTAGATCTTGGGGTCCCGGCCTACATTCCGGAGAGCTATCTCCCCGATCCGGCTCAGAGGTTGGGGTATTACAAGCGGCTTTTGGGTGCCGAGGAGCGTGATCTCGCCGAGCTCGAAGCGGAGCTCCAGGATCTTTGCGGTCCCTTGCCCGCTCCGGTGGCGCAGCTTTTCGACTTGGTAAGGCTCAAGCCTCTGATGAGACGCAGCGGGGTGCAGTCTATTTCCGAGCGTGCGGGAAGGCTGGAGATTCTATTTGACTCCCATGCCATGCTTGCCCTAAAGGGTCTGGAGAGCCGCTTGCCGGCTCTGCCGGAGTTGTTTGAGGGGATGGAATGGTTCCAGGGCAGGGAGGGCAACGGGGTGCGCTTCTGGGGAGGTCCCCGCGGCCTGGAGAAGATTCAATTCTTGAGGCAGTTTTTGACTCATGCGGGGGTTAAAGATTCGCGTGGAGGTGTGTGATGCAAAAATATAGGCATTGCCTTGTGTTCTTTGTGTTGTTACCGTGGTTGTTTTTTCTTCCGGCGTCGGGTGAAGCGAAGGTTGTGGAGTCTGCGGTGGCGATTGTGAATGGAACCCCTGTTCTCCTATCGGAGTTTCAGAAGAACGTCGAATCCGTGAGGGAACAATATGAAAAAAGCGCCCCAGCGGTGCTCAAGCAGGAGGGGAGCATGCAGGAGATTCGTCAACGGGTCGCGGATCAGATGATCGAGGAGGCGCTGCTCCTGCAGGAGGCGGAGCGCCGCGCGCTCAAGGTTCGGGATCGTGAACTGGAAAGAGGGATTGAAGAGATTCGGGAGCGCTTCCGGCGCACGGCGCAGGGAAAACTTCTGGAGGAGAAAGAGGCGGAGGCGGCCTTTCGGCAGGAACTGGAAAAGGAGGGCTTAAATCCCAATCAGTTCCGGGAAAAGATCCGCAAGCAGCTTCTGGTTCAAAAGTTGTGGGATGAGGCTGTCCGCTCCAAGGTGCCTCCCCCGCAGGTCCAGGAGGCTCGGAAGGTTTTTGAGGCCATCCAAAAGGTGATGCGGGGGGAGGAGTCGGTCTTGTCGGAGATGGATGCGGAACAGCTCCGTGTACTGGCCAAGCGCTTTCAGGATTTGACGGCCGAGAGGGTCCGTGCCCGCCATATTTTGATTCGGGTGGGTAGCGGTGCCGGCCTGGCTGAGAAATCCAAGGCCTTAAAGCGCATCCAGGGGATTCAGAAAGAGCTCAAGGGTGGAGGAGATTTTGCGGAGCTGGCCAAAAAATCCTCCGAGGATCCGGAAAGCGCCTCACGGGGTGGAGACGTTGGGTTTTTCATTCGGGGATGGATGGTTCCGGGATTTGAGAAGGCGGCGTTTCGCCTGTCGGTGGGGGAGGTGAGCGATGTGGTGGAGACGGAGTTCGGCTACCATCTGATTCGGGTGGAGGAAAAGAAGGCCAAGCAGTCCCTCTCTTTTGAGGATGTCCAGACGGAGTTGACTCAGTATCTGTTCCAGCAGAGAAGTCAGAGGAAGCTGGACGAGCTGGTGAAGGATTTAAAAGCTAAGGCGGTGATCAAGCTCAACCTCCCTGAGAAGTAACCTGGGTTGCGCGGAATGGTTGCCAAGCCGGTCGTCTTGATTGCGCCGGGGGATCCCAGAGGAATCGGCCCGGAGGTGGTGCGCAAGGCTCTGGAGTTCCCCCAGGTCTGGAGAGCCTGCCGCCCGGTTGTGGTCGGCAATCCCAGACTGGCCCGCCGGGTAGGGGGTAGCTTGGACAGCGGGTCTGCCGGCAGGATTTCCTTCGCATGGTTTCAGAAGGCTCTGGAGTGGGTGCGGCGGGGAGGAGCCTACGCCCTGGTGACGGGGCCGATTTCCAAAGAGGCCTGGAGAAAAGCCCGGGTCGGTTTTTTAGACCATACCGGCGCCCTGAGGGCGTCGGCGCGCCGGAATCTAGCCATGGCCTTTACCCCCGGCCCCTCTTTTCTGTCCAAGCCTTTTTTGGTGGCTTTGGCTACGGAGCACCTTCCATTTTCCCAGATTCCACGAGCTCTGACCGCGCCCCGGGTGGAAAGAGCCCTTGGGCTTTTGGTGAGGGCCCTTCGCTCCGGGTGGGGGTGTCCGCGCCCGAGGATCGCGATCTGCGCCCTCAACCCCCACGCAGGGGAGGGCGGACTTTTGGGAAAAGAAGAGGGCCGGTTGGCGGGAGTCGTTCGAAAATTTCGGGCCCGCGGGCTTCGGATTTTCGGGCCTTTGCCGGCCGATTCGGTTTTTGAGGGGGGGGCCGCAAGCTGGGAAGGGGTACTGGCCCTCTACCACGACCAAGCCACAATTCCTTTGAAGGCCCTTTGGGGCAAAGGGCTGGTCCAGGTGACCTTGGGCCTCCCCTTTGTCCGCACCGCCCCCGCCCACGGAACCGCCTTCGACATCTCAGGAAAGGATCTTGCCGACCCCACCTCCCTTCGGGAGGCTATTTTACTGGCGGCCAGGCTGGCAGTTTTCCTCTGTACGCTTCTTGCGGCGTTTTCCCCTTCTCTGGAAGCTAGTTCTGGAGATAAGACAATCACGGTTCTTTATACCGGGGACACCTACGGGGTCATCGGTTATCCGGGATTTCCGGGCGGACTCGCCAAGAGAAAATGGGCCATAGAGGAAACCCGCAAAAAAACCCCGAATGTCTTGGTGTTAGATACGGGCAACACCTTGGCACCTTTTTATTTTTCCCGCTTTGACCGGGGTGAGTTTGTTTTTAACACCCTGGATCAATTGGGCTATGACGCGATCAATTTGGGCAGCCATGATTTTGACTACGGTCAAAACCGCATCCTGAGCCTCAAAGCCAAGGTAAGGAATGTGCAGTTTCTATCTTCCAATATACGTGAAAAGACCTCTGGAAAACCCTGGGCTCAGGAATGGTTGCTTAAGGAGGTTCAAGGAATTCGCGTGGGGATTTTGGGCTTATGCGATCCAAAAATTGAGCAGCAAACCATCGTGGGGAATTTTGAGGGGCTTGCGGCGGAATCCCCTAAACAGGCGTTAGGACGACTCATTCCCGAGATTAGACCCAAGGTGGACTTGCTTATTCTGCTTTCCAATATCCCTGCCGATCATCTGCGGAATCTCCTTGAAGAAATTAAAGGGATAGATATTGCTATTAGCCGATCTGCGGGCGGCCTAACGGAGTATGACCACTACCCCGAGCCATCCGCTCATGACTTTCGCTACTATATGTCCACCCAAGATTCTGGAGAAGCACGGCTCAAAACCCTTTTTGCCTATGCCGGCCGTTTTGGGTACGCCTTGGGAAAGATAGATGTGACGTTGCGCTCAGGAAAAATCGTCGGTATGCAACCCTCCGCAATAGACCTCCCGGTGGAATATCCGGAGGATTCCGAGCTAAAAAAATCCGCTGAATCCAGAATCAAGAAACTGGAGGAGGAATACAGGCGGGTTCTCATAGACAACCTCAAGAAACGGTTGGGTAGGCCCTGGACAAAAGAAGATTTTCTCCACTTGGTCTTATCGGTGATGAGGTCTGCTTCCTCCTCGGAAATTGCGGTCATCAACCATGCCGCCTTCTTTAAGCTGGAATTCGTCAACAACTATATCTCTAGGCAGGACCATCTGGAATTGATTGATCTTTACCACCTTTTCTGGACGGATAACCACCTGGTCAAGCTCTATCTGACCGGAAGGCAAATCCGTCGACTGGCGGAAGAAAATCAAGGCTCTCCTCGCCTCCAATTTCTGGGGTTGGAGGCGGACCTGAATTCCGGTGAGATCACAATAAACGGGAGACCTGTTAAGAATGACGAAAAATATACTCTTGCAACTTCCAATTATCTGGCAAAGGGCGAAACTCCTTGGCCCGCTCTGACTTCCGGAGAGATTTTGCAAGAAGAGTTTGGCGGTAAAAACCAGGTCCTGCGGGATTTAGCAATCCAATATCTGCAACGTCATGGCTGGAAACGGGAGTATGACGGAAAGAAAGTCGCCCCCTATCCTACCCAGTGGCGGCTGGATATTGAAAAAATTACCCTGGACGTTTCCGATTTTGATGCCAAGCGCAACGAGCCGTTCACCCAAGTGCGGGATGCCCGGATCAACGCGTCCGACCAGTTTACGGTTGGAACCTCCGGTTCTCTGGGGCTCATTATGGACCACTCCCAAATCCGATGGAGGGGCGGCCTTGAGGCCGCCTTTTCCAAAGTGTCTTTGCCGAACGGCGTGGTCAACAATCCGCTCGACCAGCTTTTGATCAATTCTCAGGTGGATCTAAAATCGTTGAAAATTCCGATTGGCTTTGGAAATTTCCTTTCACCGGCTTTCCTCACGGCGTATGATTCGGAGTTCACCCCTACCCCGGCTAATCCAAGACGCAAGCTCTGGCGTCTGCAGCCTGGTTTGACGACCACCTTGGGGGAGGTCTTCGATGCGGTCAATATCGGCAGCGTAACGGAGATTGATTTTTCAACCCGAGACACCAATACGGAGCATGGCGTGAGTTTCTACTCCAAATTGCGGAAGCCATGGCGGGATTTTTTTACTTTTACGTCTGAGATTGATTTTCGCTATTTTCCCAGAACGAGCCGGGACACGATAGATGATCTTCTCTGGCAGGGAAACTTCCGGCAAAGAATCTTTGTTCCCCTATGGGGGAACCTCTCCTTATCGCCTTACGTGGATGTCTTCGCTTGGCGGGGAAAACTGATTCGGGAGACGGGCTGGAATTTATTGGTGGGGGTCAGCCTGGCCTACAGCCAACTTTGGAAACCGCAGTATCAGAAGTTTTTTCGCTAGCACCCTTTGCGGAGCTCTGGGTACGGCGGCCCGCCAGAGGCGGGACTACTCCGCTAGCGGTTCCTGAATGGATCCCGATTGATTTCGACTTTTTTCGGGACGATGTCCGGCGGCGCCGCTCCTAGTTTCTCTAAAATGGCAAATCCCATCGCCTCCGAGGACATGGGGTCGCGGCTGGTAAGGATGTTGCCTTGAGCGATCACCAGCGGTTTCGGCGGGACTCCGGGCTCTAGGCCATCCTCGTAGTTTCCGCCGGAAGCCTTATGGAGTTCTTCCTGGAGAGAATAGGGGAGCTTGTCTTTCAGATGCGGCGGTTCCCACGCTTCGGGGAAGCCGGTCACCTTCTTGCCTGAAATAAGCCCTGCAAAAGCCAGGGCCCCCGTTCCGTGGCATTCCGCGGCCACTATTTTGTTTCTGTCGTAGGCTTCCCTAAGAATGCGGTGGACCTCCGGATTTTGGTTGACATCAAACATGCTGCCATGGCCGCCCACTACCACCACGGCGGCGTAATCATAACCATGAACCTCTTCCAGCCGGCGAGTTCCATTTTTTAAAAGTTCTCGGTCTAAGGCCATGACTTTCCTGGAGGCCTCTGGAGAGGTCCACTTAAATAGTTCGTGGTCCGGTGGAAGTTGGTCCGGATCCGGAGCGCTGAGGGGATCCAGTTTGGCTTTGCCTTGAGGGCTGGCGTATTCTATTTGGATGCCGTGCTCCTGGAGGATGTTGACTGGAACAGCCAGCTCCTCACCCCAGTAGCCGGGTTCCGCGGAGGTGAGGATAAAAAGAACAATCAGGGTTTCCGTCATTCACCGGAAGTTTACCATAGGAGGCTGTTTTCCACATGGGCCAAAAGGGCAAAAAACACGGGCCAAAGGTCCTACCCATTTTCTGGGACCTTTGAACTTGGAGGGAGTTCTCGGATAGGATTAGAAGTGGGTCGGGAGGCGCTGAGGGAAAAATTCCGAAAGGGGCACTCTGCGGATTTCTCCTGTTCCGTCTATGTTGTCAATGAAGTAGACCCATTCCTGAAGCCTTCCCTCCGGGGTGACCTCCGCCAAGACAAAGTTGTAGATCTTCTGCTCCACCGGTTTGTAGGGATAGAGGGGGGAGCCTCCTCCCGCCGTCAGGACGTAGGTGACGCCTCGGTATTGGGCGACCCCGAAGCCGTGGACGTGCCCCACGTAGACCCTCTCGACCCCAAAGTGTTCCATGAGGGAGGTGAACTCATGGCTTCCGGGTTGAAAGCCTGCTTCCTCCAGTTCGATGAGACCCCAAAGGAGACTGTATCGGGTCCAATCAATCAGTTGGGTGGGAGGGACGTGGGTGAAGACAAAAATCCTGAGCCCTTTCCGGGAGGCCTCCTTAAGCACCTGCTCAAGCCACTGGAGCTCCTCCGCCGTCATGTTGTGGTCTGAGGTGTCGGCGACGATGAAGCGGAACCCCCGGTAATCGAAAAAGTACTGAAGGGGGCCGAAGGCCTTTTGGTAGACGGTTTTTGTCCTTTCCTCGTTTTCCTGCTGCGGGACCCGACTACGGTCGGGGAGTGCCGGCTCAACACGCCTTTGGGGCCCGGCCTGCGGGACCCGACTACGGTCGGGGAGTGCCGGCTCCACACGCCTTTGGGGTCCGGCC
>JACQJP010000012.1 GCA_016204975.1 Elusimicrobiota bacterium
GAGCCACAGGGGGACAGCGGCCGCAGGCCGGGCCCCAAAGGCGTGTTGAGCCGGCACTCCCCGACCGTAGTCGGGTCCCCCAGGGTTTCCTTAAGGTACCGGAAGAAGGCGGCTTTCCGAGGGCAGAGGGAGCAGCGGGAGCCTTTCTGTTTATTTTTGTATTTTATCTTTTTAACTTTTTTATTTTTTTGTATTATTGTATGCTCCTATTGGTCTCCCTTTTGGGCAAACCGGATAGGACATTATAAAAAGTTAGGAGGGAATATGCTGAGAAAAATTGGGTCCAGCTATCAGGTGGCCTTGCCGAGGGAGGTGGTGCGCAGATTAAAACTCAAACCGCAGGATCTTTTAGAGATTCGCATTCAGGGCGGCAAGATTGTGATGGAACCGCAGGTTTCGGTAGGCCGCTCCCATCTGGAGCGTACCCTGCGGGAACTGCGCCGCACTCACAAGGGCGCCACCCCGGCGATTTCTCTGGCGGAGATTCTTAGGCAGTTTAGGCGGTAGCTGCGGAGCTATCCTGCGAAGAAGCGCCTGGCTTCCTGGAGGCGCTCCTGAAATTTTTCCTCTAGTTTTCCCTCCAGCCGTTGCTTCTCCTTGGCCAAGAGGGCTTCGAACCGTTTTTCGTTTTCTTCGCGCAGGACGGCGGTTTCTCGGTCCAGGAGCTCCTGCCGATGAAGCATCCACTCCTCCTCTTTTTGGAGCCACTGGGCCCGCAGCTCTTTTTCCATCTGGAGGTGTTTTTCATGCAGAGCTTGTTCTTGGGCTTGGAGATGTTCCTGAAGGCTTTGCTTTTCCTGGTGGAAACGGTTTTCGTAGTCTTGTTGGAGGTTTTTTTCTTTCTCTAGCGTGGCGGTCCTCAGGCGCTCCTGTTGGGCTTGTAAGGTTTCGCGTTGTTTTTGCTCGCGCGCTTCGTATTCCTGAATCAACTCCCGGCGGGTCCGGTCGATATCCGCAGACTTGCGATCCAGCAGGGCCTTGCAGGCCTCCGCATCCTTTGTGATTTGCTCCCTCAGAGTTTCTGCTTCCATCTCCAGGAGTTGCTTCTGGGAATGCTGCCACTGCGTTTGCTCTAAAGAGAGTCTTTGCCTTAGGGCGGCTTCCCTCTCCGCAAAGGCGTTTTCCAGCTCCTGGGAGCGCTTGCGCAGCTCTTCCTGGGTTGCCTCCTTAAACTGGGCCAATTCCTTCTGATGCGCTTGCCGCTCCTGCTCCAGGGCGGTTTTGCGCTGTTGCCACTCTGCTTCCAGGGCCCGGAGATGTTCTTGGAGCGTTTTTTCATATTGTTCGGCCAGCGCCGCCTCTTTGCGAATCCAGGCCTGCTGGAGCTCCGCTTCTTTCTTCTGGCACCCGGCCAGCTGCTCCACCTCTTTTTGATCGAAGGCGGCTTGAAGCCTTGCGGCTTTTTCCTCCAATTCCCCAGCCCGTCTCTCGTAGATGGCCTCCAAACCCTTTTGTTGATTTTCAGACTCGGAATCCTTTTGAAGTTTCCAGAGCCTTTCCTTTTCGCCCCACTGTTGTTGGAGTTGTTGCTCATGCTCCAGATATTTTTCCTGCAGGGCTTGCTCACGCTGTGCTAGGCGCTGCGCCTCCCTCTGCTTTTCTGCCTGAAACTCCGCCGCATATTTTTCCGCCAGGGCACATTCCTTTTGCAATAGGATTTGATGGAGCTCCTCTTGCCGGCACAGGTAAGATTTCTGCAGCTCATCTTCCTTGCGCGCGTGGGATTGCTGCAGGGTTCGCTCCTGGCCTTTCAGAAACTCTTCTTGCCGGAGCTTTTCCTGGGAGGCCCACTCCTCTTTTTCTTCGTCGAGTTGCTTCTTCAGTCCCACCTCCCGCACCGTCCATTGTCTTTCCCAGGCGGCACGCTCCTTGCGGGAGGCCTCCTCGAGTTGGCGTCGGTGATTTTCCAGCTCTTCCTGGTGCTTCAGAAAGGCCTGATGCAGGCGATCCTTTTCCTGATCCAGGGCCCCTTGGTAGCGCAGGGCCAGTTCGGCCTCCTGGTGGGCCCATTGTTCCCTGAGCTCCGCCTCCAGTTTTTGGGATTGGGCCACCAGCTCGGTTTCCCGATGGTGGAGGGAGGACTCTAGTTGAGCCGCTTTTTGGGCGAGTTGCGCCTCCTTTTGGGCATGGATATTTTGAAGCTCCTGCTCGCGCTGCTGGGCTTGCTGGGTGTAGGAGTTTTCCAGCAGAGTTTCTTTTTCCGCCAACCGGGCATCCATTTGCTGGTTGAGTCGTTTCAAGGCTTCTTGCTCTTTGCGGATGCCTGCCTCCTCCCGCTGAGCAATCTGTTGCAGGAGGTCCTTTTCCTTCTGCTTGAGACGCTCTTCCAGCAGCATCTCTTTTTGAAGCAGCTCTTTTCCTTTTTCCTCCTGGACTATTTCCAGGTCCTTCGCTGCTTTTTGACGCTCCTCCTCAACGGCGGCGCGCGCAGATTGGAGGGTTTGCCGGTAATTTTCCGCCACCTCCTTCTCTTTCTCAATGAGTTTTTGCCGCAGGTCCTGCTCTTGCTGCTGGAGATTTTGCAGGAGAAGGGCCTCCCTCTTTCTATAATCGGCCTCTAGAATTTCCTTTCTTTTCCCGTATTCCTCCCGGATTTTTTGTTCCACCTGCACAATGGCTTCTTCCCTTTGAGCGGCCCATTCGGTTTCTTTCGCCTGCCATTGGGACCTCAAATTCTGTTCCAACTCCAGGTGGCTCTTTTGCAGTTCCTCTTCCCGTCCGCGGTATTGAGCCTCCAGCGCGGCCCGCTCCCGAAGCGCGGCTTGTTGGTGCTCGTTTAGAAAACTCTTCTCCCTTTCGGAGCATTCCTCCTGAAGGCGGGCGTTTTGTTCCAAATGGGATTTCTGCAACAACTCACGTTCCTGCTGGAGGACCTCTTGCTGGGCTTTCAGCCACTCGTGTTTCTCCTGCTCCAGGGCGATTTTTATGGCGGATTCCCGCTGCGCAAGGATTTTCTCTATCTGCAGTCCTTTTTGTTGAAGTTCCTGCTGTAGATTTCTTCTTTGGGATTCCAGTTCCTCCAGGCGCTTTTGATAGGTGTTTTCCAAGTCCTGGCGTTCCGAGGAGAGGAGGCCTTGGACGTTTCGGGCCAGATCCGTCTCCTTGGCCAGCCAGCTGTTGCGCAGTTCCGTCTCCAGTTTCTGCTGGCGTTCAATCGCTTCCCTTTGTTTGTTTTGGTATTCCTGCTCCAGCTGATGGACTCTGGAGTCTAGGTCGGACTGCCGGTGCTGGGCGGTCTCCTCCAGGCTTTGCACCCGTTGGACGTATTCTTGTTCGAAATGGCGCCTGGTCTGGTCTTGAAACTGTAGCGAGCGGTCGGAGAATTCCTGGTCTTTGAGTTCGCAGTATTGCCGCAGTTGGACTTGAAGTTGTTGGGAACGCTCTTCCAGGTCCTGTTGCCGTTTCGCAAATTCTTCTTCCAGCTGTTTTTGGGTCTGGAGTTCTTTTTGGCCCCACCTCTCCTGGAGGGCTTTCTGCTCCTCCAGGATTTTCCCGTGCAGCCGGCTTTCTTTTTCCTGAAGGGCCTCCTCTAGCCGGAGGCGTTGCTCCTGAAGTTGGCTCTCCTTTTCCTGGAAGGAAGTCTCCAGCTGTTTTTTATAGTATTCCTTTTCCTTTTGCAGATTTTCCTGTTCTTGCCGGAAGCTTTGATGACCTTGCTCTTGGAGGGCTCTTTCTTTGGCGGCAAATTCCTTCTCCAGTTCCGCGAGCCTGGTTTGTCTTTCTTGAGCGACGCTGTGGCGTTGGTGCTCGAGCCCCTCCTCTTTTTGGCGGATGAAATCCAAGAGTTGTTGGGCGCGCTGTTCGTACTTTTCCCTCTGGTTGTGTTCTTCGCGGGCCACGGACTCTTTCTGTTTTTCCCAGAGCTCCGCCTCCATTCGTTGAAAATGCTCCAGGAGCTCTTTCTCGCGCTGTTTCCACGTCTGCGTGAGCTCCGCTTCGCGGGCAAGCCTTTCCTTCTCCCAGAGGGCCTTGCGGGTCTCCAGCTCCTTTTCCTGGCGGCGGGCGTCTTTTTCCTGCTCCTCAAACCTCGCCAAAAGCTGGGCCTTGAGCTCCGCCAGGGATTTTTCCCTCTCGGCGAGGAGGACATTCAGGTCCTCTTCCTTCTGCCGGCGAAAATTCTCCAATTGTGCGAAGAAGTCCTTTTTCGTTTGGGTCAGGGCCTCTTCTTTTTGGTGAAGTTCTTCCCGAAGAGAGTCCACCAGTTTTTCCAGGTGCTCCTGGGCTTCCTGCCAACGCTTCCCCTCTTCCCTAAGGACTTCGTCCCGGAGTTGGGACTTCAGTTCGGACTCCAGGGTGACGCGGTCTTTCCAGTTGGCCTCCCAGGTGCGGATGGTGTTTTGCCATTTTCGGATGGAGGACTCCTTCTGTTCGATTTGTCCCTGTAGAAATTTTTCGTTTTGAAGGCGCGTTTGCAGTTCATCCTTGCCTTTTGTGTTTTCATCCTGCAGGCCGTGTATTCTTTCCAAAGCCCAGCGCAGGGCCAGCCGGGCGGTTTGAATGTCATTGACCTCAGCCGGATCCAGAAACCGTTCCCCTTCCATTTGTTGTGCCCTCCTTTAGTCGAGCCGACGTATAGTCGCGGAATCTTTAGTAAATACAGGGAAAGTATAACAGGTTTCTCTAACCGCGCAAGGCTTTTTAGGAAAAGATGGGGAAGATTTCCGTTTGGACCGGTTGGGTGGTGATGCGGGCGGTGGAGCCGTCTAGGAAGACATTGATCTCGCTGCGGATTCCGAATTCTCCAGGCAAATAGATTCCGGGTTCGATGGAAAAACAGGTTTTTGGGATCAGGCGCCTTTCCTCGCGCGTTTCGTGGTCATCCAGATTGGCTCCGTTTCCATGCACCTCCCGGCCTATGGAGTGACCGGTGCGATGCGTGAAGAAGGGCCCGAAGCCTGCCCGTTCGATGGTTGCCCTGGCGGCGACGTCCACCTCCCGTCCCCGTGGGAATCGCCCCTCCCGGAGGGCTTTTTGGAGAAAGGACACGGCGCGGTCTCTGGCATTTTGGACGATCCGGAAGATGCGGGAGCATTTTTCCGGCACCTTTTCCCCCACGTATCCGGTCCAGGTGATGTCCGCATACACCCCGTTTGGTTGGGCGGGTTTGGCCCAGAGGTCAATCAGGAGGATGTCTCCTTTTTGGATGGGCCGAAAGCTTGCGGCGGAGGTTTCGAAATGAGGATCTGCGCTGTGGGCGCCTGCGGCCACGATGGGTGGGTGGTCGGCCACCAGCGCGTTTTTTTCGAAACCCCGGCAAAGTTGCTGTTGGATTTCGTGCTCCGTGATGGAGCGGCCCTTGAGCTGCGAGCTCTTCACCTCGGCGAACGCCCGGCGGACGAGGCGGTAGAGGATGCGGGCCGTTTGCCGGTGGAGCGTCAGTTGCCTGGTGTTCCAGGTGGCCTCCAGTTCCTGGGCCAGGTCCTGCGAGGAGAAAACCTTTACGCCGAAAGAGCGGATCAACTCCACGGTCCCCGCGTCCACCCGGGAAAGGGTGGGAACGGCGTTTCGGGGAGAGTACTGCATGAGGACTCTTGGGGTCCGGGCGAGCATCTTTCGCAGCCCCGCCTCCAGCTCCCGAAAGCTGGAGTAGAAAAGGGTCGCACCGGGCAGAGGATCCAGGGCATGGGGCTCGATTTTGTGCAGCAGTTTTTTTGGGGTTCCTTGAGGGGGAAGGAGATAGAACCAGCGTCGGGTGCGGGTCAGGCCGGGAGGCAGGCGCAGCACCCGGTGGGCGATTGGATCCAGGCCCCGGAAGTCATAAAAGAGCCAGGCCGGGGTTTTCCGGCGGGTGAGCAGGGCTTGGATGCGCGGGATGGGGTTTTTTGGGGGGGCGGACACTACGTTTCGGAGTCCAGGGCTTGCGTGATATTTTTTGGGTCTAAGAGCTCACGGAGCTCCTTCTCGGTGAGCAGCTTTTTTTCCAGGGCCAGCTCCGGAATGGTCTTTTGGCTTTTCCAGGCCTCTTTGAAAAGCTCCGCGGATTTTGCGTATCCGATGCGGGTGTTGAAGAGGGCGGCCAGGGAGAGGCTTTTCTCAAAATAATCTCTACAGCGTTGGGGATCCGCCCGGACGTCGCGGACGCACTTTTCGGTGAAGACAGGCAGGGCGCAGATGAGGATCTGGGTGGAAAACAGGAGGTCATAGGCCGTCAGGGGAGTCATGACGTTGAGGTCCATTTGTCCGGCCTGGGCGGCCAGGGAGACCGCCAGGTCGTTGCCGATCACCTGAAAGCACACCATGTTCAGACACTCCGCGAGGGAAGGGTTGACCTTCCCCGGCATGATGGAGGAGCCCGGCTGAACGGCGGGAAGGAGGATCTCGGCCAAACCTGTGGTGGGACCGGAGGAGAGGAGTCTTAAGTCGTTGGCGATTCGGGTCAGCTCCAGGGCCAGGTTTTTGAGGGTCCCGGAGTAGGAGGCCAGGGGCCAGTGGCTTTGAAGAGCCATGCGGGGGTCGGTGGGGCGCCTGAGCGGAAGGCCGCTATAGTCTCGAAGATATCCCAGGACCTTCGTCCGAAACCCGGCCGGTGCGTTGGCTCCGGTGCCGGCGGCGGTCCCCCCCAGAGCGACCTCCTCCAGAAGGCCGGAGGCCTTTTCCAACTCGCGGCCGCATTGCTGGATGCAAACCGCATAGGCCTTAAATTCCTGGCCCAGGGTGATGGGGACGGCGTCTTGAAGATGGGTCCTGGCGGATTTGAGGATATTCTTAAATTCTGCCGCCTTTTGGGAGAAGGCCTCGGCCAGATCACGGAGGATGAGCTGCAGCTTTTGATTTTGCAGCAGGACGGCGATGTGGGTGGCGGCGGGGAAGGTATCGTTGGTGGATTGGGACATGTTCACATGGTCGTTGGGATGCAGGAACTGGAACTCCCCCCTTTTTTTGCCCAGAATCTCCAGGGCCCGGTTGGCGACCACTTCGTTGACGTTCATGTGGGTGCTGGTGCCGGCGCCGGCCTGAAAGACGTCCACGATAAACTGATCCGCGTGTTTTCCCTCCAGGATTTCGTCGCAGGCTTTGAGTATGGCCCGGGCCCGCTCTCTATCCAGGAGTCCGAGGTCCAGATGGGTCTGGGCGCAGGCCTTTTTGATCCAGGCGTAGGCCTTGAGGAGTTGGGGGTGGGCCCGGAGGCCGCTGATCGGGAAATTCTCGGAGGCGCGGAGGGTTTGGATCCCGTAGTAGGCCGCTTCCGGGATGGAACGCTCTCCTAGGGAGTCTTTTTCAATCCGGGTTTTTTCCGCCATCAGGAAGATTATACTTAAGTTTTAACTAAGGAATCCGAAGCACCTTTTCCTGGGGGATCCAGCCCTTGAGTCCTTCCTGGGGGACGCCGATCTCCAGCCATCCATTCCGAGGGTCTAGGATTTGAACCCGTCTGCCTTCCGGAAGGGTGAAAGAGGCGGGAAAGTTTTTTCTGGGGCCGCTGTGGACCGTGGCGTCCGCCTCGGCGATGACCCCGTGGGGCTGGGGTTGGTGTTTCCGGATGCCCCACCAAAGCCCCAGGAAAATCCCCAGGACTCCCAGGCCTGCCAACGTTTGCCGGGACAGGGAACGCCGGAGCCCGGGGAGCTGCGGACGCCAGAGGAATATGGCCAGCCAGAGCGCCAGCACCCAGTAGACAAATAGGAAAGCGCCCCGGAGCTCTCCCAGGCTAAGGGAGGTCCACAATCGGTGGAGGGGTTGAGGGACTCCTTCGGGGACGAGGGTTTCCCCTGCGCGTTTCAAGGCGAACTCCAGATTGAAACGGGCATCTGCATCCCGTGGGTTCAGGTGATAGGCCTGTTGGTAATGGAGGATGGCGGGGGCGAGCTTGCCGTTTTTGAAGTAGCAGTTTCCGAGGTTGTAATGCAGTTCGGGGGACCGTGGAAATCGAGCCAGGAGATTTTCATAGAGGGAGATGGCCTGAGGGTATTTTCCTGTCTCGTAGAGCTCTGCGGCCTGTGCTTCCTCCGTCCCCGAGCTCCGCGATGGGGCTGCGGAGGGTGCTTGGGCGCAAAGGGGTGCGGCCAGCAACAGGAGAGTGGGTAGGAGGAGCCTCATAGAAACCTCTCCAGATTTTCCAGGAGTTGTCGGAGGCGGTATGAGAGAGCTTCGGAGGACGTCCGGGATCCGGAACGGTGCAGGGCCTCGTCACGCCCCACTGGGGCTTCAAACGTCCCTGAGCGCTGCGAAGGGACTGCGGAGGGCGCGAAGCGCAAAGTTTCCAGCTCTTTCCAGAGACTCCCTATCTGTTGGAGTGATTCGGCGGGAAGTTTAGGGAATCGCTTTCTGAGCGCGTCGCCGAGGGCTTTCCAGGAGAGTGCGGCGGAGGAGGTGTTCAGTTTGGCCGCCAGATACTCCGAGAAGGCGCCAAAGAGAAGCCCCAGGGCGGCCTCCGGGTCATGGTGTTGGAAGTGCCGCTCCGCGGTCTGAATTTTTTTTCTGGCCAGGGAGATCGCTTGGCGCCGGCGGAGGCGCACCGGATCTTTGCTCTGACGGAGGCGCCAGCCGTAGAGGCCCCAGGAGGCCGCTAAGACCCCAGCCGGAAAAAGATGCAGCATCCAGGGCCAAGGGGAGGCGGGGGTCTTCAGCGAGGAGGCGGCTTTGAGGTGTCGGATATCTTCTTGAATTACGGTCAGCTCGCCAGGGGAGGCGGAGGGGGCGGAGGCCGCCAGGGGCGCCCCTGCGGCGTGGAGGGAAATCGGAGGGGCAGTAAGGGTTCGGTAGCTTTGGTTTTTGGGATCAAAGTAGCTGAACTGAATTCCCTGGAGCTGAATGGGGCCTGGGCGCTGGGGGATGAGGATGGTGGTGAAGATTTTGGAGCCGCTGACCCCCTGAGGGGTTTTATTGAGGTTTAAGGAGGTGGCGGTGTCGTAGATGCGGAGTTCTGCAGGAGAGGGAAATTGGGGTTCTCCCACCGCGTTCAGATTTCCCTGTCCCTGGAGGGTCACCGTCAGATGGACGGGGTTTCCCACCGAGACCTCCTT
Source organism: Elusimicrobiota bacterium (assembly GCA_016204975.1). Classification (GTDB taxonomy): domain Bacteria; phylum Elusimicrobiota; class Elusimicrobia; order JACQJP01; family JACQJP01; genus JACQJP01. The sequence goes on from JACQJP010000012.1 coordinate 8,964, forward strand.
CTGGTCCACCTTTGCCTGCAGGGTATATTGACCAACCGCGCCGCTGAAGTGCGGGGTTTTTCCGGAAGCAGGCAGGGGAACCGCCTGCACCGTCAGAGGTTCGGTCTTTAGCTCGCGGGTTTGGGAGCTCAACAGGCCCCGGGAGAAGAATTTCTGAAAGAAGTCCGGGCTGAATGGGTCCAGGGCGGCATCCTCGCGAACTTGGCAGCGGATGGTGGCCCGTCCGATCTGAAGCGTTCCGGGGTTGGCGGAGAATAGTGCCGTTTTTACCTCGGTCACGGAGTAGGACCGGCCTCGATAGACCGTGGAATAGGAGGGGCTGGGCGGGAGGTCTTCCTTGAAGAAGCCGGTGAAGCTGGGGGCGATGTATTCCGGGTTTCCCAGGAGGGGAACAGCGGCGTAGAAGGCGACGGTCAATATCCTCTGCTCATTGACGAAGCCCCGAGGCTGATCCAGATGGGCCTTGACGAACAGGTCCGGGGTCTGAGGCTGAGGCCGCACGGGAGGGGAAGGCTGCGCAGTGGCGGAGGTTGGAGGGGAGGGGGAAGCCTGTGCGGGGGAAGGGGGTTGCAGCTTCTGTTGGAAGGGCCTGGAAAGACCCTGCGTGGAAGGTGCGGTGGGGAGGGCGGGTTTGGTGACCAGGATTTCGATGGGTTGGGTTTCGTAGGCCGTTTCCCCCTGTTCCACGCGGACGGGTCCGATGATGGTTTTTCCCACAAAGCGGGGGACGAGGATGTAGCGGAAGATGATGGAACTGGAGATGTTGCCGTTTACGATGGAGATGTTTTGAGACCTCCCGGAGGAGTAGATGCTGAAGTTGGGAAGGCTGGGCAGCTCCGGTTCTTTGAGTTGGGAGATGTTTCCCTGTACGATGATCTGAAGGGCCAGTTGCTCATCTAAGGCCACTTCCTGTTTGTCCACGGAGGCCACGGCTGAAAGCTCCTGGGCCTGAAGGCTGCATACGGAATTTCCCGAAGACAGCAGAAGCAGGAGCATCGTGGTCCGCATCACCAATCCACCTCCGAGTTCTTCCGGTCGGGCGTGCCCAGGGAGCGGGGAATTCTCGGCCGAAAGCTCTCTTTGGCTTTTTCCTCCAAGGCCTTGAGGATCCGTTCGGCGTCCTCCCGGTTCATGAGAGGGCGCGGGGATTGGGCTGCGGGGGAATCTTTCTGGGAAGAGCCGGAAGAGCCGTCGGAGTCCTGCTTTTTTTGGGGCTGCTTTTTCTCTTGCAGCATCTTGAGGGCCAGGGAGAGGTTGTGCTGGGCCTCGGGATCGGTTGGGTTCAGGATCAGCGACCTCCGGTAGTTTTCCGCAGCTTGAAGGTAGTTCCCTTGCTTGAAGTATGCGTTTCCCAGATTGTAATGGGTGGATGCGGACTCTTTTTGGGATGCCGGTTTTTCCGCAGCAGTTTGGTAGCGCGAGACCGCCTCCGGAAATTGTTCCATGCGGTAGAGAGCGTTGCCTTGGTTGAAGGGCGGCGCGGGGTCCTTAGACTCCTTTTTTTCGGCTTCTTGGTAGGATTTTAAGGCCTCGGCGTAGGCGCCCTTCCGGTAGGCCGAGTTTCCTTTATAAAGAGCCCATTCAGAGAGCAGGGCCGGCACGGTGGGAGTCTTTGGCTCCGCGGCGGGTGCCTGGGCGTTTTGCAAAAGGCAGAGCAGCCCCAGGGTGGCGAGAAAAAGCCTCATCGTCTTTTGGATTCCGGAATCAGCATTTCGAAACCTAGCAGCGTCAGAGCCAGAAAGAGGGGGATGGGATATCTGTTTTTGTAGCGCCGTTGGGTATATTTTCCGAATGGGTTCTGCGAAAGACTGCGGAGGTCCTCCGCCAGGGCCTGCACCTCGGATTGACCGGGGGTGAGCCGATAGTATTTCCCGCCCGTCGTTTCTGCGATCGCCTGAAGCGTCTTTTCATCCAGTCTGGTCAGCACGGTCTCACCCCGGGCGTCTTTTTTATATTCCAGAAGTTTCCCCTGGGCGTTGCGGACCGGAATTGGCTCCCCTTGGGGGTTGCCGATGCCCAGGCAGTAGAGGTGGATGTCCAGGGCTTGGGCCTCTTCGGCAGCCTTGCGCACGTCTCCGGAACGGTCTTCCCCGTCGGTCAAGAGGACCACCGCCTTGGTTCCCGCTTGTTTCTCCAGCATGCGGACGGCAAGCTCAATGGCTGGGGTCAGGGAGGTTCCAGCATGCGGCAGGGAACCGACCTTCAGCGTGTGAAGAAACATTTTACTGGCGGCAAGGTCGGTCGTCAATGGGCACCAGATGTGGGCGGTGGAAGAAAAAGCCACTAGGCCCACGCGGTTGCCCTCCAGAAGGTCTATGAGGTGAAGCAGGGCGTTTTGGGCCCGGGCGAAGCGGGGAAGCCCTCCCTCCTCGGCCGCCATGGAGGCGGAGCTGTCTATGGCCAAGACGGCGTGGATGCCGCTGCCTGTCACGGTGGCCAGTTCCACGCCCCACTGGGGTCCCGCCATGGCGATGACCAGGAGGAAACACGCTGCGTGCCGCAGCCCCATCCGAAGTTTGTTTTGTGCCTCAAGGTCCGGAGGCTCCAGGGAAGGGGCGAGGGATTGGGGGATCAACTGCCGGGCGATTTTTCTTTTTCGCTTCAGAGCCCATCGGGATAGGAGCCACAGCGCGGAGGCTGCCGCAAGGCCCGTCCAGAGGTATGCAGGATAGGCGAACATTAGGGAATTTTCAGCAATAGGGTGTGGCCGAGGAAAATTTCCAGTATCAGGAGCAGCAAGCCTGCCGTGAGAAACATTAGGTGGAGGTCTTGATAGAGTTTTTGCGGAGGATTTTCGAACTCGGTTTTTTCCAGGCGATCGATCTGGCGGTAGATTTCTTTGAGTCCCAGGGCGTCGGTAGCCCGGAAGTATTCCCCCCCGGTTAGCCGCGCGATCTGTTGGAGGGTTTTCTCGTCCAGCTCTTCCTGCAGGGGCACGAGCTTCTTTCCCAGGATGGGGTCCTCCACCGGGAACAGGGCGGGTCCCGCCCCTCCCGTGCCGATGGTGTATATCTTGACCTCGAAGCTCTGGGCGGCCTTGGCGGCGGTGGCCGGATCGATCTCCCCGGCGTTGTTGCGTCCGTCCGTCAGGAGGATCAGGACCTTGCTTTCCGAGGGGCTCGCCTGTAGGCGGTGGGTGGCGGTGGCGATGGCGTTTCCGATGGCTGTTCCGTCCACCTCGGTCATGCCGATCCGCACCAACTCGAGAAATTCCAGGAGGGCTTCGTGGTCCCTGGTCAGGGGACACTGCAGGAAGGCGGTTCCCGCGAAGACCACGATGCCGATGCGGTCCCACGGGCGGTGGCGGATGAACTCTGCCGCCGCCTTCTTGGCCGCCTGGAGGCGGTCGTCCGGGTTAAAATCCAGAGCCTGCATGCTGGCGGAGGTGTCCAGGGCCAGCAGGATATCAATTCCCTGATCTTCTCCCGGAGGCGCCCATAGGAGTTTCTGAGGGCGGGCCAGCGCCACGACCAGCAAGAGACAGGCCAGGAGGCGCAGGGCTTGCAGAATGGTTCCTCGCCACCGGGCTCGAAAGCTGATCGGGAGCTGAGCCTGGAGGTCCTCTCGGGAAAAGGAGAGGGAGGCCAAGTGCACCGGGAATCTCTTGCGGTAAAGAAGAATTGCGAAAAGGGGAAGGATCCAGAGCAGCAGCCAGGGGTGGGCCAGGGTCATGGGATTGTTGCGCTGGTTTTCAGGATGATGGCCCGGGCGAATTTCAGGTCCCTTTCTTTGAGGGCTGTGGTGGGGTTTTCGGGGGCAAACTTGGCGCAGTCGCAGTCTTTGAGGAAGTTCCGAAAGAGCTGCAGGTTTTCCGGGTCCTGTTCCAGGGAGCGGATGCGTTTGAGGAAATCGGTGGTGGTCAAGCGGGTGGCTTCCAGGCGGTAGCGGGAGGCAAGGTAGCGCCGCACGGCGTCCGTCAGTCGGTGATAAAATTTTTTAAATTCCCCCCTTTCCCAGATTCCGGAGGAGCTGAGGCGCTCCAGCTCTTCGAGAGCGAGCTGATCCGGGGTTTTTGGGGGAGCGCAGGGCTCAAGCTCGGCCATCCTTTTTCGATTTTTCCACAGCCATGCCCCCAGCCCCGCCAGGAGCGTTGCCAGGGCCCAGAGAAGATATTTCCAAAGGGCTGCAGGATGGGGTGGTCGGATGTCGCGAAGTTCTGAATCCGTTTGGGCGCTGGGCGCCGGTTCCAGGAAGATTTTTGCGGGGGGCGTTTGGATAAAGGTCTTTTTGGACGGTGATTCCAAGGCAATGGAGAGGGAAGGAAAGGAGTGCTCCCCCAAGGAGAAGCCCTGCACCTGAAGCGCGATTTTTTGCTCGAGGACGGCCTCTCTTTTTTGGGGCTCCTGCACCTGTGCCCCTCGGATGAAAAAGACGGGGTGGTCCGGCAGGGAGAACTGTCCTTCGGCGAGGCGGTAGGAGGAGGGATAGGAGATCCGGAGCGTCATGGAGAACGGGACCCCGATGGGGACGTTTGTTTTTTCCGGCTTAAGCTCTACCGAGATGGGTTGCGCAAAGAGGGGGGATCCCCCCCACAGAATCCCCAGCGCCAGCACCCTCCGCACAGCTCCGGGTACGGCGGCCCGCCAGAGGCGGGACGACTCCGCCAGTACCCCTTTTTTCATGGGAGGCGGGCCCGGAGACGGCGCTTTTGGAAGAATCGGATCAGAGCCTCCGCGGGGGTTTGTTGCGAGGAGATTTCCATCCAGTCCAGCCGGCTCTCGCGGAAACTGCGCCGCAAGGCTGCCTCCTTGTGTATTCTGAGGGCAGCGTAAGCCTCCAGACCCTGGGGGAAGTTGAGATCCAGGAGGCCCTGTCCTGAGCCTTCCAGGTCCCGCACCGATAGCAGAACCGGCAATCGGGGAAGTTTTTTTTCCAGCGGGTCATAGATCCAGACGGGAATCAACTCGTGCTTTCGGGAGATAACTTTTAAGGCATGTCCGAAACCGTGATCCATAAAATCGGAGATCAGAAAGATGATGGCCCGGCGTTTCAAGAGTCTTCCCAGGTGCTCCAGGGCGGTTTGGATGCGGGTGCCCGCGTGGCGGGGGGTAAAACCCAGGCTTTCCCGAATCAGCCGCAGGGTGTGCAGTCGTCCCTTCCGGGGGGGGACGAAGATTTCCGGCTCCTCCGTAAAGCCCAAAAAGCCGACCTTGTCGTTGGCGCGGATAGCCGCCAAGGCCACTAGGGCGATGAATTCCGTGGCGGCTTGAGATTTCAATCTGGAGACGGAACCGAAGCGCTGCGAGGCGCTCATGTCCAGGGCCAGCAGCACCGTCAGCTCCCTTTCCTCCACAAACTCCTTGACGAACGGCTTGCCCAGCCGGGCGGTGACGTTCCAATCGATGGAGCGCGCGTCTTCTCCGGGCTGATATTCCCGAACCTGCGCGAATTCGATGCCCCGACCCTTGAAGATGCTGGAGTATTGGCCGCCGAAGGTTTCGCTCACCTTGCGGCGGGCCCGAATCTCAATGCGGCGAACCTGCTGAATAATCTCAGAGGCGATCATTAGGGTCCTTAGGAGGGGCGGTGCTCGCCCAGCGCCCGCCGGAGGCGGGTCCGCCCCTTAGGGAACTTCGATGGTGTCGAATAACTTTTGGAGGATCGCTTCGGAAGTGATGTTTTCCGCTTCCGCTTCGTAGCTGGTGAGGATGCGATGTCGGAGAACGTCCATTCCGATGCTCTTGATGTCTTCGGGGGTCACATAGGCTCGGCCGCTTAAAAGGGCGTAGGCCTTGGCGGCCTGGGTCAGGTGCAGGGTCGCGCGCGGGCTGGCTCCATAAGCGATCCAGGGCTTTAGGTCTTTCAGGTGGAAATTTTCCGGTTGTCGTGTGGCGAAGATGAGGTTCAGGATATAGTTTTTGACCTTGTCGTCCACATAGATTTGCGTGGCCACCGTTTGCATCTGGAGAATTTCCTCCGGTTGGACTGCGGGTTGGGCGCGGGGAATCTCCCTCTGGGTCATGCGTTCCAGGATTATTCTTTCTTCGCTGAAGTTGGGGTAGTTCACCTTCAGCTTGAACAAAAAGCGGTCCACCTGGGCTTCCGGAAGCGGGTAGGTCCCCTCCTGCTCGATTGGGTTTTGGGTGGCCAAGACCAGAAAGGGATTCGGGAGCCCGTGGCTTTTTTCTCCCAGGGTGACCTGCCGCTCCTGCATGGCTTCCAGGAGCGCGCTTTGAACCTTGGCCGGCGCGCGGTTGATTTCATCCCCCAGGAGGATGTGGGTGAAGATCGGACCCCTGCGGACCTGGAAGGTGCCTTCCTTGGGGTTGAAGATCTGAGTGCCGATCAGGTCCGCCGGCAGGAGATCCGGGGTAAACTGGATTCTCTGAAAGCTGGCCTGGAGGGTTTGCGCCAGGGTTTTGACCACCAGGGTCTTGGCGAGGCCGGGGACGCCCTCCAAGAGCAGATGTCCGTTGGCGAGCAGCCCGCACAAGAGGCGTTGCACCAACTCCTCCTGGCCGACGATCACCTTGGATATCTCCTGGCGGATCGCAGAGAGCAGCTGATTGGATTTTTGAATCTGCTCCTGCACGGAGCCTGAGGCGGTGGGAGAGGAACTCATGTCAGGGCGAACGGGGGACGGGCGGCGCCAGCGACTTAAGATTCCCTTTGTTTTTCTCCATGTTCCCGAGGATACGGATGGCCTCCAAGCGGATGGAGGTCTGGGTATCCTGCATGGCCGCCCGAATGTAGGGGATGGCCTCTTGGAGCTCAAGATTCTCCAGGCCGTGCAGGGTCGCCATCCGGACCCGTTCGTCATAGTCCTTGATCGTTTTTGCAAACAGAGGCAACAGCCGGGGGTTTTTCTTCCTGGCCAGCTCCTGAATGGATTGGACCCGAATGTCCGTTTCCATATCCCGCAGGGCCATCCGGAGAAGAATCTGGATGGCCTCCGGATCCTCCGCCAACAGGAGGGTCTGTACCGCCTGCCAGCGTACCTGGGGGTCTGTGTCTTTGGAAGCCTTGCGGAGGTTCATCAGGGTCTGGTCATCTAAAACGCTTTTGGGCGGCAGGGGAGCCTCTTCTTGTGGGTTCGGAGAGATCGGCAGGGGTTGTGAGGGAGGCGGGTTTACTTTGAAGCTCCAGTAGACGACAAGCCCTGCCAACAGGATAATGAGGAAGACCAGAGATCGCATGACTTGTTCAGGAAATTTCCTGCACTCGGAGGAATTTTAGCATAGTTTTTGCAAACCTGTCCTATCTGTGGATTGCAGATTTTTAGAACTCGTGTTATAATTCAACCATGCCCATCGTGACTGTAGAGAAGGGCGCGACTGCGGAGTCTGAGGCGCAATCGCGCTCGGGCGAGGTCCTGCGCGGAAAGTCCATCCTCTTTGTCAATTCCGGCTTTTCCAGAAGGCGTTTTATCTTTCAAAGAGCCAAACAGCTGGGAGTGGAAATCATTTTGCTCAACAAGGAGCCCAACTGGGCCAACCGCTACGCCGACCATTTTATCCAGGCCGATCCCTTTCAACATGAGGAGTGCCTGGAGAAGCTCGGCCTCTATTTAAAGGAAAAAAAATTGGACGGAGCCGTTACCTTTTGGGAAGACGATGTCCCTTTGGTGGCCAAGCTCTGCCGGCGGTTCGGGTGGGTCGGAAACTCCTACCAGTCGGTAATTTGTTGCCGCAATAAGTACCGCATGCGGGAGATCCTGAGCCGTTCGGGGCTCTCTGCGACGCCCTTCCGGCTGGTCCACTCCAGCCGCTCCTTGGGCGAGGCGATCGAAGTCATCGGGCTTCCCGCAGTCCTGAAACCTGTCTGGGGCAGTCTCAGCCAGTTCGTGGTCAAGGTGGAGACCCGCGAGGAGGCGGAAAATGTCTTGGACTACATTCGCTCCAACCTTTCCCCCCAGTTCGATCCCATCTATCGCTACGGGACCCAGATCATGTATGAGCGCTATCTTCCGGGTGCGGAGGTGGATGTGGACCTATTGCTTCAAAACGGGGAGATCCGCTTTTATTCCGTCACCGACAACTTTCCCACCCGGGAACCCTTTTTCGTGGAGACGGGGGATGCCATGCCCTCCCGCCATGAGGAGAGGGATTTGGAGGCGGTGTTGGATTTGGTCCGGCGATCCGTTCGGGCGATCGGCTTAAAGTACGGGGCCATCCATGTGGAGGCCAAGATCACCCCCCAGGGGCCGCAGCTGGTGGAGGTGAATGCCCGCATGGGAGGGGACTATATCTGGGATTGGGTGCGCGGCGTCTGGGGCGTGGATTTAGTGGAGGAGGCGCTTCAGATTGCGGTGGGGGCGGAGTGCCGGCCGCAAAAGCCCCAGGAGCCTCGGATGCATTTGGTGGGAAAGTACCTCATTCCGGAGTCTTCCGGGGTGATTGCCGGTATCGTGGGTACCAATGGGGAGAACCGCCGCAATGGAGTGCATGAGGTGGCCATGCTCAAGGAGATCGGCGATGCGGTGTTGACCCCTCCGGAGGGATTTGACGTGATGGGGTGGGTGGTGGGGCAGGGCGATACCTATTCGGAAGCGGAGCAGAGTCTCGAGGAAGCCCTCCAGGGAATTGACATTCGCATCGTGCATTTTGATTCCACCTCCTCCATCGGAAAAACCCGCAGGAAAAACCGCTTCTCCTCCGCCTCCATCGCCAGAAGGCGGATACTCCAAAGCGCCAGGCTGGAGCGTATCCGGGGAACGGATCTCGGACAGTTGACGGGGCTCAAGTTGGGAATTCTGTGCAACAAGTATGAGGGGTCCAAGGAAGAGGAATCGGCCATTCATCAGGATTTGATGTCGGTGGGAATGAACATCCAAAAGGCGCTGGAGACCAGGGGCTTTCAAACCAGCTTCGTGGACATGAACGAGACGCCGCTGCCCTTTGAAAAAGTGGCCGAGGCCAATCTGGATATTGTGTTCAATGTCTGTGAGAGGATCAATAACTCGAGCCTCTTGGAGCCCCATGCGGCGGCGGTCTTAGACTGCCTGGGGATTCCCTATACGGGGTCAAATCCCCTGACTCTGGCGTTGTGTATCGATAAGATCAAGGTCAAAAAGATTCTCCGCTACAACAAGATCCCCACCCCAAATTTTGATTATGTCTTCAACGTTCAGGACCGGGTGCGGGAGGATTTAAGATTTCCTCTGATCGTCAAGCCTGCCAACACGGACAACTCCATCGGGATCGGCAATGAGTCGGTGGTCACCTGCCCCAAGGAGCTCAAGGAGCGCATTGAGTATGTGGTCCGCAAGATTAAAAGGCCTGCTTTGATTGAGGAGTTTATCGAGGGAGACGAAGTGGATGTCAGCGTCCTGGGAAATGAGGAAAACGTCCGGGTGCTCCCCCTATCCCGTTCTGTCTTTGAGGAACTCCCGGAAGGGGTATGGCATATCTATCCCTTCAAGGCCAAGTGGGAGAAGGATTCCGTCTACGACAAGATTCGAACCGAGCGTCCGGCGAAGTATTCCCAAAAACTGACCCAGCTGATCTCCGAGATTACCCTGGACGTCTATAATATTTTTGATTGCCACGATTACGCCCGGGTGGAGTTTCGGGTGGATAAAGAGGGCAATCCCTACGTCTTGGAGGTCAACCCCAACCCCTCTATCAACCGTGGAGACTGCATTCCGGCCTGCGCGGAGCTGATCGGCCTGTCCTATGAGGACTTCATTCTGGAGGTCCTCAAGGCGGCCATCCTAAGATATAAGGAAAGACCCCCCTACTACCACCTTCAAAGCGTCCTCAGTCCTTAAGGACTTCCAGCAAAAGGTCTGCGGCGAAGAAGAAGTCCTCCAGGTCCAGCCATTCCCGGACGGTGTGGATCTCCCGCATGCCGCAGCCCAAGTTGGGGGTGAGGATCCCGTGGCCGTGGAAGATGTTGGCGTCGCTCCCCCCGCCGGAGGTCACGCAGGTGATTTGCTTTCCCAGTTTTTTCGCGATCCTTTGAACCTGTGAAACGATGGGAGCTTCTTCCGGGATGATCAGGGGCGTAAAGTCTCTTTGGATGTTGGTTTCCAGGGCGCCTGTTTGTTTCTTTCCGTTTATGGGAACTGAGAACTCTTTGGCCGCTTTTTCCAGGCACTCTTTCATGTGACGGGTTTGCTCGTCTAATTTTTTTACGCTGTGGCTTCGAGCTTCTCCCTTTAGGCGTACTTGGGGCGTGACGATATTGGTGGCCCCCCCTCCCTCGATGACTCCGATGTTGGCCGTGGTCTCCTCGTCGATGCGTCCCAGGCGCATGGAGGCGATTGCGCGGGCCGCGATTTGAATGGCGGAGATGCCCTTTTCCGGGCAGACCCCGGCGTGAGCCTCCAGGCCCCGCAGGACAAACTCCATGCGGTCCGCTGCTGGGGCCCGGGTAGTAAGGTGCGTCGCAAATTCGCTGTCCAGCACCAAACCGGTCTTAGCGGAGATTTTGGATACATCCAGGTGTTTGGCCCCCAACAGACCTATCTCCTCGCAGATGGTGAAGGCGATCTCTATGGGGGGATGGGAAAACTTGTGGCGCAGGAGGGTCCGGAGAGCCTCGCATACCACCGCCAACCCCGCCTTGCAATCGGCGCCCAGGATGGTGGTGCCGTCGCTGCGGATGCGGTGCTCCTCGGCGATGGGTTTGACGTTTTCTCCGGGGATCACGGTGTCCATGTGGGAGGAGAGCAGCCAGGGTTCGCCGGTTCCGGCAAGCGCGGCGATCAGGTTTCCTGTTTCCCCCCCCACCTCTTTTCCGGCGGAGTCCCTCCAGGTTTGAAGGCCCATCTCCTGCAGTAATTTTTCCAGGTAGTCCGCCACCTTCCCTTCCTTTTTAGAGTGGGAGCCGATGCGGGCCAGGTCCAGAAAGGTCTGGACCATGTGTTTTTTGTCTATCAGGGATTGGGTCATCTCAGCACCTCGCTAAGGGATCAGCAGAATTTTCCCGAATTGTTTTTTGTCTTGCATTCTCTCCTGCGCCTGCCGAGCCTCTTTTAAAGGAAAGCTGCGATCTATGACCGGTTTAAGTTTCCCCTGCTCGAGCAGCTGCCAGAGGGCTTGCAATTCGCTGAGGGTGCCCATGCGGGAGCCCTGGATACGAAGCTGGCGGCTGAATACGTAACGCAGGTCCAGATCCCAGGTGGGGCCGGTCGTGGCTCCGCAGAGGATGAGTTTTCCCCCTCGTTTTAAAGCCTTGAGGCTCCTCGTCAGGGTGGCCGGGCCCACATGTTCGATGACCAGGTCCACGCCGGAGCCGCCGGTGACGCGGAGGGCCTGGCGCTGAAACTCCGAGCTGGAGGACAGGGTTTCATCCGCCCCCAGCCGGCGGGCCTTCTCCAGCTTCTCTGGGCTGGAGCTGACGGCCAAGACCCTGGCGCCGGAGAGCTTCGCGATTTGAATGGCGGCGCACCCCACCCCGCTTCCCGCCCCCACCACCAATACGGTCTGCGCAGGCTTGAGTTCTCCCAAGGTGATCATCATGTGCCACGCGGTCAGGTGGGTCAGGGGAAAGGCAGCCCCCTCCTCGAAGGAAATGTTCGGCGGCAGGGGCAAGAGGTTGGAGAGCGGCACGCGGACATACTGGGCATAGCCTCCCTGGCCTCCGTCGGCTCCCAGGATGCGGTAGGTGTCGCAGAGGTTGTCTCGACCCTTTAAACAGGCCTCGCATTGAAAGCAGGAGATTCCCGGCGCCACAAGCACGCGGTCTCCTGGCTTCCAGCACGCTGGTGCCCCCTTGGCACCCGGCTGGTACCCGGAGCTGTGCGGAGGGTGCCAGGAATTTGGATGGATGGACTCCTCAGCGGCGTGGACTTCCGCGATTTCCCCGGAGATGTCGCAACCGGGGATATGGGGAAGCTCTATGGGATAGGAGGGGATGCCTTGCCGGGTCCAAAGGTCCAGATGGTTTAAGGCGCAGGCCCTGATCTTGAGCAGGGCCTCTCCCGGACCGGGGCGGGGATCTGGAAAGTCCCCCTCCAGCAGCTTTTCAGCCCCCCCGTGTTCCTTGAAGAAGACGGCTCTCATGGTTCCACTGCATGGATCACTCGGTCGGTCACCCGACTCTTTCCAGCCGGGCCTGGCAGGCGATGCAGTAGCGAGCGAAGGGAACGGCCTTGAGGCGGGTCTTCAGGATGGGGGTGCGGCAGGATTCGCATATGCCGTAGGTGCGCTTGGCAATTTTTCGCAGCGCCGCCTCGATATCCTCCAGGATTTGCCGTTCATTGTCTCCAAGCTCGAAGAGCATCTCCTTTTCTATGGACTGGGTCGCTTGATCCACCTCATCCCCCACCTCCACGGCGGGCATCTGCTGCTCCTGTTTGCTGCGGATGGTTTTTAGAACGATTTCCCGTTGCGCCAGAAGCTTTTTTTTGAATTCCGCATAAGATCGGATAGCTCGAGGAGCTCTCTTGCGGGGCACCGCCTTGGATTTTTTTCTCTTGGGTCTTTTTTTCATGGTTCCATCTCCTGGATTAAGATCGGGTCCTGCGGACGGTCCCGTCGGCTGAGGAGATTTTAGATGAGGGATTCCGCAACCGGCCTTTTGCTCTTTAGCCCATAGAGTTCCTGCAGGCCGAATAGGGCGGCGGCGAAGAAGAGGTCTCCGAGGAGGCTGTTTCTAAAAAATGGGATGGCCGCCGTGTAGCAGGCTAGAAGGCCGGGGAGGTTTTGGGGATAGAGGGAGGCGGTCAGCCAGACTCCGAAATTGGTCAGGAGGTAGAAAAGAAGGGAGCTGCCCGCTATGCCGCCCAGAAGGGGGGCCGGCCTTTTGTGCCCACGCAGTTGCCGGCCCATAAAGGCCGTCAAGGCGAAGCCGAGGTAGACAAAGGGCAGGGTGCCATGCCACCCCAAGAAAAGATCGCTGGCCAGCAGAGCGGCCAGAGGCACCAAGTACGCCGCGCGGGGGCCGAGGTAAACCCCCCCATAGAGGGCCATGGCGGCGATCGGCGTCACATTGGGGGGATGCGGCAGCAGGCGGCTGGCAGCGGCAAGGGCAACCAGCAGGATTGGAAGTTTGAGGGAGTTTTTCATAGGGGTCTAAGGGTAGCAAACTACCAGATTTTTTGTCAATCCGTGTGTGGCTGCACAACCAGGATGGAGCGGTTTTCTTTTTTGCGAGGATTGTTGGGGTCCGGGTAGGGGACGCCGTTGACGAGGAATTGATAGGTGTGGGTGCCTGGGGGGACGGCGTGCTCTGTTTCCCAGAGGGTGGGACCCTTTTTCTGAAAGGCGATTGGGCCTTCCTCAAGGAAACTTCCGGCCAGCTTTACGGTCCGGGCGTTGGCGTCCCAATAGCGGAACTGAATTTTTCTTTTTTTAAGGACGACAGGGCCGGCGACGGAAGAGGATGCTGCGGGGGTTTCTGGAGCGGAGGCTGAAGTTTTCGCCGCCACAGGTTTTTCTTCCGAGGAGATGAGGAGCTGAGGGGGGCGCAAGATTCCGGAGGAGTGGGACTGGAATTCCTTCCAGTGATGGCGAACGCGCGTAATAAAAACGCTTAGGGCGATTCCAAAAAGCAGGGAATCAATGAGAATGAAGATGCTGATCCAATTTTTTGTCATCACAAACCAGCGGGGGACGGGAATCGAACCCGCGTCTGGAGCTTGGGAAGCTCCCATACTGCCATTGTACTACCCCCGCCTCGGTCGCACCCTCACTCCATTCGGTCCGGTTTATAAACCGGACCAGGAATGTCGTTCGGGTTGTCGCCGGCGCTCGAGCGGTTTACGGCTCGCGCCGGTGCTCCCCATGGGAGGCTCCGCCTCCCTCTGGCGCTCGCTTTTTGCGCTTCACGCAAACGCTCGCTGTCACCCTCCGAAGCGGAATCCCTCATGGGGTCACACCCCTCGCTCCCAAGAATAATATCACCCTCGGGGAGGGGTGTCAACGCGAAGTAGAACGTGTCACGCGGGGCAAAACCCCAGGCGGGTCCCTTATGAGTTTGGCTTTCGGATGAGGGTGAGGAATTCTTCTCGGGTGCGGGCGTCTTTGCGGAACGATCCCAGCATGGCGCTGGTGACGGTGGGAGCGCCCTGGCACTTGGCCCCGCGCATCTCCAGGCATAGATGCCGCGCCTCGATCACCACCCCGACTCCCAGGGGGCGCAGTTTGGACTGGAGGGTTTCCGCAATCTGGGTGGTCAGACGCTCCTGGATCTGGAGCCTTCTGGAGAGGGCCTCCGCCAGGCGAGGGATTTTGGAAAGTCCGAGGATGTATTCGTCCGGGATGTAAGCGATGTGGGCTTTTCCGAAAAATGGCAGGAGATGATGTTCACAGATGGAATATAGAGGGATGTCTTTGACCAGGACCATCTCGCTGTAGTCTGCTTTAAACAAAGCTCCGCAAATGAGCCGATCGATGTCCACTTCGTGGCCACAGGTCAATTCCCGAAGGGCCCTGGCTGCCCGCTCAGGGGTTTTGAGGAGTCCTTCCCGTTGCGGATTCTCTCCCAGTTGTGCCAGGATTTCACGGACCAATGCCGGAAGGGGATTGCGGATTGCGAGCCCCGGATTTCGGACTTTATGGGTTTCTGTTTTTGTCGGATTTTCCATTTAGTGGAGAAGGTATTCCAAAAGCGTTCGAACCGGGGCTCCCGTGGCGCCCGGCGGGCACAGGGCGCTGCCCTCGGAGGTCCAGGCGGTTCCGGCGATATCCAGATGTACCCAGGGGGTTTGGTCTACAAATTCCTGCAGGAACATCCCGCCCAGGATGGTGCCGGCCTCATGGTTTTTGGGGACATTGCGGAGGTCCGCCACGTGGCTTTTTAAGGATTCCCGGTACTCCGGGGGGAGCGGAAGCTCCCAGATTTTTTCCCCTGCCTTCTCGGAGGCGGCCGTCAATCCCTTCAAGAGTTCCGGGTTGTTGGTCATGGCGGCGGTCATGAGGTGCCCCACGGCCACCAGGGCCGCTCCGGTTAAGGTGGCAATGTCCACCAGGCCGTCCAGTTTCTGTGCGCAGGCGAAGCTTAAGGCGTCGGCTAGGATCAGCCGCCCTTCGGCGTCGGTGTTCAACACCTCGATCGTCTTTCCGTTGAAGGCTTTGAGGACATCCCCCGGCTTGGTGGCATCGCCCCCCGGCATGTTATAGGTCAGGGGAATAAATCCATGGACCTCTTTATGGACTCCCAGTTTGGGCAGGGCTTTCAGTACGGCTAAGACGGCAGCCGCTCCGGCCATATCCATCTTCATATCCTCCATGCCGGCGGCGGGTTTCAGGGACAACCCACCCGAGTCGAATAGAACCCCCTTGCCTGCCAGCCCCAGCCTTTTTTTAGGGCTTCCCTTAGGTTTGTAGATCAGATGCAAAAAAGCCGGGGCGATCGTGCTTCCCCGAGCCACGCCCAGAATTCCGCCCATGCCCATCTTGCGCAGCTGAGATTCGTGGAAGACCCGAACCGTCACGCCGGATATTTTTCTGGCCAGCGAGATCATAAAGCCCGGATTTTTTTCACTGGGAGGGATGTTGACCCAGTCTCGGGCATTGCCGGTGGCCTCCGCAAAAATCTGGGCCTTTCGGATGGGGGCCTCCAGGGATTTGGCTTCCTGGGGGCCGGTGGCCACCAAGCCCATTTTTTTTAGGATCAGGCTGTGTTCCTCAGAGGAGGCTTTTCGATAGGAGGTAAATTGGTAGGAGGCCAGCCAAAGTCCTTCCGCTAGGGCTTGAGCCATTTCCTCCGGGTGAAAGGTGGAGGAGGGAGCGTCCGGCAGGGTGGCCCAGAGGGAGAAAAACCTCTTCTTGCCGGTTTGAAAGGCGGTGGCCGCCGCCTCCCGCAGGGCGTTGAGGGTAAATTCCTTTTTAGGCCCCAGTCCCACCAGGAGCAGCCTTTGGGCCGGCTCGGAGTCTTGGGGATACAGCAGGAGGGTCTCCCCCTTTTTTGCTGCGAAGGCCTCCCGCTTGGCCCAGTCTCCCAGGGCGCGATCCTTTCTGGGCTCCAGCCACCCGTCGGTGGTGAAGGACTGGTCCTGCCAGCAGAAAAAGGCCAGGGTCTCTTTCTCTCCCTTAAAA
>JACQJP010000014.1 GCA_016204975.1 Elusimicrobiota bacterium
ATTTTATACATTACTATATGTAATGTAAATAATATGCCTATTAAAAAATTGAAGATCATGAATCGCCTACGGGTTCTCCGTGCCGAGCGAGAGATCTCTCAGGAAGAGCTGGCGCATAAGGTGGGGGTTACCCGCGTGACGATTAACTGTATCGAGAATGGAGTCTATTTACCCAGTCTTGAATTAGGTTTCGCGATAGCGAGATTTTTTGGCAAATCTGTCGAGGAAGTCTTTATTGTGGAGGAGTCCCATGAAAAACGTCCTATTAAAATTGCATAAGATTGTGGTCCGTTACGCACTCTTCTTTGCGCCAGGCTTCATCGCGTTCTATACGTACTGGCTCACTAGATATGGCGACAAAGTTCCCGAAGGTGGATTCATTGGCTTCATTAATACTTTTTGCTTCATATGGATACTGAGTCTGGCTTATGTCTTTCTAGCCCTCCTGTTTTATAAAGACTTCCGAGAAACTCTTCTGGCACGTTTGGCGGGATTTAAGGAAAGCGATGAACGCGAACGGATCGTTACTTCAAATGCGGCACGGACAACTTTCTTAATGACCCTCGCTATTCAAATAGTCCTATTGATAATAAGCCTGACGAATGTCCACCTAGTCCGCAATCCCGATGGCCATGGAGTTCTTAGCGTAGGATTGGGGTTTAGTTCGGATCAATTCGATATCTACGCTTTGCCTTCAAATCGATCGGCAAGATCAGCGCCACTTGGCAGTGTAGAGGTGGGAGGAAATCTCTTGCCGCCCAATATCAGCCCGATTTTGATGCTCCTCCTACTCGTCCAAATCGGCATATTCAAATTGGTCTCAAGACGACATTATGAGGGGATTGATAATTAGCCTCCTGACCCTGGCCTGCCTACCTCATATCGTGGAGGCAGAATCAGAAGACAGACACTTTCCAGGTCCCAGACATCAGTCCTCGTTCTACTCTGGTTTGGCTGGGCCGGAATCATTATCGAAACAATGCGCAGGCTCTAAACTTTCTTTGGATTGCGGTATGCGGCCATATCGCTGGATCGAGTTCAAATCGGCAGATCAGCGTTATCAACAAAACGCCTTTACTATACGCTTCGGAAATTCTAATCAGAATTCTCCCTCCAAAATTGAAGTCCAAGTCGGCAACTTCCTCAGTAAGGCACTGTTCATAGCTGCCGTAGTCGTCACTTTCCTTCTCTGAAGATACCACGAAGAAAATGAAAATTAGCGTCTTGCTCCTCACCTGCCTGTTAAGCGGGCCTTGGGCTGGGTGGGGATGTACACCGGAGTTTCCATATCATCAGGGGTGGCTTGGGGGCGACGTTGCTTACTCAATTCTCCTGTCTGACCAAAAATCCATCTGGCTGTTCGGCGATACATTTGTCGGATCTGAAGATCAAAAAATAAGAAGTGGATCAAAAATGGTCTCTAACACGGTTGGTGTGTCTACTTGTGATGGCGGGAAGTGGTCTATCCGCTACTACTGGAACGATCAAGACTCCAAGGAACCGCGAGCTTTTTTCGATTCGGGGAGCCAAGAATATCGCTTTTGGCCATTGGATGGATTCATCCGTAACGAAACCCTTTACGTAGCCATGATTCAGGTTCGCAATAAGTCGGAAGGAGGCCAATTCGGGTTTGAGCACGTCGGGGTAAAACTGGCCTCTATATCTAACCCTTCCGCCCCGCCTAATCAGTGGAAAGTGAAATACCTAGACCTGATTTCAGGACTCGTCGCATTCCCGGGTGTTTCCATCATTAAAAAAGGTGATTATGTTTATCTATACACTGTTTTGGACGATGATGCTCATAAGCATCACCCCATGATTCTTACCCGCATTCTCCTAAAACGCTTACAGCAACCTAAGGAGAACATCGAATACCTTGCCAAGGATGGCCGATGGAGGCCGGGAGTTGGATGGGAGGATGCAAAAGTAATCATGGAGAAAGGCTCCACCGAGATGAGCGTTCGTTTCCATCCTAAACTAAAAAGGTGGATTGCAGTTTATGGAAAGCCGGAATTCCTCAGTAATGAGGTCATTCTACGAACCGCCCCCAGCTTCATGGGCCCCTGGTCTCCCCTGAAGACAATTTACAGAATTCCCGAAATGAATCCGGAGAATGCCGGCCATGATAAAGACACCTTTTGCTACGCGTCCAAGGAGCATGTGGAATTTGGAGAGGATTCTGCAAAAACTCTGACCTTGACTTATGTCTGTAATTCCTTTGACTTTGGCAAGCAAGTGGAAAATATGAGGATTTACTTTCCTCAGACCGTGACCCTGGAAATTCCCAAGAGTTTAGATATGGAGTGAGTGTCGCGGTTCAAAGTCATCTATTCGGCGCCGTAAAGATTTTTACCGACCACGCGCCGGAAGATTTTATGGATTTTCGGATAAGGACAGCCCGGCGGGAAACCCGCTGCGTTTAAGAGCCTCGCAAGATGAATTCACACGCGCCGTCAGCGAATTCTTTCGGCTCCTCCACATAAATAAAATGCCCGCTATTCTCGAACCAGCGCACAGGAATATTTAGCGCCCGACTGGCCGCTTCGATGTTGGTCGGGCCGATCACGTTGCTTCGCCGGCCGGCAAAAATGATTCCCGGGACGGTCAAAGGCTTCATCAGCTCTGAATGAGGAGAGTCCACGTAATGATCTTTAATGTACCTCTCCACGACAGAACTTGAATCGCAGGCCCTGAGACCCGATTCCTCATCCCAGCGTTCGTTGCGGTTCTGTCCGGCTGACGTTGCATAGTGGAGTTGTCGCTGTAAAGCGAGACGTCCCAGCAATGAATATGCTGCTTCGATCTTTTGGAAAGGAGGGCTGCTGCTCTCGGACAGAGCCTTCAGCTTGGCCGCATTCTTGGGGAAAGCTGTCGGGCCAAACTGCGCCAAGGTGGCGATCTGGTGGCTCAAGGCGGAGGCAATATCGGCCAGGCCATCAACTAATATTACTGAACCTACGTGATCTGGATATGTCTTGACGTACTCTAATGCTACGAGCGCACCGAAAGAATGTCCGATGAGACTGAGCCTCGCGACGCCTAAATGCTTTCGCAGTCTCTCAACATCCTCAATAGTGGGATTTATTCCGAGTTTTTCTTGATGTCCATCGAACTGAGATCGTCCGGAGCCGCGCTGATCCAAGTAGACCATGCGCAGCTGCGGCGCAAGCAGTGCACCTACCGACTTCTCGAAGGCGTAGGAATTATAGCCGGGGCCTCCATGTAAGTACATTGTCATGACCTTCCCCCAACTTCTGATCCAGCCGGAATGTTAGTCCCGCATCCGAGCCATCGCCTTGACCAACTCCTCTCTCATTGTCTCTCGGTCCGCTTGAAAGCGATAGCCATGCCCGGGAAGCACCCACGTGAAGGGCTCATCCAGAAGTTTTTCTACTGACCCAATCTGGGCTTCCCAAGAATATTGGTTGTAGAGCCGGGAAGTATCCAGCCCACCGACCTCTTTGCGCCAAAACAGGTGATCTCCGGTAAAGAGGAATGTGTCGCGGTAGAGTATGACGATATGTCCCCTGGTATGGCCTGGTGTAGCGATGAGTTTAAGATCGGGAGTTAACTGCCACGGCCCATCGCCCTTAAGCGGCTGTTCTGCGTCTTTGAGCGAGCCGCCAGTGTCGGCTGCATGAATCACGCGCTGGCAACCGAAATGCCGGCGAAATCGCTCATGATCGGCCACGTCGTCCTGGTGGGTCAGGATCATATATCTGATCCCGCCCAATTTTTCCAATTTGTTGACAAGAGATCCGGCAAATCGCGGAGAGTCGATAAGCACGTTCCCATCAGCCCGCGAGATAAAATAGCTTTGCGCGCCGTACGAATCCCTCGAAGCGAAGCCGCACCAATAGACGGCTTCGGCGATCGGATCGGGCAGAGCTTCGACCGCCAGCTGGGTATTGACATGCGCCCGGTTGCCTACCGAGCCTGCCGGACAAGAAACGAGAGCCATTAGAGCTTTGGTTCGTTCTTCATCCGAGGCCGGTTGACGAACGACTACAGCTTGCTCAGGCGCATCTCCGAAGGTAGCAGGTGCTATTTGTCGGCAGATAGGGCAATCGATGCACGTAGTGTCCACATAGAAATCACCGGGAACATTGGCCGCGTGGGCGAGGTGTGGATTGGCCATAGATCACACCAGGCTACTTCTCATCCTTCGCCATAACTACAGCATCCGCCTCGATCTCGATCAGCATCTCGGGATCAATGAGGCGACGAACCTCCACCATGGTCGTGGCGGGTCGGTTCTCTCCGAAGAACTCCCTATGTGCCTTGCCAAACTCAGGCCAGCGGCTGATGTCAGTCACGAACATCCTTGTTCGGACGATGTGGCCCCGATCGCAGCCGAGGTCCTTGAGGGCCTTCTCGATGATCTCAAGGCACCGTTTGGCCTGGGCATATCCGTCGCCAGGCGCGAACACGCCTCCTCCATCGGCGACCGGCGCAGTACCTGTGACATAGATATGGTCACCTGCGCGGATGGCACGGCAGTAGCCCACCTCGGTTTCCCAGGGCGCCTTGGAGTATGTCCGCGCGAACTCGATAGAGTGGGGTTGCGAGGAACCCTTGCCGTTACTCATCTTCGATATGGTTGCAGCCGGGACATGAGAAGCCTCAAAAATTCATCTTTCTCCTACTCCCGGGAAAGGAACTGCTCCAACTCAATCCTCAGAGCTCCCGGACCAAGAAGATAAGCGGCCCGAACTCCATAGGGTTTATCGTTGCAGACCTCGGATGAAACGGCACCGCGATCTACCAGCCGTTTGTGATCGGTATCGCAGTTTTTAGTGGGAAATCCTAGGGTGAGGGCGGAGTCCTTTCCCTTTTCTTCCAGGAACACTCCCAGCGCACCTATCTGGAAGCGCGCCGCCCCTGGATAGGGGTAGGCCAGCTGTAGTCCCATAACCTTCTCAAACCATGCGGCAGCCTTCTTCAGGTCCCGGACCCCCACATGGACATGGGAGACCTGCCACTCATTCTGCTTGAGGGCCGGGCCTGCCGATCGGGAAGGCGCGGGTAAGATAAATAGGCTCATAAGGACAGCGAAGATGACGTGGCCTTTGGGGTGGCCCCACCAGGAGCCAGCTATCGGATTTCCGGCCGCCAACGTGGTCACGCTGGGCAGCTTGGTATCCGCTTTCAGGAGAAAACCGGTGCGGCGCAACTGTCGGAGGGCGGCTTGGAGCGAAACATTCGCCTTCGGGGCAAGCCATTTTTCAAGAGCTTCGCGTTCAGTCCACGTTTCCCAAACCTCTCCAACAGGTGCTTTTATTTGGATTTTACATGTATACGCCATAAGGTTTTTTCCCTCCCTATGATATGTATCTTCATTTCCTTGTCGGACCAATTCCACCACCTTAACAGTCCTAGGTTTGGCTGCTTTCCTAGTTTTCTCTTGATCCTATGGTGACTGATTTTACAATTTTTGGTCGGGTGGGAGACTGGTCACCTAGCCTGTGCGCAGCGGTGTCGGTTATGATAAAATGCGCACAGTACCATAGAAAACGGGAGGAGAAAATCCCATGATGCGATCCGGAAATCCTGCCTTAACATCTGACACCTTTGCCATGGAGGGGGCCGTCAGCCCAGATCAGGCGATGACCATCCAGGGCACGGTGAACAAAACCGCCATCACCCTGTTGATTGCCCTCGCCGCCGCCTCCTACGTGTGGAACCAGTTTTTCTCCGGCGCTCCGGTGCACGCCTACATCATGCTGGGCGTCTTCGGGGGGCTCGTCGCGGCGATGGTGACCATCTTCAAGAAAACCGCCGCTCCCTATACTACGCCCATCTACGGCGCCTTGGAAGGACTCTTCCTGGGAGGGCTCTCCGCCACCCTGGAGATGCAGTATCCCGGCGTCGTCATCCAGGCGGTGATGCTGACCTTTGGGACCCTCTTCGCCCTCCTGGCGGCCTACAAATCCAGGCTGATTGAAGTCACCCAAAACCTCCGCCTGGGAATCGCCGCGGCTACCGGGGGAATCTTCCTGGCCTACATGGCCAATATGTTCATGGGGTTTTTCGGCATCCAAATCCCCTTCATCCACGGAAGCGGAACCATCGGGATACTGTTTAGCCTGTTTGTGGTGGGCATCGCCGCCTTCAACCTGGTCTTGGACTTTGATTTCATCGAACGGGGAGCAGAAGTCGGCGCCCCAAAATACATGGAGTGGTACGGCGCCTTTGGGCTGACCGTCACCCTGATTTGGCTTTACATAGAAATCCTCCGCCTGCTCGTTAAACTCCGGCAGAGAAGGGCCTAATCTTTGGAAGGCCATGCCTAAAAACAGCTCCGCGACACCGCTGATCAAGCGCTTCATCGACGTGGACGCCCAGCAGGCGGCCATCGCCTTAGAGGGGCTCCAGGAGCAGGACGCCTCCGCCATCATCAGACACCTTCCCCACGGGGCCGCTGCCGCCTGCCTGCAGCATGTGCAACCGGTGTTCGCCGCAAGCGTCCTGGAACAGCTGCTGCCGGAGCCCGCCAGCTCCATTCTGGAGACGCTCAGCCCAGATCACGTCGCGGACATCTTTCGCTCCTTTTCCATCGAAGCTAAAACGGCCCTCCTGGAGAGCCTGGCTCCGGAGCGCAAGAAGGAAATCCAGGAGTTACTCTCCTATCCGGAAGACAGCGCCGGGCGGCTCATGCGCACGGACCTTCTGGCTTTTTACAAGGACCTCACGGTGCGGGAGGTGATTCATCGCATGCGTTCCGTCGCCTCCAAACGCGCCTCCACATATACCTACGTGGTGGGACCGGAAAACAAACTGGTCGGGGTCCTCAACATGCGGGACCTTTTGCTGGCTGACTCCGAGGCGCCCATTGAAACCGTTATGCGGCGGGACGTGGTCGCCGTCCCCCCCTTTACCGACCGAGAGGAGCTGGTACATCTGGCTCACGACAAGCATTTCATCTCCATTCCCGTCGTAGACGGACAGGGCAAACTGATCGGCGCGGTCAAATCGGAAGACATGCTGGAGTTCAGCGAAAAAGAGGCTACCGAAGATCTGCACCTCCTGTTCGGAGCCAGCCCTGAGGAACGCCCCTTCTCCCCACTCCTGTTCAAGGTGACCAAACGCCTTCCTTGGCTGCACGTCAATCTGGTGACCGCCTTCCTCGCCGCCTCGGTGGTCGCGCTGTTTCAGGACCTCATCGGCCGCATCGCGGTGCTGGCCGTTTTCCTGCCCATTGTGGCCGGCCAGGGCGGCAACGCCGGAATCCAGTCCCTGACCGTGATCCTGCGGGGTCTGGTGCTGCGAGACATCCGCCCCAAAGACGCCAGGCGCCTGATTCTGATGGAGATCGGGACAGGCCTAGTCAACGGGGTGCTGATCGGTTTGGTGACGGGCTGCGGAGCCTGGCTCTGGAGAGGCAATCCGTTCTTAGGCGTGGTGATCGGTCTGGCGATGGTCGTCAACTTGGTGGCGGCGGGACTGGCGGGGGCGGCCATCCCCTTGGCAATGAAGCGCCTGGGTTTTGATCCGGCTCAATCTTCCGGAATCTTTCTGACCACGGTCACCGATGTCGTGGGGTTTTTTTCCTTTCTGGCCTTCGCCGCCCTCTTCGAGTCCAAACTGCTGTAGTGCGTCAGGCGGAGCTCTTCAAAAACAGCGCCGACAAAGGCGGCAGCGTGAGATTCAAAGAATAGGGGCGCCCATGGAAGGGCACCGGATCCGCCTCCACTCCTCCGCAATTTCCCAAGCCGCTCCCGCCGTAGTTCGAGGCGTCGCTGTTTAAAACCTCCTTCCAGAAGCCTCGCCGCCTCACTCCGATCCGATAGTTCTTGCGCGCGACGGGGGTAAGGTTAAAAACGGCCAGCACGATGTCCGCAGTGGATTTTGCTCGGCGGGTAAAACTCAAGATGCTGTGGTCGGAGTCCTGCGCGTCCACCCATTCAAATCCACCGGGGTTGAAATCCAACTCGTGCATGGCCGGCTCGGCCCGATAGAGGCGATTTAAGTCCGAGACCCAGCGCTGAAGTCCTTGATGCGGCGCATACTGCAAAAGGTGCCACTCGAGACTTTCATCATGTTTCCACTCCCCCCACTGGCCGAATTCCCCCCCCATAAAAAGAAGCTTCTTGCCCGGCTGAGCATACTGGTACCCGAAAAGGGCCCTGAGGCCGGCGAACTTCTGCCGGTCATCCCCCGGCATCTTCGACAGCAGCGCCCCCTTTCCATGGACCACCTCGTCATGAGACAGAGGCAGAATAAAATTTTCATGAAAGGCGTAGAGCATGCGGAAGGTGAGGGCGCCTTGGTGATATTTGCGGTGAATGGGTTCCTTCACAAAATACTCCAGGGTGTCGTGCATCCAGCCCATGTCCCACTTCAGACCAAATCCCAACCCCCCTACGTGGGTCGGCTTGGAAACCATGGGCCAGGCGGTGGACTCCTCAGCGATGGTCTGGGTGTCCGGAAAATTCTTATAGGTCTCCACGTTGAGACGGCGAAGGAAATCAATGGCCTCTAAATTCTCGCGGCCGCCGTAGGCGTTGGGTATCCACTCTCCTTCCCCGCGGGAGTAGTCCAGATAAAGCATGGAGGCCACGGCATCCACGCGCAGGCCGTCCGCATGGAATACATCCAGCCAATAGATGCCGCCGCTCAAAAGAAAGCTCCGGACCTCGTGGCGCCCATAGTTGAAGATGAAGCTGTTCCAGTCCGGATGAAAACCCTTTTTGGGATCGGAGTGCTCGTAGAGATGAGTGCCGTCAAAAAATCCGAGGGCGTGGCCGTCGGTCGGGAAGTGGGAGGGGACCCAATCCAAGATCACTCCGATTTGCCTCTGGTGCAAAAAATCAATCAAGTACATGAAATCCTGAGGTGTCCCATAGCGATGGGTGGGGGCGAAGTAGCCTGTGATCTGGTAGCCCCAGGAACCGTAGAAAGGATGCTCCATGACGGGCAGAAACTCCACATGGGTGAATCCCATCCTCTCAACATACTCCGCCAGAAGCGGCGCCAGCTCCCGATAGTTCAGGAAGCGGTTGCCCTCCTCAGGGACACGCCTCCAGGAGCCCAGATGGACCTCGTAAACGGAAACGGGAGCCTCCCCTGCATTGCTCCGGCCGCGCTCGGCCATCCATCGCCCGTCGCTCCAGGCGTAATCCAAATCCCAAACTACGGAGGCTGTCCGAGGCTCCGACTCCTGATAAAAGGCGAACGGATCGGCCTTGTCGGCGCGAAAACCCGACTGCTGGGAGACGACGTGGTACTTGTAAAGAGCTCCGCGGCCCACCTCGGGGATGAAGCCTTCCCAAATACCGGACTGCCCCCGCGGGCGCAGGAAATGACTCTGAGTGTTCCAACCGTTGAAATCTCCCATCACCGAGACCTGCTTGGCGTTGGGAGACCAAACGGCGAAATAGGTGCCCTTCCGGCCCTCAAAACTCATAAGATGGGCGCCCAGTTTCTCATACAGGCGAAGGTGGCTGCCCTCATTGAAAAGGTAGAGATCCTCCTCCGTCAACCGCGTCACCCCATAGAGGACCTTCGACCTGGCTCCGACTTTAGAGATTCCCATGTAGCTCGGACGCCTCCTGTGTTCCTATGAATTGTAGTGGAGATGCGCTCAGAAGTCAATTATGCGGATGGACGCGCAGTGCGAAGAAAACTATACTGATGCCGTGAACAAAGAACTGCTGCTCTCCTACGGGAAACGCATGCACAATGCAGGATACCTCCGTGAGGCGGATGGAAATCTCTCCGTACGCTGCGCGGCAGGTGCCTCCCTCTACATCACCTCCGCCGGCAAAAACAAAGGGGCGCTACGGCTCTTCGAAATCGTGGAGGTCGGTTTGCATGGAAAAAGGAGCTCGGGGCACGAGGCTCCCTCCTCAGACCTTCCCATCCATCTAGCCATCTACCGAAGCTGCCCGAAATTCGGCGCGGTGCTACACGCCCATTCTCCCCGCGCGGTCCGACTGGCCCAATCGGAAGGCTCCGGGCCGGAGCTTCCCTGTGTGGAACAGCCCTCCCAGATACCTGCCCACATCGCCGCAAGCCGGGCGGTACTCCTCAAAAATCACGGGATCTATGTGGCTGGGAAGAACCTCGAAGAGGCCTGGCGCCTGCTGGAAAAAATCGAGCGGCCAACTGCGAAGACCTAAAAACCCCTTTTTCGGTCATGTATCCCGTCACCAGCGATGCGGGGGTCACGTCAAAGACCGGATTGTAGGCCCGCGTACCGACAGGCGCGATAGAAAGCCCCCGAATGCTGGTGAGCTCCCGGGAAGACCTTTCCTCAATGGGGATTTTCATTCCGGAACCCATCGCGGGATCCAAAGTGGTGGAGGGCGCCGCCACATAAAAGGGAATTCGGTGGGCACGAGCTAATACCGACAGGGCATAGGTTCCGATCTTGTTGGCCACGTCTCCCCCACGGGTGATGCGATCCGCCCCGACAATCACCACATCCACCTGCCCCTGCCGCAGCAAAAAACCGGCTGCCCCATCCGCAATCAAAGTCAGCGGCACCCCGCTCTTCTTCGCCTCCCAGGCGGTGAGGCGACTCCCCTGAAGCCAGGGCCGGGTTTCACAGGCATAGACCTCCACCCGGCCGGTTCTTCTAAAAAGCTCCTGAATTACTCCCCAGGCCGTCCCGACCCCGGAGGTGGCCAGAGCCCCGGTGTTACACAGGGTCAGGATGCGCAGGCGTCTGCCGCCATAAAGCCTTTGGAGCCTCCGAGCTCCCTTGCGAGACAGCGCCCGGTTGGCCTCTAAATCGCGGTGAAAATACTGAAGCGCCGCCCGCTCCAACCCCCGGGCAATTTTCCGCACTCCTCCAGCCCTACCGGAATGTTTCCGCAGCGCCTGCAAGGATCCCTCCATAAAACAGAGCGCATTTCTCAAATTGATCGCCGTAGGACGCGCCTGAAGCAATCGCTGCTGCCAATGCCGGAGAACTCCGGGAAGATTCTCCGGCCTCCCACGGTATCGCCGGGCCTGGAGCGCCAGCCCAAACGCGGCACATACCCCAATGGCGGGGGCTCCCCGCACAACCATCCGACGGATGGCCCGAAAAACCTCCGAGGCGCTCCGGACCTGGAGATACTCTTCGCGAAAAGGAAGCTTTCTCTGGTCCAAGAGAAACAAAGACCCCTTCTTCCAAAGGATGGGATGGATAGAGGACATGGGTTAATTTTACCTTAGACGGAAACGGATTTCCCGGCAAGCGCAAGGCGGACCGCTTTGCGCAGGACCTGGAGACTCACCGGCTTCTCCAAGAGCGGAAGATGCCGCTCGCGAAAATCCCGCTCCAGGGCTTCATTGAGAATATCTCCGGTGACAAAAAGGAAGGTGGGGCGAGGCGCATGGCTGAAACTTTCCCAGCCTTCGTAAAGCTCAATGCCTGTGCCGTCCCCCAGGCGAACATCCGTCACCACCAAATCAAAGCTTTTTTCGGAGACCTTCTGCGCCGCCTGCCGAAAACTCTGTGCCTCCTCCACCTTCTCCCCCTCCGCCTCCAGACTCTTGCGCAAAAGGGCCAACACCGCAGGTTCGTCATCCACCACCAGGACCCGCTTGCCCCGAACCTCCCGAGACAGCCGCACCCCCTGTTTCTGCTCAGAGACCCTACGATGCGCCACGGGAAGCTCAAACCAAAACGTGGCTCCTGATCCTTCCGCCGTTTCCTGCAGACCGATTCTCCCCCCATGCTCCTCCAGAATCTGACGACAGACGGTCAGGCCAAGCCCCGTCCCCCTCCCGGCAGGCTTGGTGGTGAAAAACGGATCAAACAGTCGCCCGCGAGCCGACTCCGGAATTCCGGGGCCTGAGTCGGAGACCTCCACGCGGACCTTCCCTTTTTGGATCTGACCGGAAATTCGGATTTCCTGCGCCCCAGCGCCAGGAGACACCGCATCGCAGGCATTGTTCACCAGATTGATCACCACCTGCTCCAGTTGCTGGAAATCCCCCAGGACCCTGGGCAGCCTGGAATCCAATCGGACGGTCACTGAGACCGAAGCCTCTTTCTTAAGCTTATACTCCAAAAGCTCCAAGGCCGCCTGCACCACCTTGGGCAACTCCACGGGGATCTTCTCCCCCTCCCGGCGACGCACGAAAAACAGCAGATTCTGCACGATTTTCGTGCATCGAAGGGCGCTTTCACGGATGAGGCGCAAATCCTCCCGCATGGAAGCGGCATCCTCCTGCCCGGAAGACAAAAACTCCGCATACCCTACCACAGCCTGGAGGGGATTGTTGAGCTCATGGGCCACGCTGGAGATGAGCTGCCCCACCGCGGAAAGCTTCTCCGACCGAATGATCTGCTGCTGGAGCTTCTTGGCGTCCGTCACGTCCCGAATCACCACCGTCCATTCCCGGTTCATCCAAAAATCCGGATAGGCTCCTCCCCAGGAGAGGCTCAGTTCCAGTCGCTTGCCCTCCCGAGAAAGCCCGGTCAAAACAAACTCTCTCACAGAACCCCTGGTCATCACCTCCGCCAAGAGGCGTTGCCAATCCTGTCCGGAGCCGCCGGAAAAAAGGAAGGAAACCGGTTTTCCAAAAACCTGCTCGGGCGCATAGCCAAAGATCTCCTCTGCCCCCCGACTCCAGGTGGCGATCCGATGTTGCGAGGAAAGACCCAGGATGGCCACTGGGGAGTTGTCCAAAACAGCACGGTACCTGGCCTCCGACTGCGCCAGGTGCCGAAAAAGCCCCAGATTTTCAATGGCCAACCCTGCCGCATTGGCAAAAAGACCCAGCCCCTCTTGGTCAGACTCCTGGAGAGCCCTGTAGCTATAGTAGTTGTCCGCCGCGAAAACTCCAAAAACCTGGTTTTTGCCGCAGATGGGAGCCAGGAGAAACTCACGGGTCTTGGACTCCCGGACATAGTCCGGATTGACCCGAAGGTCCTTTAAAGGATCGCGGACCCAAAGGTTTTGCCGCGTGGAGACGACCTCATTGAGGATCTCCCGGGCCCCCAGGGGAATCTGGCGTTTCCGAAAAGTCTGTTCTGAAAGTCCCATGGCCTCCGTCTCGTAGACATACCGTCCCACAATCTTCTGTTGCGCCTTATCCACCCAGTAAAGAGCCGTGCGGTCCAAGGAAAGTCCCCGAGCCACGGACCGGAGAGCCGTCCGGAGGATGGCCTCCTCGTCGAGCCCCTTCATGACGGCTCTCTCCATCTCCCGCAGCGCCTCCAGAAAACGCACCCGAGACCGCAGCTCCTCCGTTCGGGCACGCAGCCGCAAGGTCATGGCATTGAAGGAGTCTGCCAATGCCTTCAGTTCCCGGACCTCCGGAGAGGGAAACTGGTAATCCAGGTTCCCCGACGCCAGGTGTTCGGTTCCCCGCACCAGATCCTGAACCGGCCGGAGGGACCTCTGAACCCTCCAGACGATAAAACCGGACAGGCAGAGACCGATGGCAATGGAAAAGAGGACGATCCAAGCGGCAATCAACCTCACCGGCACCAGAAACTCCTCTAAGTCCGCAACCGTCACCACATTCCAGGGGGTTTTAGGAATGGCCCTCTCCCCCATCAAGAAGTGCGCAAAAGAGGGAGCGGAGCCCATCACCCTATGCCCCTCCCGATTTGTCAGATAGGTCTTTCCACGGGCCCCGACCTGAAACCCCTCCAAGAGGCCTTGGACAAATCGAAGGTCGCAGACGAAGAGGAGAGTCCCCTGCATCTTTCCGGAAGAACCCCGCCGGGGAGAGGCGTAGCGCAAAATCCAGCCATTCTCCCCCTGCTCGATCGGAGAGACAAAGAGCTGACCCTCCAAAACACCCTTGGGAATAGGCATCCCCTGTGAAGAAGGCTTTCGGAGTATCCGATGCCCCTGAACTTGGGAGACGATCCGGCCCTCAAAATCCAGATAGATGATCTCTCGATAGACCTGAGCGCGTTGGGAAAACCTCCATAGGTACTCGTCAATGCCCTTCCGAACCATCCGGGCCTCCTCCAGAAGGCCATAGGACACGTTCTTGGCGTAGTCTTCAAACAGCGGGCTTTCCCCAACCGCCTCCACCTCCGCGGATCTGCGTTGGAAAAATGCCCCTAAACTGGAGGAGGCCTGGCGGAGCAGAGTCTGAAGTTGATTCTCCACGTTCAGCAGGATCTGCCTGCGAACCAGAAAATAGCTGGACAAGCCAAGCAATAAGACGAATCCAAAAAGGACGGGGATAAAGCCCAGAAGAACATTCCAGCGCAGAGAGAGGTTCTTAGTCCATCTCATGTCAATGTCGGATCACAACAATCCAGAAAAGAAAGCGAGCCAGTACACTCCGGATAGAAACGGAAACAAGGCCACCAAACCGAAATGGCTCAGCCGTCCTAAAAAGCCCCCTGGCCAAATCCGAGGATATACATAGACCTGGATGAACGTCCGATATCCCCAAAAAATGCCCAGAAAGCAGGAAAGCGCCATCCCCAGCCGGCCGCCCTCCGCCATCTCCCTTGAACAAACCGCCACCACAGTCCCCAGCCCCAAAATCACCAAGACAATCCCCCCACCCATGACCAGCACCATTCTGCGGTTGATCGGGGCCAGCTTTGCAAGATCCTCCCTCCAGCCCAACATCCTCGGGGCCAGCAGCATGGCCGGAACGTTCAAAAAATGAAGCATCCCCGCCAGAAAAAGCAGATCCTCCAGAGAAAGAAGTGGACTCATCGTACCTCCCTTAGATATCCTTACGGTTTTCGAGCTGCCTCGGAGCTCTCCAGCTCCACCCGATCGAAATAAGGCATTCCCGTGATCGAAGGAACAAAACGCACGCCCCGCCGAACGCCGTATGTCCGGAGCCTCTGATAGGTAAAAATACTCAGGGCCTGTTCCCAGATGAGCCGATCCAGGTCTTCCCCTTTCTTCTGCCTCGCATCGGGGTTCAGCTCCGCAACCATCGCTTCCAGGACTCGGTCATACTCCGTATCCTTGTGCAGAGAGTAAGGAGACTTGGAGTAAAGTAAAATGCTTTGAATGAAAAAACTGTGAGCCATGGGATCCGGCATGCCGCCCATGGCCAAATCATAGTTGCCCTTCCGGAGCGCCGCGATCAGCTCCTCCCCCGTCTCAATCCAGTCCATCTCCAAAAGAACGCCCACCTGGGAGAGTTGCTTGGACAGAATCTGTGCGGTTCTCTTGCCCTGCACATAGACCAAGGCCTTGAGCTTGACCGGCATAGAAACTCCCGCCTCCCACAAAAGTCTCCGAGCCTTTTCCGGATCGTAGGGATAGGGACGCAGACCTGCATGGTGCCCCTCCTCGCCGGGCATGGACAGGGCGGCCAGAGACCTGCCGTTGCCGAACAGGTCATAGCGAATCAGATCCTCCCGATGGATCGCATGGTTTATGGCCTGCCGAACCCGAGGATCCGAGAGGGGTTTTTGGGAGACGTTGAACGTCGCGCCGAAAGTATAGAAGGTTTCCTTCTTCAATACCTCCGTGCCGTGGTGCTCGAACACCGTGCGGGTAAAGGTGCCGGGCAGTTCGGTCACAATGTGCAGCTCCCCATCCAGTAGGGCTTGGACCTGGGCCTGCGCAGGCAAAAACCGAAACCGCAGCTCCCGGATACTCGGAACCCCGGCGCGCCAGTACCGATCGTTGGCCTCTAAGACGACCTCCCGGCCCCGAATCCAACGCACAAAACGAAAGGGTCCCGTCCCCACCGGCCTTTCAGCCAGAATCCCCGCTCCCTCCTTCTCCAGATAGCCTGGGGGGACAATGAGAAAAATCCATGCCAAGCGATGCAGCAACAGCCCATCCGGAAAACGTGTTTTGATATCCACGGTCCAAGGGTCCACTACCTCGATGCGCTCCATCGAGTCAATATAGGCGAGGCCGGGAAAGTTGATCTTGGGATCCAGGTAGCGCAACAAAGTTTTCCGGACCGCCTCCGCCCCAAAGGGCTCCCCATTGTGGAAGACGACCCCCCGGCGCAGATGAAAGCGAACGGTCAAAGGATCCAACCTCTTCCAGGAAACAGCCAAGGAAGGCACGATCTTGCCCTCGGCGTCGAAGCGCACCAGCCCCTCGAAGACCTGCTGGAGCAGGGTGTAGGTTTTCTGGGAAAACTGACGGTGGGGATCGAGGGTGACGGGATCCGTCGTATCGTCGCAAACGACGAGGGTCTGGGAAAAACCATGGAGGGGCGCCGTCCATAGGAGGAGTAGAAAAAACCGAAGCCAAAAAGGCATCGCGCGCAATTACTTCCTTGCCACCGCCATGGCGAAGGGTCCGCCCAGGGAAGCCACCCGGGTCTCTTCAAATCCAACCTCACGGAGCCATTGGCAAATCTCCCGACCGGTACGGTTGCGCCCCTGCTCGGTCTCAATCAACATGTCCAGGCTCATGAGAAGCCCGAAGAGGTTGTGCCGCCTTTCCTCGTCAACGAGAGCCTCGATGACCAAGAGGGTGCCCCCCTTCGGCAATGCCCGATACACCTTGGCCAAGAGCTTCCGGCAATCCTCCTCCCCGAAACCATGCAGAAGGTTGCCCAAGGCATAAACCTCCGCCTCCGGCAAGGGGTCTGAGAAACAATCCCCCCCCACAAACTCCACCCGATCCACGACCCCTGCGCGCTGGGCATATTCGCGAAAGATCGGCTCCACGGCGGGAAGATCCATGTTGATCCCCCGGAGGTTCGGGTAGGCCTTGGCCACCTCGATGTTTAAGGTCCCCGGACCCCCGCCCAGATCGCAGAAGGTGCGGCAACGGGAGAAGTCAAACCGGCGCGCCGCCTCCACAGAGGAGCCGGCGGAAAGCCCCACCATGGCTCTCACAAACAGATTCTGTTTGGCGGGATCCGAATACAAAATCTCAAAGAGCGGGCGGCTGTCCTGCCGAGTCTCATTCTGGGGGCGGCCGCTGCGCAAGGCTTCCTCCAGGCCTCCCCAGAAGCCATAGAGGCGCTGGTTCAGCATCAGAAAAATCTCCCCGATGTAATGGGGGGAGCCTTTGTTTAGAAAGAGCTGTGCCTCCGGCGTATTCCGGTAGATCCCATCCTCGCGTCCTAAAACGGAGAGCGCTACCAAGGCGTCCAGGAAATCGCGAGCCGCGCGCGGATGAAGCCCCAACTCCTTCTCTATCTCTGAAACGCTCCTGGGGCCCGCCGCCAAAACAGTAAAAAGATCCAAATGGACCGCCGACAAAAATACCTTACTGGACCAAAAGCCCGTCCCCAGCTCAACCAACCGTTCCGGTCCGGCCGAGGCAGGCGCTCCGACGCCGGCAGAACCCACGGGTTGGGTCTTCATGAGGATCCTTCAAAAAAGCGATCCAGGGTTTCTACCCTCAAGGAGAGGGGAGGCATCTCCTCCGGGTCCACCAGAGCGTCAATCACTGTTGGGCGGCCGGAAATCAGGGCCCGGGAAAGAGCCTCCGCTAACTCTCCCGGCCTTTCCACCCGCAACGCCAGGGCCCCCATCGCCTCCGCCATCTGGGCGATATCCAAGGGCCTGCGAAATCTGCCCCCCGCAGAAAACTTTCCTTTGTACATCAACTGCTCGCCGTGGCAGACCATCCCATGTCCTCCATTGTTCATCACCAGCCAGATGACGGGGATATCGTGTTCGACGGCGGTATGGACCTCCATCCCATTCATGGCAAAGGCGGCATCCCCCACCAAGGCCAGGACCGGAGCCTCGGGAGCGGCCAACTTTCCCCCGATGGCGGCGCCCACTGCATGGCCCATGGAGGCAAAACCCAGGTTGATATGGAAGGTCCCCGGCTCTGTCACCGTAAAAAAATGAAAGGCCCAGGCCATGACGTTGCCGATGTCCACAAAGAGGTGCGCCCTTTGGGGCAGAGCCTCCTGAAGCTCCCGCATCAGGCGCTGGGGTTTGAGGGGGAGGGATAAGTCCTCAAACCCGCGGGTCTCCACAAAGCGAGGGGTCTTGGATTTAAACTCCCGAATCCACTCTTCCCTTTTTTCCAGTTCCTGAGGCTGCCGCCAACGCAGCTCCCTTTCCATCTGGTAGAGCATCTCCGTCAGAACCGTCCGGGCATCTCCTACCACGCCGATCGTCGCTGGGTAGTTTTTTCCGATCTCGCGCGGGTCGGCATCAATCTGAATCAACTCCTCCCGGGGCTTGAGTTTCGGACTCCAGGTACTGGTGGCCAATTCCCCCAGGCTGGTCCCCACCGTCAAAAGAACATCCACCTCTCCGGAACGGAAATAAGTGTCCGCCTGCGGGCTGCCCGCAAACCCAAGAACCCCAAAGGAGAGGAGGTGGCTCTCCGGGAAAACACCCTTCGCCTTAGGAGTGGTAGCCACCGGGATGCGCAGCTTCTCCGCCAACTGACGAACCTGATCCCACGCATGCGACAAGTAGGCTCCGTGTCCCACCAGCATGGCTGGACGGCGAGCCTGTATCAGTCTGCAGCAGGCTTTCTTGACGGCCTCCCGGTCGAAGTGGTGAAAATCGGCCCGGTAACTCTGCGGGGGCTGCAAATCCAACGGGACGGAGCGCTTCATCATGTTCGCCGGCAGGTTCAGATGCACCGGGCCGGTGCGGCCGCTCAAAGCCGTCCGCAAAACAAAACGGACCATCTCGGACATCTTCTCAGAAGAAAGCAACATCAGGCTGGCCTTGGTCACAGGTTTGTAGAGTTCCACGACGTCCACCCCATGGACCGAACTCTCCTGTGCCGCCCCCTTCCCAAAAGCTCCGATGGCCACCTGGGCGGTCAGAATCAAAATGGGAATGGAGTCCATATAGGCACAGGCCACTCCCGTCAGGGCGTTGGTGGACCCCGGCCCGGTCGTCGTGCAGCAGACTCCCAGCCCCCCTCGAACACGCGCATAGCCATCCGCCATGAAGGCCGCCCCCTCCTCGTGCTTGGTGAGGATGGAGCGGATGCGCCGGCGCTCAAAAATCGCCTCGTACAAAGGCATCAAGGGGCCTCCGGGAATCCCAAAGATATACTCTACCCCTTCCGCTTCCAGATAGTGAAGGAGCAGCTCGATGGCAGGCAGGGTCTGGACTTTAGAGGACAGAGGCACCGCGAGTCCCTCCCTTCGGCTTAAGGGCACTCAAGACCGCCGAGGAACCCCCAAAAGCCTCATGGCCTTGCGGACAAACTCCGAAATCTCAAAAGGTTTTAAAAAGAAAGCCTCGGTGTGGGACTGCATAAACCGCAACTTCTCCTGGGACAAGCGTTTCCCGGTGATGCCGATGACCCTCAGCTTGCGGGTTTTGGGGTTGGCGCGCAGCGTGGCCAGCACGCGCGCTCCATCGATGACCGGCATCACCACATCCAGAATCAGCAGATCGGGTGGACTGTTCCCGATGGCCAGCAGGGCCTCGATCCCATCCTGGATCCACTGAACCTCCACATCCGGAGCCTCCCGCAGAAGGGCCTTTTTGAGAAGATTCCCCACGTCCTGCTCATCCTCCGCTAGGAGCACCCTGCGACGCGCAAAGGAGAGGTTCTGCGGGATGGGAAAGCGATATCGTTTGAGAAAGTAAACCAGGTCGGAAGCCAAGATGCGGCGGTGGCCCCCGGGGGTGGCAAAGACCTTAATCTTTCCCTCCTTGGCCCACTTAATGACCGTGCTCGGGTAGACATTGCAGATATCGGCGGCTTGAAAGGTGGTATAAGTTTTCTCTGTCATCTAATTTCTCCCGCTTCCCCAGGATCAGTCAGAAAAACAAGAGAGGTAATAAAACTAATCCGATGACACCAGGAGTATAGACCCCCCTAGTGCGGGTGTCAAGGGGAAATATTTTTTACTCGAACCGATGGATGATCTGGAGGGTGGTGCGGGAGCCGCGAAACCGGTTGCGGACCCCAAACTCAACGGGGTGAGAAACCAGGAAGGTCACAGAAGGGGTGCTATACACCAGTCCCGGACCCAAGGCAAAGGCCCGCTCCTTGGAGTCGGCCGAGGCCGCGTCCCCCACCCGGTCGTCGCGGACCTGATGCAGAAAATATCCGGAGGCCCCCAAGCGCCACCGAGGCAGGACCTGGCGGGAAACGGCGTAATTGAGATGGAAGAGCGGGCCCGGCCGAATGTCCGTTTTATCATTGCGTCCATGGACGGCAAAAAGGAGGCGGCCACTGGTCTCCCATCCAGGAGCGAAAAGCCAGGTGAAGGAGTAGTAGGGTTCGAGGGTCAGAAGGTTGGAGCCGGGATTGGCGCTGAAGGAGGTATCATACTTTCCCGTGGGAAGGATGGCATCCACCTCCAGGCGATGAAAAAGGGGGCGGCCCAAAAGAGAGGAGTGGTTCCACTGCAGGGCGGGCCCCAGAGCGATGTCCCCCAAGCCCCCGGTATTGGAAGTCACCGGTACCGCTCCCAGAAAACCATCCCCGGTGGGAGCCGCAACCGGAATCACCATATCCAGTCCCAGCGCCCCTCCGGCCAATGAAAACCGGGTCACATAAAAAATCTGGGTGAGGCCGGCCAGGGCCGTCGAACGGGCGCCTCCCGGCACAGGATCTCCGTCCGAGCCGATCGCCTCGCGCCCATCCGCAAACTGAAGGTATTGAACTAAATAGACCCCCGGCGGAACCGGACCGCCATCCAAAAAGGAGGTGACTCCGAAATTCGCGGGAGGCTGTTGGAAGGCCCAAGCCTGCTGCAGAAACCCGCCCGCCACCAAAAAAAACAACCAGATGACCCACCTCATCGGCCGAGGCATGATAACAAATTTGTAGAATATGCTGTAGCCTATGATCCCACGGACTGCGCCCGGGACCCAAGCATTGTTTCTGGCCTTCTTGTGGACCTGTCCCCTCCTCTTCTCAGGGTGCGCCACGGTTCCCTACACCGGCAGAAAGAGGCTGTTGCTGCTCTCCGAGGGGGAGGAACTGGCGTTAGGAAAAAGAGCCTACCAGGAGGTCCTGCAAAACTCCAGGCTTGCACAAAACCCGGAGGCCCTGGCTCATCTTAAGCGCGTGGGCGAACGCCTGGCGGAGGTCTCCGGAAAAGCGCGCTTCGATTGGGAATTTAACCTGATCGAGGACGATAAAACCATCAATGCCTTCGTCCTGCCCGGAGGCAAGGTGGCGGTCTATACCGGCATCCTGAAGGCCACCCAGGACGAGGCCGGCTTGGCGGTGGTCCTGGGGCATGAAATTGGACACGCCGTCGCCCGCCACGGAGCGGAGCGCATCAGCCAACAACTTCTGGTGGGACTGGGGGGGACGGCCCTCCAGGTCCTTCTGGCCGGAAAAGACCCCGGCACCCAACGGGCCCTCCACCAGGCTTATGGAGTGGGGACCGGTCTGGGAGTGATTCTGCCCTTCAGCCGCAAGCATGAAGCGGAGGCGGATCACATCGGGCTCCTCCTGATGGCCAAGGCCGGATACGATCCCGAAGCCGCCGTCTCCTTCTGGGAAAGGATGGAAAATCTCTCCAAAGACCGCCGGTCTCCCGCAAGCCGATATTTCTCCACACATCCTACGCATCGAGAGAGGATCGCAAACATCCAAAAACTGCTGCCGGAAGCCAGAAAATACCTCCGCTTGATCCCCGACGTGCCGAAATGATAGGATATCAGGATATTGGAGCTATTGGTAAGGCCCCCATCTTATCAAAGAAGCGGCAAGATGAGAAGAAAAGACTTTGTCCGTCATTTAAAAGACTGTGGCTGCCTGTTGCAAAGAGAGGGGGGGAAATACTCCATCTTCGAAAACCCCCAAAAACAGGTAGCCACCCCGGTGACCCGCCACACTGAGATCGCCGATTTCACCGTCCGGAAAATCTGCCGACAGCTGGGCATCCCCGAACCCTAGTACCTAACCGCCATCCCGCAGCTGAACAAGAAGCTGCCGCGCCAGAACCCTGGGTTTTCGGCACCAAACAGTCTGCATACCTAAGGCGTGGGCCTGGCGGATATTCTCCTTCCGATCGTCTATAAAAAGACACCGTTCCGGACGCGCACCGGCCATCCTCAATGCCCAACGGAATATCTTCGGCTTCGGCTTGGCTGCCCCCACCTCGTAAGACCAGATCCTTCCATCCATACGGCGCAGGAAGGCATGTTTTTCCTGCAGGTGTTTTCCATGAACCACATTGGTGTTGGAGAGCACATAGCGGCGGATGCCCAGGGAGCCAAGCCTGCGCACCACCTCGACCATCTCCGCAATGGGGCGGAAGGGCGCATTCCACATCCTCCAGAAATCCCGCTCCGGGATCCCCGTTCCCAAGCGCCCGCAAATCGCCCGGAAAAATTCCTGAGGGGAAACGCGGCCTTCCTCAAAAGCGTAGGCCAGCTCGTTAAACCACAGGATATGCTGAATCCGGATCAGAGGGAGCTGTGCCACTCGGCGGAACCTGCGCAACAGCTCCAGAGGATCAAAGCGGATCAACACATTCCCCATGTCAAAAAATACCACCGAAACATCCTCCAAAAGGCCCTTCCCGCGTCTCATGGTTGTAGAATCAAAATCTCCACGCGGCGATTCTGAGCCCTTCCCCGCGCAGTCCGATTGTTCGCCAGCGGGCGCTCCTCTCCATAGCCCCGCACCGCAATTCGCCCGGCGTCCACCCCAAACCCGACCAGAATCTCCTTGACGCTTTCCGCCCTCTGCTCAGAGAGACGAAGGTTATAAGCATCCCCACCCTGAGC
The DNA here is from genome assembly GCA_016204975.1 of Elusimicrobiota bacterium. Lineage (GTDB taxonomy): Bacteria > Elusimicrobiota > Elusimicrobia > JACQJP01 > JACQJP01 > JACQJP01. The sequence goes on from JACQJP010000014.1 coordinate 22,535, forward strand.
GTCGGTGTGGGCCATGATCAGGAGATTGTGTCCAGGGTAGCGCTTCAAAAGCTCCGCCAGGTAGGAAAGCTTCGGGCGTTCCCTCTCCTGAAACCGGGCCTGCCCGGACTCAAAATAAACATCCCCTACCAAACTCAGCAAAAGCCCGAAGTTCTGCATCTGCGGAAGAAAGGCCATCTCAAAACTAGCGCGCTCACCGGAACCTTTGTAAATCTCTCGAAAAACCCTCAGCAGCTCCGAGGGGCTGACGGTACCCCGTGGAGCGGCATCGGGTTGGGCCAAGGAATCCGACCGCCCCCGGGCCAGATCCCGGGCGACCCGGGCCTCCTCCAGAGCTATAAACCCATAGATCTCCGACATGGCGCGGTCCCGATGGACTTCCCAAACCCGCACTGCCTGCTCATAGTTTTTCCGGGCCCTGCCGTACCTCCCAGGAGCGATCCTCCGCGCCCCAAGGACCTCCGCCTCCTCCAGCATCCCCTGAGCTTGAGAGAGCACCCTGGGTCTGCGACCGGCAAAACAACCCCCCGAAAAAACCAGAACGGCCAGAACAACCGCCACACGTGTCACCGCCCTGTAGTGTAGCTCAATTTGACAGAACCGGTCAAAAAAAATATTCTCTATCTCCACTCCCCATGATTGGCGACAAGCTCCATATCGTCGTTTGCATCAAGCAGACCTCCTCCTCCACCAACGCCCAGTTTGACGCCAAGAAGGCGACCGTCCAGGCGGCAGGGGCACAGGCCGCCATCAATCCCTTCGATGAGTATGCCATCGAAGAAGGGGTCCGCATCCGCGAACGCCTGAATTCCAAAGCGACGGTCCATGCCCTCTCCCTGGGTCCAGCGGAGGCGGAATCCTCCCTCCGGGAAGCCATCGCCAAAGGTTGCGACGGCGCCACCCTCCTGAGCGATCCGCAGTTTGAGGGTTCCGACACCGCCGCCACCGCTTACCTTCTACAAAAAGGCATCGAAAAACTGGGAAAACTCAAAGGCCCGGTGGACCTGGTCCTCTGCGGTAAGCAAACCAACGACAGCGACGCCGGGGTGGTGGGCACCCAGGTCGCTGCCTGGTGGGATGTGCCCAGCGCCGCCTCCGTCCGCAAGGTGGTGGAGATCGCTCCCGGGAACCCCGGAAAAGTCGTCGTAGGCCGCATGATGGAGGATGGAACCGACACCTTGGAGATGTCCCTTCCCGCAGTCCTGTCCATCGTCAAGGAGATCAATGAGCCGCGGATCGCCTCTTTAAAAGGGAAGATGGCCTCGCGAAAGGCGGAAATCGCCGTCTGGAGACTTTCCGATCTGGAGGCCGAAGTTGAAAAGATCGGAGCAGCCGGAAGCGCCCTGAGGATGGGGGAAACCTACCCCCCTCCCAAACGAAGCGGAGGAGAGGTCATTGAAGGAAAAAGCCCTCAAGAAAAAGCAAAGAAACTCCTGCAAAAACTAAAAGAAACCAAGTTGCTATAAGCCCAAGGGGACCGAACCCTTTCAGATTGAACCATGCCATCGGATATCTGGTGTGTCGCGGAGCAGCGCCGAGGAACCTTCCTGCCGACGATTCAGGAGCTTCTCTCCATAGGAAAAAAGCTCGCCCGCGAGCTCCAGGAAAAACTCACCGTCATCACCATCGGCTCGGGGGTGGAGTCTGCAGCCCGGGAATTTGGAAAATACGGAGCGGAGCGGGTGCTGGTCGTCGATCACCCAGCCCTGGCCCACTACACCGACGAGGGCCACGCCCGGGCCTTGGCGGAGGTCGTCCGAAAGGAAGATCCCAGGGCGTTGCTATTTCCCTGCTCCGCCAACGGGCGATCCTGGGCGGGGCGCTGCGCAGTTTTGTTGGAAGCGGGCCTGGGCACGGACGTGACCGAACTTACCATAGATCCTCAAAGCAAAACCCTGAAGATGGTACGCCCCTGCTGCGGAGCAAGCCTGCTGATGCCGCTATCTTGCCGAACTCGCTTCCCCCAGATGGCGGCTGTGCGCCCGGGAGCCTTCCCGCGCGCCGAGATACAGGCTGGGAAAACCCCGGAGGTCCGTAAAATAGACCTCGACCCCTCTCGGTGGAAGCTCCGAACTCAGTTTAAGGGCTTTGAAGAGGACCACTCGCAGGTCAAGGATATCGCTCAGGCAGAGATCATCGTTTCCGGAGGGTACGGGGTGGGCGGAGCGGATGGATTTTCTCTGTTGGAGGAGCTGGCCAAACTGCTCGGAGGAGCGGTAGGCGCCTCACGGCGCGCAGTGGATCTGGGTTGGATCCCCTACCGACATCAAGTGGGCCTGACCGGGCGAACCATCAAACCGCGCCTCTACATCGCCTGCGGCATCTCCGGCCAGATTCAGCACTTGGCCGGCATGTCCCAGTCCGACGTGATCGTAGCCATCAATAAGGATTCCCAAGCCCCCCTTATGAAGCTCTGCAACTACGCGGTGGAGGGAGACCTCTTCGAACTCCTTCCCGCTCTCATCGAAGAGATTAAGAAATCCAAGGGCTAGCCTCAATCTGTTGAACGTCAGGGGGAGCCAATTTTGCGCAGGTTGCGAGAAAGGTATTTCTTTCTCGAGAGAAATGCTTTGATCTCATGTCGGACGCCGGTACTTGAAGAAAGTATTGATTTCTGTTATCATGATAATAGAAATCAATGGCTGCACATCAAAAATTCAAGCGCCTACAAACCTTAGCCGGCCGTGGCTCGCGGCCTTGCTTCCTTTGGGGCCCGCGCCAAACCGGAAAAAGCACTCTCCTTAAGGAGCTTTTTCCGGCTGCACGCAACTACGACATCCTCTTATCCGAGGAGTTCGAGCGTCTCGTGAGAAAACCGTCTATTCTCCGCGAAGAAGTGTTGGCCTCTTCTTCGCCTCATGGATCTCCGATCGTGATCGACGAAGTTCAGAAGATTCCCTCGCTTCTTGACGAAATCCATTGGCTCATCCGGGAGCGAGCGGTTCCGTTCATCCTCTGCGGCTCCAGCCCCCGCAAGCTCATCCGCGGCGGAGGAGGACTCCTGGGCGGACGCGCCCTCAGATACGAGCTCCATCCTCTGGTCTACCCGGAAATTCCTGGCTTTGACCTTGTACGGGCTCTCAATCACGGGTTGCTTGCGCCCCACTATGTATCCGACGATCCCATCCCCCAGCTCCATGCTTATGTGGGAAGCTATTTGAGGGAAGAGATCGCAGCGGAAGGCTTGGCGCGGAGCCTGCCTGTTTTTGCCCGTTTCCTGGAGTCGGCCGCATTCTCGAACGGCGAAATCATCAACTACCAGAATGTCGCCTCAGACTGCGGCGTCAGCCGGCCGACCGCCACGGCCTATTTCGAGATTCTTTCGGACACCCTCATCGGACGATTTCTCCCCTCATTCCGGAAGAGGCCCAAGCGTCGGGTCATTCAGGCACCCAAGTTCTATTTTTTCGACCTTGGGCTGGCGAACATGCTGCTCAAACGCGGCCGACTCGAACCCGGCGGGGAAGCTTTTGGGAAAGCTCTGGAGCACTTTATCCATCAAGAGATCATCGCGCACAGCCACTACAGCAGGCTTGGCTATCCCCTGTCGTTCTGGCGGACGGCCTCCCAACTCGAAGTGGACTTCATTCTGGGTGAAGGAGAGGTGGCCGTGGAGGTCAAGGCTGTTGCGCCGGTGTCGGAGCGCCATCTGCGGGGCCTGCGCGCTTTCCGCGAGGAATACCGGCCGCGCCGGTCCGTGGTGGTTTCTCTGGATGCCCGCCCCCGCATCATGGACGGAATCCAGGTGCTTCCTTGGAGAGAATTCCTTGAGGAGCTCTGGGCGGGCAAGCTCATCCACTGAAGCGTTTGCGGTTCAGGCCCGGGATGACTTACCTGAGACTAAGGTGGGGATGGCTCCTCGAAGGTGCCGGGCATCCTCAAACATGTGACGGTTATTGAAGAAGACGCAGCCGGTTTTTGAGCGGCACCACTGCGCCAGACGCTCCAGCTCCTGTGCCGAGTAGCGATGGCCGTGGTCAATGCGGCGTCCCACATAGGCCCCGTGCAGGCGCGCATAAGCGACCTTCCCAAAAAGCTCCCCATATTGCAGGGGGTCCCCACCAAAAAACAACCCCAGATCCCTGCAGATCTTCAAAACCAGTTTCCCATCCCAACGCTCGATCCACGGCTCCCACACAAACAGAAAATCCCCCCTGTGAATCTGTTTAAAAAAGCGGTAGAGGTTTCTCAAAAGCTCCGGGTGGGGATAAAAAGTTGGGGGGGTCTGAAACAGGATCCAGCGGGCCCGGAGCACCTGCGCCACTTCGGCGGTTCTGCGCCACGCTCGGAGCACCTCCTCGCTCCAACGGAAATAGCCGCACCGATCCCTTTGCCGACTGGAAAGCTTCTCCCGCAACCTCCGGTAGGTTGCACTTTGGGCAGGATGGGTGATGAGTTGCCAGGCCTTCACCGTGAATTCAAAATCCGCAGGGGCTTGCTTTCGCCACCTCTCGATGGTCCGCAGGGCCGGCAACTGATAAAAGGTGGAATCGATCTCCACGACCTCAAACTCCCGATAGTACCTCTGCTGGGATACGGGAAATCCGCAACAACCGATCTTCAAAGGCATGGTCGCAGTACCTTTTCCAAGGAGCGAAGCTGAGGAGGGATCAGAATCTTGCGAAACCTCCCCTTCAAAATGGTCTCAGGATCCTTGAGTCCGTGGCCGGTTAGAACACAAACGATTCGCAAGCCCGGGCTGGAGAGATTCCTATCCTTTTTTTGAAGACACCGGACCAGGCCGGCCACCCCGGTGGCCGAGGAGGGCTCGCAAAAAATCCCCTCGCTTCGGGCCAGATGATGGTACGCTTGCAGAATCTCCCGATCGGACACCGCCCCTATCTCTCCCCCCGACTCCTCCACAGCCATAACCGCTCCCTTCCAGGAGATGGGATTGCCGATCCGGATGGCGGTGGCCAGCGTCCGTGGCTTGAGAACCGGCCTGCCTAAAACGAGGGGGGCGGCCCCTTGGGCCTGAAAACCCATCATCTTGGGCAGGGCCCCTCCCCCCACCTTCCCTTGGGAGCGGAATATCTCCCGATACCCCATCCAGTACGCGGTGATGTTGCCGGCGTTGCCTACCGGCATAAACTGGTAATCCGGAAATCGGCCCAGGGCTTGCGTCACCTCGTAAGCGGCGGTCTTCTGCCCCTGCAGGCGGTAGGGATTTAAGGAGTTCACCAGGGTCTTGTTCCACCTTTTCGCCGCTTGCCGTGCCAACGTCAAGGCCTGATCGAAGTTCCCCCGAACCTGCACCACCCGCGCCCCATGCGCCAAGGCCTGAACGAGTTTCCCCAAGGCCACCTTTCCGGCCGGAAGAAGGACCGTGCAAGAAAGCCCCGCCCGGGCCGCGTAGGCGGCCGCCGAGGCGGCGGTGTTGCCGGTGGAGGCGCAGAGAATTCCGGAGGAGCCCTCCTCCAGGGCCTTGGAAACGGCCAGGGCCATACCACGATCCTTAAAGGATCCGGTGGGGTTGGACCCCTCCCATTTCAGATACAGAATCTCCGCAGGAAGGCCGATTCGTCGCGCCAAGCGGGGCGCCGGCAAAAGAGGCGTGCTCCCCTCCTCCAAACTCACGATGGGAGTCCGGGAAGAAACCGGAAGAACCTTCCGAAAACGCTCCACGACTCCGGCCATGGCGTGCTAGTCCAACAGGCGAATAGAGAGGGGATCCCTCCGGACTCCGCGCAGCAAGCGGAGGCCGTGAAATGCCTTTTGAAAGCGCTCTTCCCGAGCGGAGTGGGTCACCAGCCGGATCGCGCAAGCCCCCTGCGAGGTGGCCTCCTGAAAGATCTCCGCGATGGAAACCCCTGCCCTTCCCAAAACCCCACAGACCTTGGACAAAACCCCGGGACGATCCCCCACCTGAAGTCTCAGAAAGTAGCGAAACACCTCTCCATCCAGGCTTTCCAGGCGAACAGGATGAGAGGATTGCGTAAACCCTGCGCCTCCGTGAAGGCAGACCCTCCGCTGTTGGCAAATCCAAACCAGGTCGCCCAAGACCGCGCTGGCCGCCGGATAGGCCCCGGCCCCCTTTCCATAAAAAAACAAATCCCCTGCCGCATCCGTCTCCACAAAAACCCCATTGTACTCCCCATGGACCGCAGCCAAGGGGTGCCCCAGGGGAACCAGCCTGGGATGCACCCAGGGCAGGACCCGGACCCCTTCACCTCGAAAACCTCCTAGAAACCGGAACCCCGCCAAAAGGCGCACCGCCCGGCCCAGTTTCTCCTGAGCGAAGATAACATCCTCCACAGAAACCCCGCCGATTCCCTCGCAGGGGATTCGGTTGCAACGCACCCAGCCTCCGGCAACCAAAGAAGCCAATACCGAAAGCTTGTGAGCGGAATCCACCCCCTCTGTGTCCATCCAGGAGCGCCTCTCCGCCAGACCTCTGCGCTGGGCCTCCTTCAGAGCTTCCCTTTGAGAAATCTTCCGGTGCGCCATCTGTGTCAGAACGAAGTTGGCGGTACCGTTTAAAATTCCCAACAGGGAGCGGACTCGGCTGGCGCTCAAGCCCTGCCGCAGAGAAAGCACAATGGGAATCCCCCCGGCCACCGCCGCCTCCAGCCCTAAAAATCGCCGAGCGACCTGCGCCCGATGCACCAGCTGCGGCCAAGAATGCGAAAGAAGCTGTTTATTGGCGGTGACGACGTGCTTGCCGGAAGCCAAAGCCTGGAGGATCAGTCCCCGCGCTGGAGCCACTCCCCCGATGAGCTCCACGACCACATCCACCGCAGGATCCCGGAGCGCCCGCCTAAAATCCTTCTCCAGACGGGGCCGCATTCCTACTGCCCCGAGCCTTCTCCACTTGGGGCCGACATGCCGGTCGCAAACCCAGGACAACTCCCACCGCGCTCCGGAGCGTCCCTCCAGCATGGGCTTCGACCGAGACAGAAGCCGCACCAGGCCCTGCCCCACCGTTCCCAAACCGACCAAACCGATCCGAAAAGGCTCCATCGGGTATGGTTTAGATCAACTCCGGCCCCTCATCTTTTTTGGGACGTTCCACGACCTCCGGAAAACGCCGACCGGTCCGCAGAACATACCACGCCAGACCCAAGCAGGCCAAGCCATAGGCGAGTTCAAAACCCCCATAGCGAAGCCACTCCTGGCGGGACACAAAACCCCAGGGCTCCGGAGCATACAGATTCGCCTCCGGCTCCCCCCAGAATAGATCGTAAACCGCTTTGACGCAGACCAAAGACCCTACAAAGGCGAGAACCGTCGCCGCAAGGCGGAACAGCCCACGAATCTTCACTTTCTGCAGAGCCGCCATGGGTGAACGAGCGGGTAGGACTATCGCTTAGAGTACTGGAAGCGTTTGCGGGCCTTGGGCTGGCCGGGCTTTTTGCGCTCCACCATCCTGGGATCGCGAGTCAAAAATCCCTCGCGGCGCATGAGTTTCTTGATCTTCTCATCCAGGGTGGCCAAGGCGCGCGCCAGGCCGTGTCGGACGGCCTCCGCCTGGCCGGTCACCCCGCCGCCATGAACCCGGATATAGAAATCATAGCCCTTAGATTCCGGAGCCAGCCTCAATGGAGCTAGGATTTCAAACTGATGGCGACCATGTCCACCGAAGTGCTGCTCCACTGTTTTGGAGTTGACAAAAAGCTTGCCTTCCCCGGGAACCATGCGCACCTGAGCTACGGAGGTCTTCCGGCGGCCGGTAGCCCAAATGGGCTCTGCTCCTTTGGTCATGGCCAGGGAACCTTCACCGGCGCCTGCGCCTGGTGGGGATGCTCCGGCCCCGCATAAACCTTGAGCCTTCCCATCCGAAGGTCCCGAAGTCGATTGGGATTTAACATACGCTTGACCGCCAGCTCCACCACCCTCCGGGGGTCCTTCTCCATCTGTCTACGGATGGGAATGATCTTTTTACCGGAGGCGTAACCGGAGTGGCGGAAGTAAACCTTTTGGTCAATCTTATTTCCGGTCAAGCCCACCTTGCCGGCATTGGTGATGACCACAAAATCCCCACAGTCCACGTGGGGATCGTAGAAAGGCTTGTGCTTGCCGATCAAAAAACCCGCCGCCTGCGAAGCCAAACGCCCCAGAGGCCTTCCCTCCGCATCCAAGTGGAGCCACCGCCGCCTCTGCCGGGCATACTCCGGGCTGGCCGAAAAAACTTTTTGAAACATGGCGATCCCCATTGTACCACATCCTGAGCCACAAACTCTACAGCCAGCGGCGAAGGAGAAGCTCCTCGGCGATCTGTACGGCGTTGAAGGCCGCCCCTTTGAGCAGGTTGTCCGCCACCACCCAAAAAGACAAAACATTGCCGGACATTTCTTTCTCCTGACGGACGCGCCCCACAAAAACCGGCAGGGCTCCCGCGCTGTCCAGCGGGGTGGGATAGTTTGGGTTTCGGAGAATGCGCAGCCCGGGAAAGCGTCTCAGAACCCGAACCGCCCTCCTTTCGGAAAGAGCTCGACGGGTCTGGACCCACACCGCCTCGGAGTGTCCCCTAAAGACAGGGACCCGAACCGTGATCGCGGAAAGGCCCAGGCGCGGAAGTCCCAGGATTTTTCTGACCTCCCGAACGATCTTTCTCTCCTCCAGGCAAAGTCCATCCCTGCCGAATCCCCCAATCTGAGGAAAGAGATTGAAGAGAATCCTCCTGGGGAAAAGTCTGGGAGAGGGAATCGGCCGCCCTCGGGCCCAAGCCCGGGCCTGTTGTTCCAATTCCCGCATCGCCGGACCGCCGGCCCCGGAAACCGATTGGTAGCTGGCCACCCAGACGCGCCGGAGAGTTGCCTCCAGATGCAGGGGATAAAGAGCCAGGACCAGCTGAACAGTGGAACAGTTGGGACCGGCAATCAACCGGCGGTCCCTGCGGAGCCGGCGCGCATTGATTTCCGGAACGACCAGGGGCACCTGAGGGTCCATGCGATAGGTGGAGGATTCATCCACGACCCACGCCCCCTGGAAAACCGCCCAGGGGGCAAACCGCCGCGTGGTCTGCTCATCCGTGGAAAAAAAAGCCAGACGACAATCCCGAAGCCCGGCCTTGGAGAGTTTCTCCACGCGCAGGCCGCGCCCCCGAAATGGGATTCTTTGTCCTGAAGACCTCTGGGTGGCGAAAAGCCTCAGCTCCCTCAATGGAAAGCGCCGCTTCTCCAGAAGCCGGATGAGTTCCCTGCCCACCATCCCCGTCGCTCCCACCGCCGCCACCTTAAAACCGCTCATAAAAATAAAAGCACTTTCATGGCGTCCTCCGAAACCCATCCCCGGGCATAGGCAAAAAACAGAAAACCGGCCACCGGAAGCGAACAGATCACAAAGGCCAGAAAGGCCTTGGGCAGGGAAAGTCCCGAAATGGCCCGAACGCCCAGGATGGCGATTCCCGTCGCCCACAGGCTCATCCCCAGTTCTGAGACACGATAAAGCGCCTCTGAGCGCAGACGGACCGCCACCTCCAAAGGAAGAAACAAAAGAAGATAGAAAAGATGGAGCCAAAGCCCGAGATGGAAAAGGGGAGAAAAACCGGTCGGACGACGAAAGGCCCGCAACAGACCCCACAAAAGAAAAATGGATCCAGCGGTCAGCACCAGGCCCCAAAGACCGACCCCCAGCCAAAATCCGAACCCATGGACCGAGGCAGGAACCATCTCTCCCCCCTGCGGAAACCCAGGCGGAAGGCGCGAGTAAAAAAGTGCTGCGGCTGACACGCCTAAGCCGTAGACCCACAGCCCACCGACGAGGGCTTCGCCTGAGCCCAGGGCCTCAAAGGCACGCTGGGGACGGCGTAGAAAATGGAGAGCGATCCTCAGCGTGCCGGTGCCCGGCGCTGAGCTGGGGGTATCGGCGGGGCCTTCAAAGTTCGCCATCTTGCTGGGAATCCTCCGGATGCACAGAATACAAAATCATAGCCCCGACGGCAAAGAAGCCCAACAGGGAAAAGATGGCCCACCTCGGGCTCCCGGTCCACGTACGGATGACGGCAAAGAAGAGAGGGCCCAGCACCGCAAAGAATTTCCCGGAAAAAGAGTAAAAGCCGAAAAACTCCGCCGACCTCCCACGGGGAGTCAACCGGGCATAGAGGGAGCGGCTCACCGCTTGGGTCCCGCCCAGAACGAGTCCAATGAGGGTCGCAGAGATCCAGAACTCCGGAACGCTGCGCATCCAGAGAGCCCAGAACAAAATTCCCATCCAGACCCAAAGGCTAACCGTCAGGGTCTCTCGATCTCCCCAGCGATCCGCCGTGCGGCCAAAAGCTATGGATCCCACAAAGGCCACCGCCTGCACCCACAGAAAGCACCCGATAATGGAGGAGGTCCCCATCCCGAGCTCCTCCGCCGCAAAGACGGAGGCCATTACGATCACCGTCTCCACCCCATCGTTGTAGAAAAGATACGCCAGGAGAAACTTGGCCAGTTGGCGATAGCGCCGGACCTCCTTCAGGGTTCTCCAGAGGCTGCGCAAGCCCGCGGAAAAGGACCGTCGAATCCCCACCGGGCCCACCCTGGTCCTTTCCGAAACCCACAGGAAAAACGGCAGGGAAAAGAGAAACCACCAAACGGAAACGGTGAGAAAGGTGGCCCGCACCGGCATGTGGTTCTCCACGGAGATGTGAAAAAAGGAGGGACTTTGAACCATCCATAGGTTCAGCCCCAGGCAAAGTCCGCCCCCCAAGTACCCCAGGGCCCACCCCAGGCCGGAGACCTGTCCCATGCGACTGGAGTCCGCCAACTCCGGAAGAAAGGCATTGTAAAAGGAGAAGGCGCCGGCAAAGCCGAGGTTGGCCAAAGCAAAGAGCAATAGGCCCCACTCCGCTTCTCCGGGCCGTACGCTGAAGAGCCCGGCCGTCCCTAGACAACCCAACAGGGTGAAGAAAAAAAGAAATTTCTTCTTGCTACCCGAGGCGTCCGCCACCGCCCCAAGCCACGGGGCAAGAAAAGCTGAGATCAGTGTAGAGCCGGAAACCGCCAGGGCCCACAAGGCGGAGCCCGGTATCCCGTAAAGTCCCTCCCGGGCCACCGCGGTGACAAAATAGACGCTGAAGACGACGGTGACGACCGTGGTGGAGAAGGCGGAATTGGCAAAGTCGTAGAGAGCCCACCACCAAACCTCCCGACGGTTCCCAGGGATCCGCACCGGCACCCTCCGATGCTAGACCTTGTAGACGGCGTCCCCCCGCCTGGCGCGCGCCGACACCAGGATTCCCACCGAATCCCCCTTCTTGGCCCGCTCCACCGGAAGGCGATCAATTTGCAGGGAGGAAACTTCCTGGGTCAGGTCGGTGGTGTGGCCCTTCACCCGGATTCGCTCGCCAACCGTCAAGGGAGCCTTGAGCTTCAAGGCAACGGCCCCCACATGTGAAAAGTAGTCCTCCGCTATCCCCAAAAAGATCCCCCCCGGAACCTGTTTTTCCGGACTGAGTTTCGGCCGGCCGCGCGCAGACCGGGGCTTCACGGCTTTCCTGCCCGGTCCTTTACCTTTCCGAACAGCCTTGCGGGCCTTGCTCGCCGTTTTCCTGACAACCTTCCTCCGCTTCTTTTTTTTGGGCATTCTACCCCCCTTTCCAAAAATATCCTCTATTTTCCGATGCAAAATCTAGAAAAGACCGCTCCCAGGATTTCCTCCGAATCCGTCTCTCCTACCAACTCTCCCAGGGCCCGCAGGGCTGAGTGGAGAGATGCCGCCGCCAGCTCCCCCTGCCCCTCCCCCGGTGCGAAGAGACGCCCCGCCTGTTCCAGAAACTCCGCCACCCGTTCGAGCGCCTGCCTGTGCCGAAGCTCAGTCAAAAAAACCGCACCCCACTCTCGATCCGACCCCTGGGTCCAACCCGACACGCGCCGCAGAAGCTCCAACATCCCCTGGCCGGTTGCGGCGGAAACAGCGATGGGATCTTCGGGTCTGAAACCATTCCATCGAAGGCGTTCCGGAAGATCCCTCTTGTTCAAGGCGCAGACCCAGAACTTCTCCTCCCGGCAAGCCTCTTGGACCAAATCCCGCACCACAAAATCTTCCCGCTGCAGCGGCTGGGAACGGTCCAAAACCCACACGATTCCATCGGATCGGCGGATCGCCGCGCGAGCCCGCTCGATTCCCTCTTGCTCCACCGGGCCGAAACCTTCTGAGCGGATCCCAGCGGTATCCACCCACACAATTCCAATACCCTCCAACTCCATAAGCTCTTCCAAGGTGTCCCGGGTGGTGCCCGGAAGTTCGGCGACGATTGCCCTCTCATGACCCAGAATCCGGTTGAAGAGACTGGACTTGCCCACGTTGGGTCGGCCAACCAACGCGACCCGAAGCCCCTCCTGAATGCGGCGCGCTTTCTGAAAGGTCTGCAGCGTCCCGGAAATCTGAAGGGCCAATGCGCGGCACCTCTGGGCCGCCTCCAGCCACGAAAATGAGGGAAGCTCCTCCTCGGCGTGGTCCAGCGCCGCCTCCGCGCGCGCCAGCAGATCCAGAATCCCCTCCTTCCATCGAAAAGCCTGTCTGGAAAGCCTCCCCTCCATCTGCCCCAGCGCGACGCGGTGTGCCGCACGGGTCTTGGAGCGGATCAAGCGGCAGACCGCCTCAGCCTGCGTAAGATCCATCTTCCCGTTGAGGTATGCCCGGAGGGTGAACTCCCCGGGTTGGGCCAGACGCGCCCCCCTCTCCACCGCCAGCTCCATCGTCCGCCGCAGAACATAGGGAGAGCCATGGCAGAAAATCTCCACCACATCCTCTCCGGTATAGCTGCGAGGGGAGCGATACAGGGTCGCCAGGGCCCGATCCAACAAATGCCCGTCCACTTCCCAGAGGCGCACCGGCTCCAGGTGCCTGGGCGTCAGCCCTTGGAGATCCGGAGAAGCTCCCACCAAAGACTGAGAAATGTCAATCGCTTGCGGGCCGCTCAGCCGAACGATGCCGATGGCCCCCTCCCCAGAAGGAGTGCCCACCGCCACAATGGTGTCCAGCACGCCGGGCTCCTCTGGAGCCCCGGCGGGGACCCGGAGCGCTGCGGAGGGTGCTGAGTCCTGATTCATCCTTCTTTTTCCTTTTTCGGAACAAGGACTACCTTCCGCCAGGGCCCGTCCCCCTCGGACTGTGTCTCTATGGAAGGATGCCCCGCCAGCGCCTTATGGACCAGCCGACGAAAATAAGCTCCCATCGGCTCCAGAGAGTGGGCCACACCGGACCTCTCCACCTCCTGGACCGTCCGGGAGACCTGCGCCAGAATGCGGTCCTCGTGCCGCTTCCAGTATCCCTGGGTGTCAATCTGGACCGCCACCGGCTGCCCGACCTTGCGTGTGGCGATCAACGTGACCAGAAGTTGAAAAGCCTCCAGGGTTCGCCCTTCTCTCCCGATCAAAAGACCTCCCTGGTCCGTCTCCACCTCCACCCGGTAGCGGGACTGCGAGGCTTCCCAACTCACTGCCGCGGGCGAGGCAGAAAAACCCATAAAGCCCAGTATCTTCTGGGCCGTTGAAGAAACGATCTCTCGAGCCCCCTCTATCTCCGCCGTCCCAGGGGAGCTCGGCAGCGACGCAGGCGCTGCTGGAGGGGCTCCCTCCGGCCCGGTCCGGTGAGGCCGCAGCGACGGAGGCTTTGCAGTGCGCGCCCCGGAACCGGTCCTCGACTCCGCCGGCGTTGGTGGCTCCCACCTCTTTTCCCGAACAAGCACGCGGGCGGCCTTTACCCGCAGCCCGAAAAACCCGGAGGCCGCCTCCTGCAAAACCGTCACCTCCACTTGGTCCCGCCTCAAAGATAGCTTTTTCAGGGCCTGTTCCACCGCATTGGGAACATCTACACCTTCGCTGATGCACTCTTCGCTCATGATTCACCTCGATTCACTCTCATCGGTAGCGCTTCAGAAGCACTCCCTGCTGGCAAATATTCAGAATGTTGTTGGTCAGCCAATAGAGAACCAACCCTGAAGGAAAACGGAGAAACATGAAGGTAAACAGAACCGGCATCCAGGTCATCACCTTCGCCTGTCCTGGATCTGCGGAGGCAGGATTCAGCCTTTGCTGCAGCACCATGGTCCCCCCCATGAGCAACGGCAGCACATAGTAGGGATCATGGATCGAAAGGTCGCGGATCCAAAGGACAAAAGGGGCCCCGCGAAGCTCCCAGGCGTTGCGCAGAGTCGTAAACAGCGCCCAGAAGACCGGAAGCTGAGCCAGCATGGGAAGACACCCCCCCAGGGGATTGGCCTTGTGCACTTTGTAGAGCTGCATCATCTCCACGTTGAGACGGCGGGGGTCATTTTTGAACTTCTCCTGCAACAGCTTCATCTGGGGCTGGAGCTTTTTCATTGCCGCCATGGCCCGGGTGCTCTTCAAAGAGAGCGGGAGCATCAAAACCTGGATGGCCATGGTGAGAAGCACAATCGCCCAACCGTAGTTTCCAGTCCACTGCTTGAGCTTTAAGAGGCTCACGAAGGCGATTTTTCCCAAAAAACTGAAGAAGCCGAAGTCTACCGATCTTTTCAGTCCAGAACCCAGCGACTGAAGCCTCTCATAGTCCTTTGGACCGAGGTAAAAACGAAATTTCCACTCCTGTCGGGCCCGAGGGGGGAGATCTCCCGCCTCCCAAAGAAGGTGCACCTCGGGGAAGGAGTCTTTCTTCTCTATTCGGAACCCCCGCTCCGGAAGCGCCGCGGGAGCGTCGTCCGGCTCCGGCAAGAGGGCCGCCAGAAAGTAGTGGTTGTCCAGCCCCACCCAACGCATCACCCCACGACCCGCTTCTCCTACATCCAGCTTCCGGAACTTGCCCTCCCCTGCTGCGTCGAATAGGGCGATGGCCCGAAGCTGGCTCCCGAGATCGTTTTGACCCGGGGTCGAGAGCGGCCCCGGCCCCAACAGGAGGCTCCACCTCGGATAGCCCTGACGACTGCGGGAAGGATTCTCCAAGGTGAGCCGCAGATCCACCCACTTTTCCCCAAGAGAAAACTCCTTGGTCCAGACCACTTGGCCGGGGAGGTTGCCGGCAAACTGGATCCGAGAGCCGTCTCTGGAGAGGAGGCGCCAGCGAACCTCCGGCTCCGTCCTGAAGAATCCCGCCCCCTCCCCCGGAATCAGGGCTACCGGCTCCCCCTCCTCGTCCAACCAATCCCAGCGGACGAGGGCTCCCTTTCCGACAGAGAAGCCGGCGCGGTAGGCCTCTTTTTCAAAAATCTGCGGAGCCTCCTCAAAAAACCCAGTCTCCTCTTCCAGCAAGGGTTCCGCAAACCCCTCCACAGACTCCGGCGCCTGAGCCACGGGCGAGGTCTGGGGCGGCGTCCGGCTCAGCCAGCCAAACCAGGCCACATACACCAAGGCGGACAAAAGAAGCGCTAAAAGAAGATTCTTCTCCATGAAAGGTTCGCAGCAGGCGGCACAGGCTCGGGCCCCCCGGCACACCAAGGATGGCACCGGCTCAGACGCTGAAAAAAGAGAAAAAGCCCCAAAAGCGCGCCATGCTTCAGAATGGCCTCCGTTGCATATTCCGAGCAACTGGGATGAAACCGGCAGGCAGGCGGGGCGAGGACCTTGCGAAATAGGCGAAGAAAATCAAGCAGCTCCAGAAGAAGCGTCTGGTAAAAGCCGTGCCCGGTGAAAGAGATCAAGAATGGAGGCCTGAACCGCATGAAAATCGCTGGGTTTCCACCCGGGAACGGGCCGGATCACCACATCCCACCCCAGGCGGGAATGTCCCAAATGCGTCCGAAACAACTCCCGCAGAAGCCGCTTCACTCGGTTGCGAGCGACAGCCTTCCCAAACTTCTTGGGAACCGAGATACCCAGCCGAGTCGGACCCCCTTTATCGCTAGGACCCTCTTTCTCGCGCGAATAAACCCAGACTAAAAACCTGCCGTTGCACACTCGGCGCCCCGAGTAGACGACCCTGCGAATCTCCTCAGGAGCGCGTATGCGGCAGAGCATTCTAAACTAACACTAGCCGCCTTCTGCCCTTCTGCCGACGGCGGTTCAAAACCCTCCTACCGCCAGGAGTGCTTCTCCTGGCGCGAAAGCCGATCTTTCTCCTTCTCTTTAAAACATGGGGGCGATAAGTCGGCAGCATGGTTTCACCCTCTGTCGGGGAGGGATTCTACCTCAAATTTCCTTTCGCTGTCAACTAGCCCAGCGAGAGCCCTCTTGACGGGAAAAGCCCGAAAATCATAGAATAGGTCTTTGAATAGCTGCCGGACGTTATTAGGCATCTGAGGATACTTATTAACACCTGTGAATAACCTGTGGAAAACTCCGCCAGCACAGGCAAGATGACTGCGGAATCCGTCTGGGAACAGGTCCTCTCCTCCATCAAGAACGATTTAAACCCGGAGCTGTTTGACCTATGGGTCAAACCCATTGTGCCAAAAAACCTGGAGAACAACCTCCTGACCCTCCAGGTCCCCAATAAGTTCTTCTCAGACTGGTTGAAGGAAAGATTCCAAAGCCGTATAGAGGGGCTGCTCAAGAACCTGACTGGCACAGACATCTCCCTGCACTACAGCCTCACCCAGGAACTGGAGGAGGTTTTGCAGAAGACCCCCTTCTCTATGGATCCCATTGAAGCCCCCCCTCCTCAAAGTGACTTTACCCTCAGTGAGCTCAATCCCCGATACACCTTTGACACATTTGTGGTGGGAACCTCCAACCGATTCGCCCAAGCCGCTGCGGAGGCGGTGGCCAAAAGCCCTGGGAAACAGTACAATCCCCTGTTCATCTATAGCGAGGTGGGACTCGGCAAAACCCATCTCATGCACGCCATCGGACATGCCCTACGCAGGGGACAGCCTCGCGGCCGGGTGCTCTATAACACCTCCGAGCAGTTCATCAACGAATATATCAACTCTCTAAGGGATGACCGGCCGGAGGCCTTCCGCAACAAATACCGCAGCCTGGATTGCCTTCTCATCGACGACATCCAGTTCTTGATCGGCAAGGGACGCAGCGAGGAAGAGTTCTTCTACACCTTCAACGCCCTCTTCGACTCCAATAAGCAGATCGTCATTACCTCCGACCGGGCTCCTAAGGAAATGTCTCCCATGGAGCAGCGCTTGATCTCACGGTTTGAGTGGGGGGTGGTCGCAGATATCCAACCGCCGGATTTAGAAACCCGCGTGGCCATCCTGCGCAAGAAGGCCGAGTCAGAAAAGCTCTTCGTCCCGGAGGACATCCTATCCTACATCGCTACTATCATCAAAACCAACATCCGGGAGCTGGAAGGCTCCTTGATCCGCCTGGTGGCCTACTCCTCCTTGACCGGCAGGCCCCTGACGGTGGATGCGGCCAAGGAGGTCCTCAGAGATTCCGTTTCCCAAGACGTTCCCTCCAGCCCCCTCACCACCGAAGCGATTCAGAGAGTGATTGCCTCTCACTTTAACTTGGAGGTTCGGGACCTAAAGTCCAAAAAGAGAACCGATTCCATCGCCTTCCCCCGGCAGATTGCCATGTACCTATGCCGAACCCTGACCGACCTCTCCACCACGGAAATTGGGGCGGCCTTTGGAGGTAAAGATCACACCACCGTCATCCATGCCCAAAAGAAAATAAAGAACAAGATACAGAGCGACCCCTATTTTATGGCTCTGATCAACCGCATCACCCAAGATATCTATGCACAGGCTGACTGAATATCTGGGGAGAAATTGTTCGCAGGGTTATAAAAATTGTGTGTTTCCTGGCCGAGCGTGGAAAGACTGAACTTTTCTGCGTGATTATCCACAGCGAATGACCTGGGGTTCCCGTCGGCCATCCCCTCCGTCCACACTGTAGGCAAGACGAGGAGGAAGAGGAGGAATAATAAGATGAAGATCCATTGTAATCGGGAAGATCTGTCCAGGGGGGTACAGGCCATCCAATCCGCTCTCTCTGCCAGAAGTACCTTGCCGATTCTTATCAATTTTCTGATGGAGACCGAGGATTCGAAAATTAAACTGTCCTCTACAGACCTGGAGGTTGGAGTCCGGCACTATCTAAGGGCAGAGGTGGAGTCCGGAGGCTCCGTGACCATCCCCGCCAAGAAGTTTGGAGATATACTACATAGCCTGCCGGATTCTGAAGATGTCACTATCCATGCGGATTCGGACAATAAAGTCCAAATCCGCTGTGGAAAGTCCCGTTTCGTGGTCATGGGGATGCCTAAGTCCGACTATCCCGTGCTGCCCGGCTTCTCCAAAGAGCAGGCCTTTGAAGTCTCGGCCGGGCTGTTGCAAGAAATGGTGCGTAAAGTTTCCTTTGCGGTCTCCGCGGACGAGACCCGTTACGTGCTCAATGGGATATACTGCGTGGCCGAAAAAGGAACCTGGATGATGGTGGCTACCGATGGAAGGAGGCTGGCTTTGGTTAGGAGAAAGGGAATACCCCCTCAACAACAGTTCAAGGTTATCATACCCACTAAGGCCCTACAAGAATTGATAAGGCTTCTCTCTGCTTTTTCGGAAAAGACCTCGAAGGAGGCTAGGGTGCTGACGTCGGTCAGCGACAACCAGGTGGCCTTCCAGATTCAGGAGACAACTCTCATCTCCCGCCTCATTGAAGGGAATTTCCCCAACTACGAGCAGGTCATTCCCTCCAAGAGCGATCTCTCGGTTGAGATTCCGACGCAGGATCTGCTGGCGGTGACCAAGAGGGCCGCTCTGTGCACGGCGGAGAGGGGAGGGTCCGTTCGATACCAACTCAAAAAGGATTCTCTAGGCGTCTCCGCCTCGACTCACGGGCTGTGGGAATTCGAGGATGAGATCAAGGTGGAATATTCCGGGGAGCCCTTCGAGATAGCCTTTAATCCGGGCTTTTTAGCAGACATGCTCAAGAACGTCAGCTCCGACAAGGTTTCTCTCAACCTCACCACGCCGCTAAATCCCGGGCTGCTGCGGCCCTCTAATGACGCGGATTATCTCTGCGTGATCATGCCCATGAGAATACAACCATGAGGAGGGTCGGCGACCTCATCCGCCAGTGGTGGGGGGAGAGGCAGACCGACACCGAGTCCCTCAGCCTCTTGCGCTCCGCGTGGGATCTAGAGATGGGACACCTGAAGGGCCACGTAAGTTTGCATGGCATTCGGAGCCGGGTTTTATTTGTTAAGGTCTCCTCTCCCTCTGCGGAGCAGGAGGTGGCATTTCGTAAAACGGAGATTTTAAGAAACCTCAATAAGCGCCTGGGCAGAAACGCCCTGACAGACCTCAAGGTCAACCGATGGCCGGAAGAAAAGTAGGAAGAAGGTCCTCGCCAAAAGGAAAGGCTCGAAGGCATCCCCGCGGGGGTAATGACGTATCCAAGGGCTCTGTGGCTGCCCTGGAGAGCGCTGCCTACGATTCCTCTAAGATCCAAGTATTGGAGGGTCTGGAGGCGGTTCGCCGACGTCCGGCGATGTACATCGGCTCCACCGGCCCCGAGGGGCTCCACCACCTGGTGTATGAGGTGGTGGACAACTCCATTGACGAGGTGCTGGCCGGCTACTGCAAGAACGTGGAGGTTCTGATTCATCCCGACAACTCCGTTACTGTTTTGGACGACGGACGTGGAATCCCCATCGATCCCATGCGGGAGGTGAAGGATCCCAAGTTTAAGGGGAAGTCTGCCTTGGAGGTGGTCCTGACCACTCTCCATGCCGGAGGCAAGTTCGACCACAAGGCCTACCGGGTCTCCGGCGGGCTCCACGGGGTGGGGGTCTCGGTGGTCAACGCCCTAAGCGAATGGACGCGGGTGGAGGTTTATCGGGACGGCAAGAGTTACTTTCAGGAGTATTCCCGGGGAAAGGCCCGGGGGCAAGTCAAGGTTGTGGGCAAGACGGAAGACCGGGGGACCCGCGTCAGCTTTAAGGCGGACCCCGAAATCTTTAAAACCATCCAATTTTCCTACGACGTGCTTTCCAATCGGCTGCGGGAGCTGGCCTACCTCAATGCCGGAACCCGCATCTCCATCCTTGACGAGAGGGAGGACCGAAAACACACCTTCTGCTACGAAGGTGGAATTTCCCAGTTCGTCAAGTTTTTAAGCGCCAATAAAAAGGTCCTTCATGCGGAACCCATCCACTTCAGCGTGGAACGCGAAGGGATTCAGGTGGAGTGTGCCCTGCAATACAACGAAGACTATGCGGAAAATATCTTCTCCTTCGTCAACAACATCAATACCGTGGAGGGGGGCACCCACTTGGCGGGCTTGCGATCGGCCCTGACCCGGGTCATCAATGATTACGTCAAGAAGCAAGAGATGCTTAAGGGCAAGACCTTTTCCCTTTCCGGGGAGGATGTCCGGGAGGGACTGACCGCCGTTTTGTCGATGAAGGTTCCCAATCCTCAGTTTGAGGGTCAGACCAAGACCAAGCTGGGCAATGCGGAGATAGAGGGAATCGTCAAGTCCATCTCCGGCGAGGCCCTGGCCACTTTTTTTGAGGAGCACCCCGCCACCTCGAAAATCATCTGCCAGAAGACGGTCCAGGCGGCGGAGGCTCGGGAGGCGGCCCGCAAGGCCAGGGAGCTGACGCGGCGCAAGGGGGTTTTGGGAGACACCTCTTTGCCGGGCAAGTTGGCGGACTGCCAGGAGAGGAGCCCAGAAAAATCCGAGCTTTTCATAGTCGAGGGCGACAGCGCGGGAGGGAGCGCAAAGCAGGGAAGGGATCGGGCCTTTCAGGCTATTCTGCCGATTCGGGGAAAGATCATCAACGTGGAGAAGGCCCGCTTGGCCAAGGTGCTGGCTAACGAGGAGATCTGCACCCTCATTGCCGCGATAGGCACCGGGGTCGGCCAGCCGGGGTCCTCCGAGGGGTTTAGTTTGGAGAAGCTCCGCTACCACAGATGCATCATCATGGCTGACGCGGACGTGGACGGCCAGCATATCCGGACGCTGCTTCTGACCTTCTTCTACCGCCAGATGAAACCCCTGATCGAGAGAGGGCATATTTATATTGCCCAGCCGCCGCTCTATAAGGTCAAGAAGGGCAAGACGGAGATGTATGTGGAGACCGAGGAGGCTCTACAGCACTGGTTATTTGCGGAGGGGGTCCAGTCGGCGGAGGTGTTCTTCCGGAAGAGAGGAAAGAGCTTCTCCAGAATGGACTCCAAGAAACTCGAGAAGCTTTTGAAGATTCTCCGTGAGGCAGAATTCGTTTTGGGGCATCTTTCCCGTAAGGGCATGGGGCTGGCGGATTTCTTGAATTTTGATAAAAGCGGCAAGATTCCCCTCTACCGCGTGGAGG
Source organism: Elusimicrobiota bacterium (assembly GCA_016204975.1). Classification (GTDB taxonomy): domain Bacteria; phylum Elusimicrobiota; class Elusimicrobia; order JACQJP01; family JACQJP01; genus JACQJP01. The sequence goes on from JACQJP010000014.1 coordinate 43,655, forward strand.
AAACCCCCGGGGAATTTAAATACTTTTTCAAGGAGAAGGAGTGGAAGCAATTTGAGGAGGCCTTTCTAAAGCGGCGCAAAGAAAAACTCAAAAAACAGATGCAGCCTTCCGGGGAGGGAGGGGAGGAGTTGGGGGAGGTGGAAGAGGAGTTGGGCCCCGAGGTACAGGAGCTTTGGGAGTTTCCAAGACTGGAGCAGGCCCAAAAACAACTTCTGTCTTTTGGGTTGGGTCTTGCCCAGCACGAAGCGGTCCCGGATGAGAAGACCAAGCCCCTCTTCCGCCTGGTTCTGGGGGAGGCCCAGAAGGATCTGTTCTCACTGCAGAGTCTCCTGGACGGGGTTCGGGAGGCGGGGCGCCACGGGGCCGCCATTCAGCGTTACAAAGGCTTGGGGGAGATGAACCCGGAACAGTTGTGGGAGACCACCATGGACCCCAAGAGGAGAAAACTGCTCAAAGTCACCCTGGAGGATGCGGTCGCCTGCGAACAGATCTTCACCACCCTCATGGGTGACAAGGTGGAACCCCGGCGGATCTTTATCGAGCAGCACGCCCAGGAGGTCAAAAACCTCGATATTTAGGCTCGTGACAGAGCCTTAGAATATGCCCCCAGTGACCGAGAAAACAAACGGAGCCTCTCCGGGACCGCTTCCGGCCAAGGTCATCGCCCGCGATATCGGGGAGGAGATGCGGTCCTCCTACATTGACTACGCCATGAGCGTCATCGTGGGGAGGGCGCTTCCGGACGTGCGGGATGGTTTGAAGCCCGTCCACCGCCGCATCCTCTATACGATGGAGGAGATGGGCCTGCGGCACAGCCGTCCCTACCGAAAGAGCGCCCGCGTGGTGGGAGATGTCCTTGGAAAATACCACCCCCATGGGGACATGGCTGTCTATGAGGCTTTGGTCCGCATGGTTCAGGATTTTTCTTTAAGACACCCTTTAGTGGACGGCCAGGGAAACTTCGGCTCCGTGGACGGAGACCCTCCCGCCGCGATGCGCTATACAGAGGTCCGCTTAGCTCGAATCGCCGATGAGATTCTGGCCGACATTGAGAAGCAGACGGTGGAGTTTGCCCCCAACTATGACGGCTCTTTGCAGGAACCGCTGGTGCTTCCGGCCAGACTACCCAATCTTTTGGTGAATGGTTCCTCCGGCATCGCGGTGGGAATGGCCACCAACATCCCTCCGCACAACCTGGGGGAGGTTTGCGACGCCCTGGTCCAACTCATCGGCAATCCCAAGCTTTCCGTCGCAGATCTGGCCAAGACCATCAAGGGTCCGGACTTCCCGACCTACGGTATCCTCCAGGGCCGCTCCGGCGTCCAAAGCTACTTTGAAACCGGGCGCGGGATGCTGCGCCTTCGGGCCAAAACCCTCGTGGAGCCGATTCGGGGAGGTAAGGAAGCGATTATCTTGACGGAGCTTCCCTATCAGGTCAATAAGGCACTGTTGTTGGAGCATATTGCGGAGCTTGTCCGGGATCGCAGGCTAGACGACATCTCCGATCTCCGGGACGAATCCGACCGCCGGGGAATCCGCGTAGTCATTGAGCTCAAGCGCGACGCCAACTCTCAGATCGTCTTGAACCAGCTCTTCAAAAATACCCAGATGGAGGCCTCTTTCGGGGTCATCTTGTTGGCCCTGGCGGATGGACGCCCTCGCGTATTAAATCTCAAAGAACTCCTCCAGCACTACTTGGAGCATCGCAAGTCGGTGGTGACGCGGCGTACCCGATATGAGCTCCAGCGCGCCCAGGAGAGGGCCCACGTCTTGGAGGGGCTGCAAGTAGCCCTGAAGTATTTAAACAAGGTTATCAAGATCATTCGGGAGTCGAAGGACGCCCTGGTGGCCCGGGGAAAGCTCATGGCCCGCTATGATCTCTCCCAGATTCAAGCGCAGGCCATCCTGGATATGAGGCTGCATCAGTTGACCCGCCTGGAAGGGACGGCTCTCCAGGCGGAGCATGCGGAGCTCCTGAAGATTATTGGAAGGCTCAAAGGCATTTTGGGTGATCCGCGCAAGGTTCTGGGGGTGATTGAGGAGGAGCTGAAAGAGCTCAAGGTCAAGTATGCCCAGCCGAGGCGCACGCAGATTGCGGCCCGGGTGGAGGACTTGTCGGTGGAAGACTTGATTGTGGAGGAGGAGGTGGTGGTCTGTTTCACGCACTCTGGGTACGTCAAGCGGATGCCGGTGGACACCTATCGCGCTCAGGGACGCGGCGGCAAGGGTATCACCGGGATGCTTACCAAAGACAACGATTTCGTGGAAAGGCTCTTCGTCACCTCCACCCACGCGACGCTGCTTCTTTTCACGACACGGGGCCGAGTTTACTCAGTCAAGGTCTACGATCTGCCGGATGCCTCCCGCACCTCCCGAGGCAAGGCGATCGTGAACGCAGTGGCCCTGGGGGCGGATGAGAAACTGACTTCTTTCCTGGCGGTCAAGGGGTTTGAAGGAGAGAAGGATCAAAAAGGATATGTCGTGATGTGTACCCGCAAGGGAACCGTCAAAAAGACTCCTGTGGCTGAGTTCGACAACATCCGCAGAAGCGGCATCGCCGCCATCAACTTGGAGGAGGGGGACGTTTTAGTGGACGCCGCCTGGACGGACGGTTCCTATGAGCTTTTGATCGCTACGGTGGATGGAATGTGCATCCGCTTTCCGGAGTCGGATGTGCGTTCCATGGGACGGGTGGCCAGGGGAGTTAGGGGGATCCGCCTTTCTAGCAAAGACCAGGTGCTGGGGATGGCGGCCATCCCGGACAAGATGAAGGCCACCCTTTTGGCCGTTTGTGAAAACGGCTACGGCAAGCGCACCGACATCGCGGAGTACCGCGGCCAGCATCGGGGAGGCGGGGGGGTGATCGCCATCAAGTCCTCCGAGAGAAACGGGCCCGTGGTGGGCGCAAAGGTGGTCACCGATAAAGACGATGTGATGATCATGACCGAGCAGGGGATGGCCATCCGCCTCCACTGCAAAGAGATACGGGTTATCTCCCGAAACACCCAGGGGGTCCGGCTGGTCAAGCTGCAGCCGCAGGATCGGGTGGCGGCGGTGGAGCCGGTGGTGGCCGAGAATGGCCGGGGGCTCTAGAGAGACTTCCCGGCGCCTCCCTTTTTGTTCCCTTCCCCACACCTCTGAGCTTGCCTACCAGGTCTGCGGAAAAGACCGCAAGGCGATTTTTCTCCACAGTGCCCAGGCCTTGTTGGACCTTTGGTTTGGGGAGAATCTGCCCGGGGGCGTCTCGGCTACTCCTCATAGAGTTCCACGCGGCGGGGCCCGGCCTACCGGGGCAAAAAAAAAGGTTTCCCTGAAAGGCATTGATTACGAAAACCTTCTGGTCAACTGGCTCAACCACCTGATCTTTCTTTTCTCCGCCCGGGAGCAGGTTTCCATTCCGGTTCGTATCCTTTCCGTTTCTTCCCATCAACTGAAGGCCGAAATCCGGGTCCTTGCTCTGGACCGCAAGAGGCATCCTCCCGTCCGGGAGGTCAAGTCCGCCACCTACCATCGGTTGTGCATCCGCCGGGAAGGCCCCCTCTACCAAACGAACCTGGTATTCGACGTTTAAGGTCCCATCCCCGCGTATCGCAGCCTCGCTCCGGCATTTTGTCCGGCTGTATGCCCGTGCCGGACAAAACACGGTTTTCTCCAGGCAATCCCCGGCCATCCGCCTGCGATAAGACTTTATCTTAGCGGGGATGGGCCAAAGGTCCTACTAGAGTCGGGACTTTGGTCCTATGAGTACTCTGGGTCCTTTTTCTGTTCTCCACTTCCCCTTTCGGCCTATGCTTAATTTGGGTAGTTCCTCTATAATACCTAAAGAGTTGACGGTGAATGTTTAAGTTTTGCGGAAACAATTTCTTGGTGGGTCCGGTTCACTATGAGGTCATAATATGGAGGTAATGCCGTGAGGAAAGTATGGGTAGGGATTGTGGGGCTTCTCTGTTTTGCCGTAGGGCAATCATCCTCGGAACGCTTTGGGCAACAGGTGCTGGATGACATTGAGTGGGTAGAAATCCCCGGCGGCTACTTTACCATGGGTTCTGAAAACGGCTCTTCTGACACCGACATTTCTTATGCGAAGCCCGCTCATGGGGTCACGATCAAGCCCTTTAAGATGTCTAAAACCGAGGTCACTTTAAAGCAGTATGCGGGCTGCGTGGCTGCGGATCAGTGTACGCCGATTGATACCGGCAACTGTTATTATTGGTCGGAGAAGTTTGCCGAGTTCGAAAATCAGCCGGTGGTTTGCGTGACTTGGCAGCAGGCCCAAGACTTCGCGGCGTTTGCGGGCGGACGGCTTCCCAGCGAGTCGGAGTGGGAATACGCTGCACGGGGCGCCGGTAAGAATGTGAGGTACCCGTGGGGTTGGGAGGAGCCGACCTGCGAGAGGGCGAACTTTTACGGTTGCGGCAACGCGACCAAAGAGGTTTGCAAGGCGCCGGAGGGAAACGTGAAGCTGGAGTCGGGCGGAGAACTTTGTGATATGGCCGGAAACGTCTGGGAATGGGTGCAGGATACTTGGCACAGGTCATATAAAGGAGCACCTGAGGATGGCAGCGCCTGGGAAGATTTAGTCTTCGACCGGGTCGCCCGCGGCGGTTCCTGGCTCATCCGCGATGCCAGTTACCTGCGGTCTGCTCTTCGTCTCTACTACGACCCCGGCGCCGGCAACTATGTCCTCGGGTTCCGTCTCGCGAGGTCAAGCAATTGACACCCTCCGAGAGCTCTGGGTACCAGCCGGGTATCCAGAGGATGCCAACGTGCAGGTCCTTGGGCACTTGGACCCTCGGCGCCCGTGACCCTGCCCTTGTCCAAGCTATTGAGAGGATTATAGCGGCGCCGTCGAAAAACTGATCCTCGACTTTCCTAGTCCCGCCGTTGCCATTCCTAAACAGTCAGAAAAACGAGACCTCTTTTTGAGAAGAGCTTTCTGGCGAGGTCTTCTGGTCTGGGACTTGACGTAATAAATTACGTCATATATAATAACGGGTGTAAAGAGATGCTCCTCCTCGCATTGGAAAGGATGAAGAGGGACCTGTCCCAAAGGAGGTTGGCTCGGAGGGCAGGGATCGCCTACAAGACTCTGCAGCTTTTGGAGTCCGGCCGTGGCAACCCCCGGTGGTCCACTCTGGTCAAGCTCGCCCGGGTTTTGGGCGTCCCCGCGCAAGATCTAGGCCGGGCTGGCGGCAGCCGCCGTGCGGATATTGGAGCAGAGGCTTCGGTTTCGGAGATTTCAATCCAGATTTTGAGGGAGGGATCCTCTTCCTGGACCAAGTGGCTGTTTGAGTTCGTCGATGCCTTTAGGAAAAATCCTTGCTCTGGCCTTGCGTCCCGGGCCCCTGATCCGGGGCTTTCTCCGCCACTTCTCGCGCTTTTGGCGTCCGCGGTTGAGTTTTTGTGCGCGGAGCAGGGGGTTCCAGTCCCTTGGTGGTGCGCCGGGATTGATCCTCTTCGCGACCCCTGGTTTGTTTCCGGCGTGGAGAACCTGAAGGCTTCGGCGCTGGTGGAATCCCCCACGCAATTTCGCCGGAGGAATATTTTTGTCCTTGGAAATTTTCTAGCTAGAGCGTGAATGATGCTGGAGAAGGCGTTGATTAAAAAGTTGTTTAAGGCTCTCAACATTGAGCTGAAAAGGAAGGGTGTCGTGGGAGAGGTGGGAATTTGCGGCGGGGCCGTCATGTGCCTGGTCTTCGATGCCCGGCAGGCAACGAAAGACGTAGATGCCATCTTCTATCCCACGCGGGAGATCCGACAGGCCGCCAAGAAGGTGGCCGAAAGGTTTGGTTTATCAAAGGATTGGCTCAACGATGCGGTGAAGGAGTATTTTTACTCCGAGCCACCCCGGCAGGAAGTCCTGAGTTTTTCTCACCTGCGCGTCTGGGCCCCTAGCGCCGACTACATGCTGGCTATGAAGTGCGTGGCGGCGAGGTTTGACTCTCAGGACCGTGACGATGTTCTCTTTCTAATCCACCATCTCAAACTGCGCAGTCCAGAGGCGGTGTTTTCCCTGATCGAAAGGTATTATCCCCGTCGGATGGTGCCGGCAAAGACCGGATTTTTTGTGGAGGAGATTTTCCAGTAAGACTCCCTTGGAGAAACGATATAATGGGTCAGACAAGATTCTCGGGGGCTTGTCGTTTTTCTTATGACCGAACGAAGGTTTAGAAAGGTCAATGATTTTTTATGGGAGCTTCCCGCCACGGGCTCCATGAGGGTTCCGGGGAGGGTCTTTGCCTCGGAGAAGATGTTGCCGAAGCTCGAGCGCGAGCGGGTGGCGGAGCAGGTGGCCAACGTCGCCACGCTTCCAGGAATCCAGGTCGCCTCCCTGGCCATGCCCGATGCCCATTGGGGGTACGGCGCCCCGGTGGGTGGGGTGGCGGCGCTGGACGTCCAAGAGGGGGTCATAAGCCCCGGAATGGTCGGGTATGATATTTCCTGCCTTGCGCAAGGATCTAGGGTTCTGCATGCTTTGGGTTATGTGCGCCCGATAGAGGAGTTTGCAGGAGCTTGGCAGGAAGAGAGGCTTTCCGTATTGGATTTAAGTGCTTGTCGTGCAGATGTTGCAGAGGTGGATGCCTTTTATCGGAAACCTAGTTACGGGAAGATGTATCGTGTGATAACAAAGACGGGTCGGCAACTCTTGGCAACCGGGGATCATCCTTTTTATACGGAGGATGGGATGCGTCCGTTGGAAGAAATTGGGGCTGGGGAACGGGTTTCTGTTTATCCTTTTGAGGGGGTGCCTTATGAGCCCCCCGCGAAAGATATTCTTGTGACTGAGGAAGATGTTCGAGGGTACTTGGTCGGACAAGGGAGAGGCACCTTAGGCAACGCAGTCCCACAGGTTTTGAAGGCATTGAAGGGAAGGGGGCTTCTGCCGCTTCGATGCGATTCGATTCAGCTGCCCTACTTGATGAAGCTATTGGGGTATCTGATGGGGGATGGAACGTTGTTCTTTCTAAATCAGGGGAAGGGAAATGGGGTTGCCTGGTTTTTTGGGGATGCGGAAAATCTATACGATATTCGCAGGGATGCTTCACCCATTGGGTTTGCTGCTTCCAGGGTTTATTCTCGACGCCGTTTTCATCGCATACGGACTTATTATAGGGAATATCGATTTGAACGGGTGGAAGAATCCTTCCGGATCGGCAGCACGGCTTTCGCGGTTCTGATGGCTTGTTTGGGTTGCCCCGTGGGAAACAGGGCAGAGCAGGCCTACCGAATTCCCAATTGGATTTTTAAGGCGCCTCTCTGGCAGAAGCGTCTTTTTCTCTCTGCCTTCTTTGGAGCAGAACTGGCCTCCCCAAAAAATCTCTCCCGCCAGAATCTATATTGTCCCGTGCTCTCCTTGAGTAAACGTGAGGATTTGGTTTGGAGCGGCGGGGAGTTTCTACAAGACATCTCTGTATTGTTGGAGGGGTTTGGTGTTGGGACGCGGACTATATCCGAGACGCCGGATCCGTATCGGCGCAAGGATGGAAGATTGTCCCGCCGTTTGCGTCTGATTCTGGATTCTAAGCCGGCAAGCCTCATTGCGCTCTATTCTAAGGTGGGCTTTTCCTATCACCGGCGCAAGTTTCATCTGGGACTGGTTGCGGCTCAATACCTTAAGGAAAAGAGGATAATTGTTTTGGAGAGAGAACGTATCGCCAGGGAGGCGAGGTCATTGCACGAGCGGTTCGGTCTGAGCGCGAAAAGGCTGATGGCGGTCTTTGGGCCGACAGTGCCGCGGCGCTTTCTGGAGCGAAGTATCTATGAGGGACGTAAGACAAGTCCTAGGGTTTGGCGCTCTCTCCTCTCTTTTGAGGATTATTGCCGAGTCTACACCAGGGGGTTAGGAGAATCCGGCATGCTTTGGGATGTGGTGATTGTGAAGGAAGCGGTGCCTTATCAGGGATGGGTCTACGATTTTACCATGAACCATCCCTCTCATAACTTTGTGGCTGAGGGATTCGTGGTGTCCAACTGCGGGGTTCGGCTGCTTCGAAGCGATTTAACTGCGCAGGAGCTCCGGCCCCATCTCCCCAAGCTCATGGACAGCCTGTTTCACAGCGTGCCTTCGGGGGTGGGTTCCACGGGAAAGCTCCGCCTTTCTAAAGAAGAGATGCAAGGAGTGTTTAGGAAGGGCGCCCAGTGGGCCATCGAAAAAGGCTTTGGAGATCCGGAGGACTGTCTGACCATCGAGGACCAAGGCTTTCTTGCCGACGCCGACCCCTCTCTGCCCAGTCCGCGCGCGGTGGAGAGGGGCAGAAACCAGCTGGGGACTCTGGGAAGCGGCAACCACTTCCTGGAGGTCCAGGAGGTGGACGAGGTCTATGACCTTCGGGTGGCCTCTGTCTTTGGGCTCTTTAAAGGGCAGTTGGTGATCCTGATCCATACCGGGTCCCGAGGGTGCGGATACCAGATCTGCGCCGATTTTTTAAACATCATGCAGCAGGCGATCCGGAGGTACCAAATTTCTCTCCCGGACCGGCAGCTGGCCTGCGTCCCCTTGAAGTCTGCGGAGGGGAGGGATTACCTCGCAGCCATGTGCGCCGGGGCCAATTTTGCCCGGGCCAACCGGCAGGTGATCACCCATTTCGTACGGGAGTCTTTGATGCGGGTTCTGGACAGGGCCCCGCTGGATTTGGGGGTTCGGGTGGTTTATGATGTCTGCCACAACATCGCCAAGATCGAGGAGCATGAGGTGGACGGGAAAAAGCGTCGGGTGTGCGTGCATCGCAAGGGAGCGACCCGTGCTTTTCCGGCGGGGCACCCAGAGGTTCCGGAGCTCTATCGCGAAGTGGGACAGCCGGTTTTTGTTCCTGGATCCATGGGAACCTACTCTTATGTCTTGGTGGGGACGGAAGGGGCCATGCGGCAAACCTTTGGAACAACATGTCATGGGGCTGGGCGCATGATGAGCCGCAGCCAGGCGTCGAAGCAGATTCACGGCCAGGAGCTCAGGGCCCAGCTTCAGGCGCGCGGGATCGAGGTGCGCACCGATTCCTATAGGGGGTTGGCGGAGGAGGCCCCCTTCGCCTATAAAGATGTTTCCGAGGTGGTGGAGGTTTGTCACCGGGCGGGGATTTCCGAGAAGGTGGCTAGGATGCGCCCGTTGGGAGTCGTGAAAGGGTGATTGACAGGACTTTTGAAAAATGGAATTGGGGTCCTGTCCAGGGTTGCCTTTCGAAAAGCGCTCGCCATTTGCGAGGCTTGCTCCGGCAATTTGGCCGGCTGTATGCCTGTGCCGGCCAAACCACGGTTTTCTCCAGGCCATCCTGGCTCCGTCCCCCTGAATAGATTTGTAAAAGTCCTGTGATTGACTTAAATATTTTAAGAAATAATCCTGAGGAGCTTCGCGGGGGGATCATCCGCCGGGGTGGCAGGTACCTGCCGGCCTTGGAGGAGGTCCTTAAGAAGGACGGGGAGTACCGCCGGATTTTGCGGGAGGTGGAGGCTCTTAGGGAGAAGCGGAACCGCTTGGCCCAGGAGGTGGCCCAGCTCAAGACCTCCAAGACATTCCCTGAGGAGGCGTCGCGTAAGCAGAAGGAGGGGGAGGCCCTCAAGGCCGCCGTCAAGGCGAAGGAAGAGGACCTCCAGGCTCTAGAAAAGGATTTTCAGAATTTACTCTTCGGGCTTCCCAATCCCCCGCACGCCTCCGTCCCGGACGGCGAGGGGCCGGGAGACAACCGGGCGGTTCGGGAGGGCCCGACCCCCAGAAGGGAATTTGATTTTAACCCCAAGGACCATCAGAGCCTGGGCGAAGCGCTTGGGATTCTGGATTTTGGCCGCGCGGTCAAGCTCTCCGGATCCCGGTTCCCGCTCCTCAAAGGTTCGGGGGCCGCTATGGAGCGGGCTCTCATCGGGTTCATGCTGGACCTCCATATCCAAGAGCATGGCTATACTGAAATATTCCCTCCCTTGCTGGTCTGCGCGGAGACCATGCGGGGAACGGGACAGCTTCCCAAATTTGAGGAGGAGCTCTACCGATGCCGGGAGGACGACGCCTACCTTATCCCAACCGCCGAGGTGCCCCTGGTCAACCTGCACCGAGCGGAGATATTGGATGCGCAGTGCCTGCCTCTTCGCTACGTCGCCTCGACCGCCTGCTTTCGTCGGGAGGCGGGCTCCTACGGCAAAGACACCCGGGGGCTCATCCGCAATCATCAGTTCAACAAGGTGGAGCTGGTTTGGTTCTCCGCTCCGGAGGAGAGCCTACGCGCTTTGGAGAGTCTCACCGCGCATGCGGAGGAGGTGTTGAGGCGATTAGAACTTCCCTATCGTGTCGTGGAACTTTGCGCGGGAGATTTGGGTTTCGCCTCCGCCAAAACATATGATCTGGAGGTTTGGATGCCGGGGGAGGGACAGTATCGCGAAGTTTCTTCCTGTTCCACCTGTGGGGATTTTCAGGCTCGGAGAATCCACTCCAAGCTTAGGCGCAAGCAAGGCCGGAAGGAATACCTTCATACCCTCAATGGGAGCGGGGTGGCGGTGGGGCGCACCTTCGCTGCGATTCTGGAGAATTTTCAAAGAGGGGATGGAACCGTGGAGATTCCTTCTGTCCTGCGTCCCTACCTAAAGATGGACCTGCTTCGAGCCTGATCCCCTCCTTATTATAAGTCTGCCGTTAGGGATTCGATCTCTTCTCGGGTGTCGGCGGGGCCGAGGCAACGGCCGTTTTTGGATACAAACAGACGCGGGTAGTGATCGGATTTTAGTCGGTGGGAGAGGATGAAATCCATATCGGAAGGATCGATGAAGGAAAGGAGCATCCGAGGAAGATAGATGCCGTGGGCCAAAGCCAGCAGCTGCTGTGTCTGCGCCTCCTCGTGGCGGCCCACCAGATCCAGCTCGATTCTTCCGCGCCGGAGGCACTCCCAAAGTTTTACAAACGGCGCCAGCTCGGCAGGGCCTCGGAGTTCCGCGCAGAGGGTCCGAAGGGCCCCCTCGGTGGATTTTAGGTAGACCTGGCTTCCCTTCAGGTGCGAGAGTTTCCATAAGACCTCGATGGCGATGGCGTTGTCCAACGCGGGTTTGGCGGATGGGGCTTGCTCGTCCGGCAGGTTGAGGAATCCCCCCCGCTCTTTGTCCCACAGTCCCAGAAGCATCTGTTGCTTGAGTATCCAGTCCGCAAACTCTCGGTAGTCCGGATGGCCCAGGTGCTGGGAGGCCTGGACGAAGGCCAGGGCGGTCCACGCTTGGTCCGGGAGGGCTCCTGGACATTCGGCCTCTCCGTTTTCCTTCAGGGAGTGGCAGATACCGCGTCCGGGATCGACGCACCTCTCCTGGAGAAACTGGAGGACTTGCTCTGCGGTGTGGGAATAGGAATCCTCTCCCAGGGCCGCGGAGGCTTGAAACAGTGTCCTGGCGATGGCGGCATTGGCGTCGGCGTAGAAAATCTTGTGGATCTCCAGGGCCTCCCCGGCGGGAGGTGAGCCTTTGACCTGCGCGAAAAAGCCTCCCTCCGTTGGGCTCCACAGGGATTGCTCCAGCATCTGGAGGGTTTGGGTGATGGCCCGTCGCAGGGATTCTTCAGGCTTGAGGAGATATCCATCCACCAACAGACTTACCCACAGGGCATTTTCCTTTAGGCGTTTTTCCGGGAGGGGGGCGCCTTTGTTGGGAGCCTCTAGAAAAAACCCCCCCTCCAATGGATCGTAGAGGGGGCTTTGAAGAAGTTCGATAACCTTTTGGATGGTTTTTTGGAGCAGGGAGGGGTTCTTCTCTGCGGCGGCGATGTAGAGAAGTAGCGAGCAGCTTTCTCGAAAATCAGGGAGGGAATCCGGAAGAGTATTTTTTTTTCGGGATAAGACAAGCTCCCGGGCGGCTTCTATCACCTTCTCTTTAAGCGCGGGATCCATTGATCACCCCCTCGCTCTCTGTGGAGATATTCATGGGGTTTCTGTCAGCTCAAACATCCGGTCCAGGCTCTGCCTGGCTTTGTGCAGGACTGTCTCCGGAATGCGAATGACGGATCCGGGGTGCGGATTCTGCAGCGCGCGCAGGACGGAGTCCAAGGTAATGGATTTCATGTAGGGACAGAGGCGGCACATGGGAATGAACTTTTTCTGAGGAAATCGCGTGCGGGCGAGATCTCCCAGACCGCACTCCGTCACCAAGAGGTAGGAGGGGGCCGGCGTCAATTCAATGTCGCGCAGCATGTCGGAGGTTCCACCCAGGAGATCCACAGAGGACGCTACCTCTGGGCTGCATTCGCTGTGGGCCAGGATCCGAACGCCCGGATAGAGGCGGCGGTAGTACCGGATGTGTTCCGGCGAAAATTCCCGGTGGACGATGCACTCCCCTTTCCAGAAGAGGAGTTCCTCCCCAAGTTTTTTTCCCAGTTGGCGAGCGAGGTTCTTGGCCATCCACTCGTCCGGGACAAACAGGACCCGGGGGTGCTTTTGGTAGAGTCGCCGTAGTATTTTGGAAGCGTTGGAGGAGGTGCAGACGACATCCGATTCCGCTTTGACCGCGGCGCTGGTGTTGATGTAGCAGACCACCGGAACCCCCGGGTATTGCTCCTTGAGCCTTTGCAGTTGGTGGGAGGTGATTCCATCCGCCAGGGAGCATCCCGCCTCCTCTTCCGGCAGCAGCACCTCCTTATCGGGATTGAGGATTTTGGCCGTCTCGGCCATGAAGCGCACTCCGCAGAAGATGATCTTTCTTGCCGGAAGATCACGGCACCTCAGGCTTAGAGCATAAGAGTCTCCGGAGAAATCGGCGATCCCATGGATAATTTCTGTTCGTTGATAGAGGTGGGCTGGGATGGCCGCCCCAAGTCTGCGTTTTAGTTTCTGGATGGCTGAGGTCTTTTCCGCCAGGCGCAACAGCTCGGATTCTCCGTATCCGAGCAGCTCCAGTCCGCTCTCTTTGAGTCTTTCCGCCTCCTCCCAGAGAGTCTCGGCGTCCATCAGAGACTCCCCCCTGCCCTTTCCCAGCGTGAGCTCAAGAGATCCGGGTAGTCGGAGAAAACGCCCTGGACCCCGCATTTTTCCAATCGACAGCAGGTGGCGGTATCATTGACGGTATAGACGTAGAGCGGAACCTTGAGCTTTTCGGCCAGGCGGGCCCAAGAGGGATGAAATCGCTTGAGGCTCAGGTGCAGGCTATCCGGCTTAAGCTCTCCGGCGAGCTCCTTCACCTCTTTTGGGGAGGTGGAGCCCACCAGATGCCCGATCCGCACGGTGCGGGAGAGCTGTCGCAGCCTCTTTAGGATGCGGAGCTGGAAGCTGGAGAAGATCACATTTGGGACCAGGGGCCCAGGAACCTTTTGGAGCACCTCCTGCTCGAAATTATCCGAGGGTGAAGCGGAGGCTTTGAGCTCCAGGCAAAGCAGGGGTGCAGCGGTGCGTGGGGAGTGTTGCCGGATCTGGTCCAGCACCTCCTCCAGCGCGGGCGGCCTTTTGGCCGCCCTCGATCTGGGAGGATCGTGGGAGACCACCAATCTTGTGTCGGCTGTTTGGTGGATGTCCATCTCCAGGGCCTGTGCCCCCATCTCCAGGGCTAGTTGGAAGGCTTCCAGAGAGTTTTCTGGTGCGTAGGCAGAGGCTCCTCGATGGGCGATGACCAACATTTTTTTGGGCGTGCTTAGCACCCGAAACACGGCGAAGGGGACCCAGCCTTCGCCTCCGGCGGATGCTAGCGGGCGGCGGGGGACTTTAGTTCCTGACGGAGCTTTTTGACGGCAGAGACCATGACCGCAAGCTTTTTTTCAACTTCCTCTCGGGTGCGTGTCTTGAGTCCGCAGTCCGGATCCACAGTCACCTGCTCGGGGCTGAGCACCTTCAAGGTTTTTTGGAGTCCTGACAGGATCTGCTCCTCTGTCTCTACGTGGTGGCTGTGAACGTCTAAAACCCCCAGGCCGATCTCCTTATCAAAGGGATTTTTTTTAAAGAGGTTCAAGAGATCGTAGCCGCTGTTAGCCATCTCCAGGTCAATCTGATCCACGGGGAGCCTCAGCATCTCTGGGTAAATTTCCTCAAAGCGTCCGTAACAGATGTGGGTGATGGTCTTGACCTTTAGATTTTGGGTCACACACCCCAGCGCCTCGATGGCCAGCTCCAGTTCTTGAGGGCGGACCGAAACCGCCGGTTCATCGATCTGAATGTAGGTGGCCCCCGCCCGCTCTAAGTCCTCCGCCTCCTCCCTCAAGGCCTCGGCGAAGGCCAGGGCGCAGTCTCTCCGGGAGCCGTAGTGTTCGTCGAAGGACCAATCCATGAGGGTGTAGGGTCCGGTCAACATTCCCTTGACCGGTTTTTTTGTCAGACTCTGTGTGAACCGCCACCAGCGGACGGTAACGGGGCGGCTTCGCTGGATGGAGCCGGTGACGATGGGCTTGCGATAGTAACGATTGCCATAAGATCGGACCAAGCCGCTGATCTTCAGGCCTTCCAGATTCTCCGCGAAATAGGTGGCCATGTCTCCTCGGTACATCTCGCCGTCCACCAAGATGTCCAGCCCCAGCCGCTCCTGAAGCTCGATCCATTCCCGGGTGGCCTTTTCCTCCAACTCCTGCAGGGTCTGAGGAGAGATTTCGCCTCGGGTCCTTTGGGCTCTGGCACGCAGGAGATACTCCGGTTTCGGAAAGCTTCCCACGGTGGTGGTTGGCAGAAGAGGCAGGCTCATTGCACGGGCTCCCTTTGAAATTTAAATGGTTGGGCCGCCCGGGCCAGAATTTCAAGCTTTCTTTGCGCCGTCTCCCGGGGAAGAAACTCCAAACCGCAGTGAGGTTGCAGATGGATCGGATCTGCTTGGGGACAAAGCGCCAGCAACCGTTCGATGCGACTTGAGATTTCCGAGGGGCTTTCCATTTTGGTATTGCGGGCATCTATGATTCCTGCAGCCAGGCCCTTTCCTTTTGGGAAAGGGTGGTTTTCTAAAAGTTTCCAGTTGGCTGGCGCGGTGACGAAGTCCATGCCCAACACCCGGAAGGGGAGTTGGAGGATCTCCGGGTAGAGGCCGTCTAGGCCCCCGTAGTAGGTTTGTAGAATGATCGGGACGGAGGTCCCCGAGGTCAGAAGTTGAAACGCTTCTTTAAAGAGGGGCCAGAAGGAGGGACGTTTCTCAAATACCAGGTTCGGCTCATCGATCTGAATCCAGACTGCCTTGCCTTCAGCCTCCAGGGCGCCGATCTCTTGCCGGAGGGCTCGGGCCAGGTCTAAGACGAATTCCTCCCATCTGGGGTAGGCGGGGTGCAGGCATAGGGAGGCGAGGGTATAGGGTCCGGTGAGCACCGCTTTCACCGGCACGGAGGAGTTTTTTTGAGCACCCTGCAGGTCCCGCACCAGTATGGGACCTTTCCAAGAGACTTTTCTTTCCGCGACGGGCTGCCGGTAATAGGTGTTGGTGTCATAAAGACGCACTAGGCCTGTGACCCGGAATCCTTCCATCCCCTGGGCCAGATAGGTAGCCAGGTCCTCCCAGCGGATCTGCCCATCGGTGACCAGGTCCAATCCGGCCTCTTGTTGCTCCTGAAGCACCTCTCGGGTGACTTCCTCCTGCACCCGGGAGAGATCCTGTGGGGAGATTTTTCCCTCTTGAAACTGAGCGATGGCCTGTCGCAGGTGGGCGGATCTGGGCAGGTTGGGAATTTTGGGGTAGTGGTTGACGGCGGTTACGATGAGCCTAGGCATCGTCCAGGGATAGTTTGTCCTGAAGCTGTTCCCAAACGCTGAACGGAACCTCACATCCTCCCAACTCCCCACGGCCTGTTTCCGGCCCGTGGAAGTCCGAGCCGCCGGTGGCGATCAGGCTATGGCGTCGAGCGATTTGCAGAAGCTCTTGGGTGAAGCGGGCGGTGTGGGAGGGATAGTAAACCTCCAGACCTAAAAGACCTTCTTCCACCAGAGCGGGGACCATTGTATCATTTTTCGACACGAGGAATGGGTGAGCCAGCACCGCGACTCCTCCCGCCTCTCGGATGGTTTCGATGGCCTCGGCGCTGGAGGGTCCCCGGGGAGGGACATAGGCCGGTCCGCCGGGTAGAAGGTAGCGTCGGAAAGCCTGGGAGCGATTTGCGGCGTGCCCCGCCTGTACCAGCAGGTCCGCTATGTGGGGGCGTCCGATGGAGTGATCCTCTCCCCTTTCACAGCGGGGAAGGGAGATTCCGGCCCGCTTCAATTTCTCCAGGATGAGCTGTATCCGCTCCTGTCTTTTGCCTCGAAACCCCTGGAGCTTTTTCAAGAGGGAGGGATGTTGCGGATTGAGGCCATAGCCTAGGATGTGGACGGTGTCCCCCTCCTGGGCGGTGTTGATCTCAATGCCGTTTAAAAATTCTATCCCTGCTCTTTTGGCCGCTTGCTGCGCTGCGGACAGACCGGCAGTGGTGTCGTGATCGGTAAGGGCCAGGTGGCGGACCCCCATTTTTTTTGCCCTCTCGATCAATGGGGAGGGATCGAGAGTTCCGTCGGAAAAGGTGGAATGGCAGTGGAGGTCTACCAGGGCATGAGAGGTCACAGGATCAAGGTCTGCTTCTCTGCCTCCACCTCTTCCCGTTGGAGTTCGTCCAAGGTGACTCCCCGCAGGAAGTTCTCGATCTTCTGCGCCAGGGCGCGCCAGATGGGGCGGATGCTGCAGGTGACAGTGTGCCGACATTGCATTTTGCCGTAAGAGTATTTGTCACAGGTGTCTTCGAGGAGGTCTCTCTCCACTGCCTCCACCACATCTGCCACGGTGATCTTTTCCGGGGCCAGGCTTAAGCGGTATCCTCCCTGGGCGCCCCTGCGGCTCTGGATGAGTTTGGCGCGACGGAGCTTCAAAAGCAGCTGATCCACGTAATCTCGCTGGATGTTTTCCAGATGGGAGAGTTCCTCGGCGGTCAAGGTGGATTTGTCGTAGCAGTGGACCATCTGTCCCATGATCCGCATGGCATACTCGCTGGCGCTGGTCATCCTCATGGTTAAAACTCCTTAGAAGATTCCCAGGGCATCTCGACAGTCTTCCGTGGCCATGGTGCGAGGGTCCCAGGGAGGTTCAAAGACAAGATTCATCTGGACCTTTTGGACTCCCGGCGTCTGCTCGACGGCCCTATGGGCTTGGGCCAGGAGTTGCGGACCGTATGGGCAGGCCGGGGAAGTCATGGTCATCTCAACGATCACCTCAGCCCGGTCGCTTCCGGGCTCGGCCTCCGCAATCTTCACTCCATAGATCAGGCCCAGGTCCAGAATGCTTAGGAAAAGCTCAGGGTCCTGCACCGGTTGCAGGGCTGCGCGGACCTGTTCTTCCGTGACGAGACTCATAGCCTATTCCGTGTGTTTGGCCTCCCTCTGCCCTTCCCGATAGGCTCTGAGGCCCTCGAGAAAGGTATTCCAGGAAAGCAGCGCGCATTTGATGCGCACGGGATATTTTTTTACTCCCCCAAGCGCCTCCGCAGACTCCAGGGTCTCCGGCAGGTTTTGCGGGGCACCGGGCTGGAGCATGAAGCCTTTGAAGACGTCCACCAACCGGCTGGCTTCGGAGAGGGTTTTGCCTTCCAGGGCCTCGGTGAGGATCGCGGTGGAGGCTTGAGAGATGGCGCATCCCTGACCCTGGAATCGGGCTTGGGAGATGGTGCCGTTTTGGAGGTGGGCGGTGAGAATCACTTGATCTCCGCAGAGGGGGTTGACCCCTTCGGCCGCCAAGTCCGCCGGCTCTGCCCGCCCCCGATGGCGGCCGTCTTGATAGTAGTCCAGCAGGACCTCCCGGTAAAGGTCTTCAAGTTCTGCGTCCGGCTTGGACTTAGGCTCTGTCACGAAATTAATGACTCATTTGCCAAGTCAATTTGGGAGCGAGACAAGGCGTGAGGAGCGTGGCATAGCTGGAGGCTATGTGAGCGACGAACAACGCAGTCGCAGCCCCAAAGTGCCTTGG